>JAICGN010000076.1 GCA_025923075.1 Chitinophagaceae bacterium
CGCGTGGATAGAGTCAAAGAATTGCTTGCATATGAAAGACTAAGCATAAAAGAAATTTCCTACCAGTTGAATTACAGCAGTGTATCGCATCTTTGCCAGCAATTTAAGAAAGTTACCGGCCAGACACCTTCGGTGTTTAAGAAACAATGGGAGTCAGACACCAGTGTTGGGGAACATATAATTATATAAAATATTGTCGGGATAATATAACAGCATAACTTTTAAAAGTAATAATCTTTGGAATACATTATGGATCATTAAGTCCTTAACAGTCATTTTTATAAAGTGTATGAAAAAAAATATGACTTTCTTTATTATTGATGATGATGCGGACGATAGAAATTTGTTTATTGAATCCGTTAAAGAAGTAGATGCTGATATTGAATGTATATCTGCAAATAACGGAGAACAGGCATTGACATTATTGACTGATCCTGAAAGCACCTTGCCTGATTTCATTTTTTTAGATCTCAGGATGCCCCGTATCGATGGAAAGAAATGTTTAGCTGAAATTAAAAAGAATGAAAGATTAAAACATATTCCTGTAGTTATTTTTACTACATCAAGGGATGTTGACGAATCAAAAGAATTGAAAGAAATGGGTGCTTTTCATTTTATCAGCAAACCAAACAACCCGGAAGAAATATATTACCTGATCTCTTTTGTCCTTGATGAACACTGGAGTGTCTCAAACCGGAATCATCGTTAAAACTAATTTTAAGACCGGGTATCTTACACACTTATGCTCTTTTCAACTCTATCTTACGTACAGTTTATTCCTATCGCAAGATCTTGTTAAGATGGGAATTATATAAACAATTATTCCTATTATATAATAAGTCATAATTAAAATCATAGACCTTCATCATGCAATCAGTTTTAAATAAAGTTCTAGGAAACTATTCTTCCCGTGAAAATTAAATAAATAAAGCTGTCGTAAATGACAGCTTTATTTATATATGAAGTCCACTCACTAAATTACCCTAGTACGGAAAAAACAATAAAAGGATTCTGACAAGAAGCCTTTTATTGTATCGCGAAGCTGGCTTGAACTGCCGTCCGGCTCTAACGCATATGAATCCGGAAAGTAACTGATTAGAGAAAATACTAATTATATTATATTGCCCGATTGAAGGTAATTGCATATTTTCTTCAGCGACTCATAATCGTCCGCAACAGGTTTAGTAAAATACCATAATGTTTTAACAGGAAGTCCACCTGCTCCTCCTAAGTTGATATTGTTTCTATATGCAATATATACATGCAAGTAAGCCTTAACAATAATCGATACTGCCACAGCAACCTTTAAAAATATAAACATAACAAAAATGATCTGGGTGGTGTTCTCATCAAAAATTGAATTAGTTAATACAAAAGGACCTCTATATAAAAAAGACCCCAAAAGGAGCCTTTTCGTACCGGGAAGCAGACTTGAACTGCCGACCTCAGGGTTATGAATCCTGTGCTCTAACCAGCTGAGCTATCCCGGCATATCCCAATTAAAGGGCAGCAAAAATAAAGAAATATGCCAGAAGGTTGAAATCAAATTTTCTGTCTGCCCGGCTTACTAATTCTCAAGTGTTTGGGTTTTTTTTAATCCCTAAAGTTTCGGCTTTTACAAAGGTCGAATCCTGATCATTTATTTGCCGCTTTCAGCAAATAATAGAACTTTTATGCACCTTAGAGTAATCAGGTTCGAAATCATTAATAATAAAACATCTTACCGGCATGCGAAAGATAAAAAGACGATTTCTCAACGCTGTTTGCTTTTTATTAGTTGGATTATCATCCTCAGCGCAATCTCCCCGCCAAAAAATAAATCTCGATGCCGATTGGAAATTTGCATTCGGTCATGCAGCTAATCCGGAAAAAGATTTTAATTATAGTATACGGACAATTTTTTCAAAGTCTGGTGGCACACCAGGCACGCCTGCAGAACCCAGGTTCAAAGACAGTGCATGGCGTACATTATCACTTCCGCACGATTGGGCAGTTGAATTGCCATTTACATTTGTCGATAATCCTGATGTGGAAAGTCACGGTTATAAACCTGTTGGAGGTTTGTTCCCGGCAACAAGTATCGGATGGTATCGTAAAAGTTTTAAAGTTGCTCAATCCGATTCCGGTCAGCGGTTTCAACTTCAGTTTGACGGGATCTTTCGTGATGCCAATATTTGGATTAACGGATTTTATCTCGGCAATAATAAAAGCGGGTATGTTGGCGAAAGTTATGATGTAACAGACTTTATTAATTACAGTCGGGATAATGTTATTTGCGTAAGAGTAGATGCCACTCAATATGAAGGATGGTTCTATGAAGGCGCAGGAATTTACAGGCATGTATGGTTGAATAAATATTCGAATACGCATATTGCAACCGATGGTGTTTTTGCTTATTCATCCATCACAAATAAGAAAGCAACACTGACAGTAGAGGCAACTGTGGCAAATGAAGGAAGTACTGTTTCCACTTATTCCATCAATACTTTTTTAACAGACAGAAGCGGTAAGCTGATCGGGACTGCAAAAGAGCAGCCATTAATTATTAATACACAAGAAGAAAAGACTGCCAGGCAAACCATTGTCGTTGATAATCCTTTTTTATGGAGTCTTGAAAATCCTTACCTGTACAGGGTGGTTGTTGAAGTAAAAGAAAAGGGAAAAGTTATTGATTCAAAAAAAATGCGTTTTGGTTTCCGTACAGTCGAGATAAAACCAAATGGTGTTTACTTAAATGGAAAGTATATTAAAATAGTTGGAACGAATAATCATCACGACCATGCCGGTTTGGGAAGTGCACAGCCTGATTATCTGCATTATTATAGGGTCGGTTTATTAAAAGATCTGGGTACTAATGCATACCGTACAAGCCATAATGCGCCAACACCACAATTACTTGATGCATGTGATAGTTTAGGCATGCTGGTAATGGATGAACAACGACTACTCAATAGCGGTCCTGAATACATGAGCCAGTTTGAAAGACTGGTAAAGAGAGACAGGAGTCGTGCAAGTGTGTTTATGTGGTGTATTGGTAATGAAGAAGGTTGGATCCATACACAAAGCAATGGCAAAAGGATTGCACAAACATTTATTGCTAAACTAAAACAATTGGATCCTACCCGTACATGTACTTATGCTGCTGACGTTCCAAATGTATTTCGTGGTGTGAATGAAGTAATACCCGTTCGGAGTTTTAATTATCGTCAGCATGCTGTGGAAGAGTATCATAAAGATCATCCAACCCAACCCATACTGGGGACTGAAATGGGAAGCACTGTTACTACCCGTGGCATTTTGGAAAAGGATTCTGTTCGCGGATATTTACCAGACCAGGATATTACCGCTCCATGGTGGGCAAGCACGGCAGAAACCTGGTGGAAGCTGGCGGCTCCGAATGATTTTTGGCTTGGTGGTTTTGTATGGACAGGTTTTGATTATCGTGGTGAACCAACTCCATTCAAATGGCCAAATATCAATTCGCATTTTGGTATTATGGATATGTGCGGCTTTCCAAAAAATATCTATTACTACTATCAAAGCTGGTGGACAGATAAGGACGTGCTGCATATTTCGCCGCACTGGAATCATCGCAACGAATGGGGAAAGCCTCCAAAAGAAATTGATGTATGGGTTAACAGCAATGCTGACAACGTGGAATTGTTTTTAAATGGGAAAAGTCTTGGAAAAAAAGATATGCCGCGTAATAGCCATTTGCAATGGAAAGTAAAATTTGAACCTGGAAATCTGGAAGCAGTTGCATACAAAAAGGGAAAAAAACTCAGTTCGAAAATCGAAACAACCGGTGCACCGGCTGAAGTGGTATTAACGCCTTATAAAACCACAATGCTGGCCGATGGCAACGATGTAACGGTAATGAACATAAGCATTATCGATCGTGAAGGTAGAGAAGTGCCGGATGCAAGCAATATGGTTCGCTTCACAATCGGAGGACCAGGAAAAATTATTGGTGTCGGTAATGGCGATCCCAGCAGTCATGAACCCGATAAATGTATGGAAGGTGCGTGGCAGCGAAGTGCTTTTAACGGGAAGTGCCAGGTGATTGTACAAAGCACCGGTGAGCCGGGTATCATAAAATTTGAAGCATCATCACCCGGTTTATTCAGCGGGTCAACTGATATTATTACGGTATCTACGGAAAATGCAAACACATTTACATTTGATAAAACCTACGAGTTAAAAGGCGGGGCAGCTAAACCAAGACCTGTTGATAAAATGATAGGTGCTGATATTTCTTTTCTTCCGCAGCTCGAGGATAGAGGAATCAGGTTTTCCGACAAAGGAGTTGAAAAAGACGCGATCCAAATTTTGAAAGACCATGGATTTAATTATGTACGCCTCCGGATCTTCAATGATCCTGCGAGAGACAGCGGCTATTCTCCCAAAAAAGGTTATTGTGACCTGGAACATACAAAGCAAATGGCAAAAAGGGTGAAGGCTGCAGGCATGAAACTGCTGCTCGATTTTCACTACAGTGATTACTGGGCAGATCCTGGGAAACAAATCAAACCTGCTGCCTGGCGAAATTTATCTTTCACTGCATTGAAAAAGGCATTATATGATTACACCAAAAAAGTAATGGAAGAATTAAAAGCACAGGGCACAACCCCGGATATGGTGCAGATAGGGAATGAAATTAATCATGGCATTGTTTGGCCGGAAGGGAATGTGAGCAATATTGACGGCACCGCGCAGCTAATTAATGCAGGAACGGCTGCAGTAAAAGCGGTAGATCCTACTGTAGTGATGATGCTTCATGTAGCATTGGGAGGGCAGAATCATGAATCGGTTTTCTTTATTGACAACATGCTCGCAAGGGGCGTGCAGTTCGATGTGATTGGTGAATCCTATTATCCAAAATGGCATGGTACGCTCAGCGATCTGGAAAATAATCTTAACGACCTGGTCCGCCGCTATAATAAAGATGTGATCGTGGTTGAATATTCTGCATTGAAAGAAGAAGTAAATAAAATTGCATTTGAATTGCCGAACGGCAAAGGTAAAGGCACTTGCATTTGGGAACCATTAAGTACATGGGAAAAAATTTTTGATACCGATGGCAGGTCGAATAAACTTCTTTTGATATATGATGAGCTATCGAAGAAGTTCTTGTGAGACAACTAGAATATTCCGGATAATCAGCATCAGGCGGAAAAATAAATAATCATTTTGTTTGCATGGTGCTCGTAGCAGTAAGATCACAGCGAAAGAGGATTTTCATTGAAAGGAAAAGTAGTTCTTGAATGAGCAAATCCCACTTCCCGAGCATAAAAGGTTCTTTTTGAACCTTTTTATATTTTATGGTATTTCTTCCACACTATGATGATCGCTACAACATTCTTTAAGTTTTTCCCTGATCAAAAGGCTCACAAATCCTATATAATCCCGGGAATTAACACAGGCATGCTTTATGTTATGTGTAAAGTGAGGATTAATTCTTAATCTAAAAAATCGATTTATGGCCGAAATACATGTACAGAAAAAAAGAAATTCGTGGACATGGGTGTGGATCCTGGTGTTATTGTTGATACTGGGAGGAATCGTAGCTTATGTAATGTTAAAAAATAAGGAAGAGCAGGACAAAACTTCCAGCCGACCGGCACCAACATCTTTTCTTCAGCTTCAGGAAAAACAAGCATTATACAATTCAATAGCTTAGGTAGGAGCATTTTTTGAGTTAAACCATTTGTTTTACAAATAATATCTATATGAGCAACACAAATCAAAAACGTCTCCAGGAACTTGACCGTTCGGAGTATGAAATTGTGAAGGGTGAGCCTGATATACGTGGGTGGGATGTAAAATATATAACTGGTCAGAAATTAGGAGTAGTTGAGGAATTGATCTTAGATACGCAGGAAAAAAAGGTTCGATATCTAATAGTTGACCTTGAAGAAAATGAATTAAAACTGTTACCCAGGAAAATTTTGATCCCGATTGGTCTCGCAGAGCTTGATCGTAAAGATGATGATGTTTTAATCCCAAATATTGCAATAGAGCAATTAAGCAGGTTACCGGAATATGATAGAAACCACCTGACTGTAGATGCAGAAAGGAGAATTTCTTCCACACTTGGACGGGAGATGGAGTCAACAGCTTTAGCAGCTACTGCAAATGAAGTGAGAAATGAAAACCTAAAAGCCGCTGAAAGAAAGGCAGACAAAAGAGCAAAGGGTAAAAAGCTAATTGATGAGAGGGATCCGGATTTTTATACACATGAACATTACAATTTAGACAATCTTTATAAGAACCGTTTGCACGAAGCAGAACGCGACAAGATCAACGAATCTGAATACGAGCGGGGTCTCCGACTTTGGGAGCGCAGGAGTGAGGGCGGTATTATAGAAACAGGCCGGGAGGAAATGGATGATGCAACCAGAGCAGAACTATTAAAAAATAGGAGAGATCTCTATCGTCAAAGGAGATACAATGAGGAAAAACCCTGAACTAAACCAAACCTTTAGATATAGACAACTAGAATTGTAAAAGGAATGCTGTTCCTTCTCCTTCTACAGATTGCACCTGTATATTTCCTTTGTGCAGCATCATAATTTGTTTACAAAGGCTAAGACCAATACCACTACCGCTTTTTTTGGTACTAAAGAATGGGATAAAAATTTTCTCTATGATCTCTGCCGGCATCCCATTGCCATTATCAGAAACTCTTATAACAGTTTTTCGGTTGGTATTTAAATAAGCGGACAATATTATCCGCGGATGTTGTTTTTCCTTTACTGCTTCAATAGCATTCACAACAAGATTGATCAACACCTGTTCAAGAAGATTGGTATCTGCTTCCAGGGAAAGATCGGGATCTTTTAAGATCGTTTCTACTTCAATATTTTTTTGTTCCAGCGTGGGCTGCATCAGCTGAAATAAATTCTCAAAGATATCTCGTACAAAAACTTTTTTCAGATTCAGCGTTGTGATCTTATTCAGATTGCGATAAGTTTCCGCAAACTTTAAAAGACCTTCACTTCTTCTTTTAATTGTTTCAATTCCTAATTCAAGATCATCGACGGAACCGTGTTCATTACTCAACACTGCTACCGATTGCTGTAACCGGTGCTTTAATGTTTCTGCAAGCGAGGAGATGGGCGCTACCGAATTCATGATCTCATGCGTCAATACGCTAAGCAGTTTTTGCCATGCTTTTGATTCTGTTTCATCCAACGCTTCATTCACATTCTGAAACGCGATCAATTTATAAATTTTTCCTTCGGTTTGAAAAGCCGTTGCCGATAACAATATTTTGAATGAAGAAGTTTCCAAATGAGCGGTTGCAATTCTCCCATCACCGGGTTTTAAAGAAATAATTTGCTGATACAGTACCTCGTCTCTTTTTGACAGCGAATGGATCGTTTTAAGATAGGGGAGTTGCAACATGTTCTTTAGCGATTCATTCATCCAGACAACCTTGCCGGTTTCTTCTTCATAAGACAGGATACCGGTATCAACAAGCTCGAGAATTTTTTGCAGGTATTGATATTGGGTTTCTTTTTCCTTACTGATCACCTTGAATGTTGTATTGATCTCATTAAAGCCCTGGCGAAGCGGTTGTATCTCAACCGGCGCATGTTTTACATCAAAGCTTCTTGAGAAATCACGGTAATGCACTGATTCCACAAACTGGTTCAATTCATCATGTGCTTTCTTATGAAAACGATAAAAATCAACAACCTGGTAGATGATAAGAGGAATGACCAATAATAAGTAGACGTACAACTCTTTTACCAAAAGAAAGGATGCGGCGCTAAGTGTTATAAATAAGAACACTATCCGTATCAAAATTCTCCATTCAAATTGCTTAAATATCATACCCCCTGTCCCCCTAAAGGGGGAACTTAGATTTAATCTTGTTATTAAATAGTTGCAATGACAAAATATACGACGCAATAAAAGCGATAGAATTCAGATTAACAGAAGTTATATGCCACCTAAGTCCCCCCTTTAGGGGGACAGGGGGTTGGGTTTAAATATCATACTTACTCAATCTCCGATACAATGCAGTTCTCGTTAATCCTAATTCTTTAGCGGCCTTGGTAATATTGCCATTATTTTTCTCGATAACTTTTAAGATAGTATTTTTTTCGATAGTGCTTAATTTCATTTCCTCCGGTTCATTTTCAGGCGATCCCATGGACTCTATTGGTGAAAAGATAAGGTCATTTGCCTGCAATACGGGCTCATCTGCCATGATCACGGCTCTTTCGATCGTGTATTGAAGTTCTCTTACATTTCCCGGATAGTGATAATTCAATAGTTTATCAGTTGCTTTATGATCAAACTCCAATTCCGGTTTTATGTATTTATTAGAATACAACCTGGAAAAATATTTGGCAAGCAATAAAATATCATTTCCTCTTTTACGTAATGGTGGCATTACGATCTCAACTGTATTGATCCGGTAAATAAGATCTTTCCGGAAACGATTTTCATTTGCAAGCTCACTGAGTAAGACATTAGTCGCACAGATCAAACGAATATCAACTGCAATTGGTTCATTACTGCCCAGCCTGATTATCTGCCGGTTTTGTAATACATTCAGCAATTTAGCCTGTTGTTGCAAAGAGATATTCCCGATCTCATCAAGAAAAAGCGTTCCGCCATTTGCAGTTTCAAATCTTCCTATCCTGTCTTCCCTTGCATCGGTAAAAGCGCCCCGTTTATGACCAAACAATTCACTTTCAAACAGCGATTCTGTCAAGGCTCCTACATCCACTTTCACAAATGGTTTATCAGCACGAAGCGATTGTTGGTGGATTGCTTTTGCAACCAGATCCTTACCGGTTCCATTTTCTCCCAGTATTAAGATATTAGCATCAGTAGGTGCAATCTTTTCGACTTTATAAAATATTTGCTGCATTACTTCGGATTCACCGATCAGCTCTTTGCCGATGATCGAACCTCCATGCAGACCGGGGCTGAGCGATGTTTTGGTTTCTTTTCTTTTCAGCGCATCTTTAATAATAGAAATAAGTTTTTCATTGTGCCAGGGCTTGACGACGAAGTCTGCAGCGCCTTCTTTTAAGGAACGAACGGCAAGATCGATAGCGCCATAAGCAGTGATCATGATCACTGCAGAATCAGCTTTTAATTTTTTGATCTCATTTAGCCAAAACAGACCCTCATTGCCGGTATGGATCGAACTTGTGAAATTCATATCCAACAAGATCAGGTCAAAATGATCTTTGTTCAAATGCCAGCGAATGTTTTCCGGATTTTTTTCAGTTATTACCTCTTTCACTTCTGTTTTTAGCAATAACCTTACTGCGGTTAGCACATCGGGGTCATCATCTACAACTAATATGGACGCATTTTTTAATATCATCTATAATTTCAACAGAAAATTTCAATTTGAGTTTTAACAACTCCTGCAATTATACCATAATTACAAAGTCATGGCAATTAATTTTTTAGTAATTACGGGTTTAACCAACTGTATCAAAAGCGGACACTTGTTGTATCACTAACGAACACTTTCGTAGATCTGGCTCTTGTAACCTTTTGTAAATCACATCCGTTATAAACTGGCATATTGTTCCCATAATAAAAACCAGTTTCTCATGTGGATATCAATATAGCTGCTTCAATCTTCAATGCAGTCGTAAGGTTGAAGCAGCTTATTTTAACAAATCGGACTTTTTAAAACCAATTATAACCGTGGATAGAGTTATCGCAAAAAAGAAATGGAGCCGCAAACGCATCTTGACCATCACTGGCGTTGTTGGCATTCTTGTTTTGATCGGTGCAAGTTATTACCTGACTTCAGGAAAAAGCCGTTTAAACGTTGAGGCGGAAAGAATAACTATCAGTGAAATTAAATCAGGTCCCTTCAGGGAGTTTATCCCGGTCAATGGAGTGGTGTTGCCAATTACCACCATCTATCTTGATGCCCTGGAAGGTGGACGGGTGGAAGAAAAATATGTGGAAGATGGCGCTATGATGAAAAAGGATCAGCCCATTCTGAGGTTATCGAATACTGATTTGGAATTAAGCCTGGTAAACCAGCAAACTGCGGTTTATAACCTGCTTACTCAAATGCAGATCTCGCAGAATGCTTCTCAGCAAAATACAGTCAACCGTTTGAATCAACTGACTGATGCGAATAGCCAATTAAAAGAAGCGGAAAGAATTTATAGGCTGAATAAAACCCTATATGATCAAAAAGTAATTGGTGGACAAGAATTCAAACAGTCAGAAAATAATTATTTATACCTGCTGGAAAAGAAAAGACTTGCTGAACAGATCATGAAGCAGGATTCTGTATCCGGAAATTCTCAATTCAGACAGGCACAGCAATCTTATAAAGGTTCCCAGGAAGCGTTGAATGTAATGCAGAAAAAAGTTGGCGACCTTATCGTAAGAGCTCCGGTTGATGGTCAACTTACTTCACTTGATGCCGAGATCGGGCAATCAAAAAACAAAGGAGAACGACTTGGACAGCTTGATATCCTTAGCGGATTTAAAGTGAGAGTGGATATTGACGAACATTACATCTCCCGTATCTATAATGATCTTGTGGGTGAATTCAGTTTTGCGGGGAAGGATTATTACCTGAAGATCAAAAAAGTTTACACACAGGTTACGAATGGTCGTTTCCAGGTTGATATGGAATTTGAAGGACAGGTGCCACAAGGTATTCGTCGTGGCCAGACCTTACAGATAAGGCTGGCATTGAGTGATGAGATCACTGCATTGCTTTTGCCGAAAGGCGGATTCTATCAGCAAACCGGAGGCAACTGGATTTTTAAAGTGGCAGACAACGGAAAGACAGCATATAAAGTGGATATACAGCTTGGCATGCAGAGCCCGGATTACTACCAGGTATTGCAGGGACTAAAAGCAGGGGACAAAGTGGTTACCTCCAGCTATGAAAACTATGGAAACATGCAGGAACTTGTTATTAAAAATTAGAACAGTTTTAATCACTTATAAAAAAGTATAGCCATGAAAAATAAAATCATTTATGTGTTCATACTGATTTTTTCAGTCAGTTTGATTTCTTCGGCTAAAAAAATACAAGGCACTTGTAACAAGGCTTCAGCCTGTACGAAATTGCAGAGAGAGAAATGCAAGGAGACAAAGAAAACCGAAGCCGCCAGGGAAACCGAGTTCGATCTTCCTTCACTCGGACTTTTCTTTTTCAACATCTAAACTTTCACCTTCACTTTAAACAATAAAAAATGATCAAGATTGCAAATCTCGAAAAAACCTATCGCACCGAAGAAGTAGAAACAGTAGCATTGAACAAACTTTCTTTTGAAATAAAAGAGGGGGAGTTTGTGGCCGTAATGGGTCCATCAGGTTGTGGCAAGTCCACGTTATTAAATATTGTTGGCCTGCTTGATGATCCCGATGACGGTAGCTATCAATTCAATGGTATTGAAGTGGCAAAATTCAATGAACGCAAAAGAGCCGATCTGCGCAAAAGAAATATCGGTTTCGTATTCCAAAGCTTTAATCTCATTGATGAGCTTACAGTTTTTGAAAATGTTGAATTGCCACTTATCTATACAGGTGTAAAAGGAGCTGACAGGAAAAAAAGAGTGGAAGAGGTGTTGGACAAAATGCAGATCATGCATCGTCGCAATCACTATCCACAACAGTTATCAGGTGGTCAGCAGCAACGTGTGGCCGTAGCAAGAGCAGTGGTCAATAAGCCAAAACTTATCCTCGCCGACGAGCCTACCGGTAATCTTGATTCGCATAATGGTAGTGAAGTAATGCAAATGCTCACCGATCTGAATGAGCAGGGAACTACTATCATTATGGTTACACACTCTGAGCATGATGCCCGCTACAGTCATCGTATCATCCGCATGCTGGATGGACAGACAGTGACTGAGAATATTTTAGTGTAAACCCCCCTGCCCCCTAAAAGGGGGACTTAGTAGGTGGTTTCATTAGTTGATTGAATAGTTCTTTATATGTTAGTTGACGATGTTGCCGGCAGTAGTCCTGATTGAGATATTTTGCGACGCTCCATTCATCATCTATTCCTTGATGGACTTAGTAATAACTCGGTTCGGATTGGCGGTATAGTTTTTCAACTTTCCAAACACACAAACCTGTTTAAATCTAAGTTTCTCCGCCGCGGCGGAGGACAGGGGGTATAGCCATGATTAAAAACTATTTCAAGATCGCCTGGAGAAACCTCGTAAAGAATAAAACCTTTTCTTTCATAAATATTATAGGCCTGGCTTCGGGGCTGGCCTGTTTTATTCTAATTGCCCTGTACGTAGCCGATGAATTAAGTTACGACCGCTTCAATGAAAAGGCTGGCAGGATATATCGCATTAACTCCGATATTGTTTTTGGGGGAAATAAATTACACCTGGCAGTGGCTTCTGATCCGATGGGTGCCGTACTCAAAAAGGACTACCCCCAGGTTGAGGAATTTGCCCGCTTTTTTACCTCAGGAGGTTCCAAGCTTGTAAAAAAAGGCAACGAATTTATCAGGGAGAATAATGTAGCTCATGCCGATTCCACACTTTTTGATGTTTTTACAATTCCGGTAATTGCCGGGAATGCAAAAACGGCTTTGAATGAACCTAATACTGTGGTTATTTCAGAATCAGCAGCAAAAAAATATTTTGCAACAACCGATGCAGTCGGAAAAAACATCGAAACTGACGACAATGGGAAAACGCTGTATAAGGTGACTGCAGTGATCAAGGACATTCCGCATAATTCCCATTTCACTTTTGACATGCTCTTTTCCATGGACAACATCCAGTACCAATGGGGAAATTTCCTAAGCCATAACCATCAAACATATCTATTGCTGAAACCCGGAACGGATCATAAAGCATTTGAAAGGAATTTTCCCCAGTTCATAAATAAATATGTGGTACCGCAGGCCGCGCAGTTTATGCAAATAAAATCCATGGACGAGTTTGAAAAAGCCGGCAATAAATTGGAGTATAGCCTGATGCCATTAACTGAGATCCATTTACGTTCTGGCCGTGTTGCAGAACTAAATGTCAATGGCAATATTCAATATGTATATATTTTTTCCGCAGTTGCCTTATTTGTCCTTTTGCTTGCCTGTATCAATTTCATGAATCTTTCCACGGCAAGATCTGCCAGCCGCGCAAAAGAAGTAGGCATACGTAAAGTAGTTGGTTCTGAAAAAACATCATTGATAAAACAGTTTTTAACTGAATCTATTTTAACTACCACTATATCTACTGTTTTCGCAATAGCCATCGCCTGGCTTTGCTTAACCTGGTTTAACAATTTATCAGCGAAGCAATTGCACATTTCAGATCTCTTACAAACAAGGTATCTGGTTTTTCTTATTGCATTGCCGCTTATTGTTGGCTTATTAGCTGGACTTTATCCGGCCTTTATACTTTCTTCCTTCAATCCTATCGTGGTTTTAAAGGGAAAGCTTAGTGGCGGTTTAAAAAGAAGCGCATTAAGAAATGTGTTAGTTGTCGGCCAGTTTACTACGTCTATTTTTTTGATAGCAGCTACGATCATTGTATTTAAACAGTTAAATTATATCCAAACAAAGAAACTTGGGTTTACTAAAGACCAGGTGCTTATTGTCAATGGTACGGGTGCGTTAGGAAATAATCGTGACGCATTTAAGAACGAGGTTTCCAAATTCTCAGGGGTGAAAGGGTCAACGTATGCCGGTTATCTTCCTGTAGCAGGTTCTTCGAGAAATGATGTAAGTTTTTCTTCAGAAGCAGCAATGAGTTCTACTAATAGTGTGAATATGCAGGTATGGAACATTGACCATAACTATATTCCATTAATGGAAATGGAAGTAATACAAGGGCGCAATTTCTCTAAAGATTTTGGTACCGACTCAAATGCTACTATTCTTAATGAAACTGCGGCCAGGTTGTTGGGTTGGGATGAGCCGGTAGGTAAAAAATTATATACGTTTTTCCAGGACGGATTCGGTAACACACTTATAAGTCGTGAAGTGATCGGTGTCGTAAAAAATTTTCACTTCGAATCAATGAAAGAAAATATTGGTCCGCTTTGTTTCCGGTTGGCAGATAATTCATGGGCTACGGCATTTAAAGTAAGTACAACCGATATAAAGCAATTGGTTGGCAATATTGAAAGCAAGTGGAAAGCCATGGCGCCGGGTATGCCATTTAGTTATCAGTTCATGGATGAGAGTTTTGACAATATGTATCGTGTTGAACAACGAACTGGTAAATTAGGACTGACACTTGCTGTAATTGCAATTCTTATCGCATGCCTCGGTTTATTTGGATTGGCTACTTACACAGCTGAACAAAGAATAAAAGAAATAGGTGTAAGAAAAGTACTTGGTGCGACGATCAGCAACATCATATCTATGCTGTCCAGGGATTTTATGATCCTTGTATTAATTGCATGTGCGTTAGCCATACCCTTAGCCTGGTGGGCGATGAGCAGGTGGTTGCAGGATTTTGCATACAGGATAAATATCGGGTGGTGGATATTTCTTGTTGCTGGTGTTATTGCGCTACTAATTGCGTTGATAACTGTCAGTTCACAGGCGATCAAAGCGGCACTGGCCAACCCGGTGAAATCATTGAGAACAGAATAAATTAACCTGCCTGCCGGTAGGCAGGTAATTAATAATTATTAATTGATAATTATTAAAACAAACGTCATGATCAAAAACTATTTCAAGATTGCATGGCGGAATATCATGCGCCAGAAAAGTTACTCCGGGATCAATATAATCGGTTTGGCGATTGGCATTGCGGCATGCTTATTAATCCTTCAATACGTAGCGTTTGAAGTAAGCTATGAAAACTTTCATTCCAACAAGGATCGAATATATCGTGTGCAACAGGACAGGTTTGATAATGGAAAATTGAGTACTCAATGGGCGGCAGGCGCATACGCAGTTGGCAATTCCTTTAAGGATGCAATACCGGAAGTTGAAGATTATGTAAAGCTTGTACCGCGCGACGCTGTAATTGCTGAAGTCAATAACCAACCGGTCAAGATCAGTAAAGTATTTTACGCTACAAATTCATTCTTTAGCATTTTTACTTATCCATTAGTAGCTGGTGATAACAAAACAGCATTGACAGAACCTTTCACTGCGGCTATATCCGAAACAACTGCCCAAACACTGTATGGAACCACGAATGCGCTGGGTAAGCGGTTAACGTTGAATCGCCGGAGGGATTATACAATTACTGCCGTATTTAAAGATGCACCCGCCAATACTCAACTAAGACCAGATATACTGCTTTCCTACCCATCGTTTATAAAAATTGTTGGGCCAGATAATAATCCTGAAACTGCCTGGCAATGGGATGGTTGTCTTACCTATCTCTTATTGCGAAAGGGTGCGGACCCAACTGTTGTGGAGAAAAAATTTGTACCCGTCGTTGAAAAGTTCACCGCAGAAGAAATGAAAAGATTTAATGCTGCTGTAAGTTACTATTTGGAACCCTTGACAGCTATTCATTTAAATTCCCATTTTATAGGTGAGCCGGCGCCTAATGGTGATGGAAAGACTACATATCTTTTATTAGGAATCGCTTTTTTTATAGCCGTTATTGCATGGGTTAATTACATTAATCTCGCTACGGCCCGTGCAGTCAACAGGGCGAAAGAAGTCGGCATTCGCAAGACGGTTGGTTCGCAGCGGAAGCAGCTGGTTATTCAATTTTTATCTGAATCCGCATTGCTTAATGGTTTTGCACTGATACTTGCCGTAGCGCTCGTCATGATTGCTATACCGGGTTTTAACCAGCTTTCAGGTCAGCAACTTTCTTTTTCATTGTTTAGTAAAACAAGTTTTTGGCTGGGTCTATTTGGCTTATTTCTTATCGGGGTATTTTTTTCGGGATTGTACCCCGCTTTTGTCTTGTCAGCTTTCAAACCTATAGAAGTATTAAAAGGGAAATTGATCGCCACTACAAAAGGAGCTTTATTAAGGAAGGGATTAGTAGTATTTCAATTTGCTGCATCATTGTTTTTATTGATAGGCACTCTTGCCGTCTATCAGCAGATACAATATATGCGCAAACAATCATTAGGCATCAATATCGATCAAACCCTGGTTGTGAGGCCGCCCGGAGTTCTTACCGATTCTACCTATGTGCAAAACATGTCTGCATTTAAGGAAGCATTAAATCAGCAAACAGGTATAAAAGGTGTGTCTATATCGACAAGCATACCCGGACAGCCTGTAGACTGGAACGCTGGTGGCATAAAACTGGTCGGTACTGATGAGTCCACACAAAAGCAATACCGGGTAATTGGAATGGATCATGATTATATGAAACAATATGGGATCAAGCTTGTAGCTGGTCGGTATTTTTCAAAAGATTTTGGCACTGACGACAGTGCGGTAATTTTTAATAAAAAAGGATTTGAGCAATTAGGTTTGAATAAACCAGAAGATGCAATAGGTAAGCAAATTGATTTTTGGGGAAACCGGTATACTATAGTCGGCATTGCTGAAGATTTTCATCAACAGTCTTTACGTGAAGCGATTGAACCCTTGATATTTCGTTTAATACCCGGTGTGCGTGGATACTTGTCAATAAAAACACCTGTATCACACGCAGGTGAAACGATAACCCTTGTAAAAAGCAACTGGGATAAGTTTTTTCCTGGCAATACCTTCGAATATTTCTTTCTGGATGATCATTTCGATCAACAATACAAGGCTGATCAGCGATTTGGTCAGGTGTTTGGATTATTTACCATGCTGGCAATATTAGTTGCCTGCCTGGGTTTATTTGGTCTTGCTTCATTTACTACACTTCAACGAACCAAAGAAATCGGTATCAGGAAAGTATTGGGTGCATCCGTAATGCGGATCTTGAAATTATTATACCAGGAATTTGCGATCCTGCTGGTAATAGCATTCGCGATAGCGGTGCCATTAGCATGGCTCACTATCTCAAATTGGCTGCAGGGATATCCTTTCCGCATTACGATCCAATGGTTCTATTTTATTGTACCCTTTGCAACGATTCTCATTATCGCTTTACTGACTGTAAGTTTTCAATCAATAAAAGCTGCCATAGCAAACCCGGTGAAATCGTTACGAACAGAATAAAGGTCTCCTCAACGCCTCCGAAGGGGGGGCTTGTGGAAGTTCAAATATGAGTAAGCGACAAGTAAATATTAATTATCAAATCCCTCCCCTTTGGGGAGGTTAGGAGGGGCTTATGATTAAGAATTATTTCAAAATTGCCTGGAGAAATCTTTTACAGAATAAGACGTTTTCTCTAATCAATATTTTCGGACTGGCACTGGGAATGACTTGCAGTCTTTTAATTATGCTTTGGTTAAAAGATGAATTGAAGCAGGACCGGTTCCATGCAAATGATAAGCGGCTGTTTCGTGTAATGGAGAACCAGTACTACTCCGGGGAGATATCTACGTTCGCATCTTCTCCGGGCATATTAGCTGAGAACATTGTAAAGGATATTCCCGAAATAGAAATGGCAAGCCAGATCATTTGGGAAGAGCAGCCATTGTTTACAGTAGGCGATAAGTTCGATAAAGAGAAGGGCAGGTATGTGCAGAAGGATTTTTTAAAAATGTTCTCTTTCCGGCTGGCCAAAGGTGACGCAGCTACCGCGCTCGGAAGACCGGATGCAGTTGTGATCGCAAAGAAATTAGCTGATAAGTATTTCAACGGCCAGGACCCGATCGGCAAAATGATCAACATCGATAACAAGGAAAACGTGGTGGTTACAGGTGTGCTGGAGGAAATTCCTGAGCTGTCCTCATTGAAATTTGATTTTTTAATGAGCTATGAAATTTGGCTTAAAAAGAATGATTGGGCAAAAGAGTGGGGGAATAATGGACCAAGATGTGCGGTGATGCTTAAAAAAAACGTATCTGTTGATAAAGTAAATGCAAAGATCAAAGATTATATCAAAACAAAGAATAAAGAAAGTAATGTTGAATTATTCCTTCAGAATTATGGCGAATCTTATCTCTATTCTAATTGGGAAAATGGAAAACAAGCGGGCGGACGTATTGAGAACGTGCGGATGTTTTCCGTAGTAGCAATTGTTATCCTGCTGATCGCATGTATCAATTTTATGAACCTTGCAACTGCACGTTCCTTACGCAGGGCCAGGGAGATCGGTGTCCGCAAAGTTGTGGGAGCAGGGAAAAGACAATTGGTTGCACAATTCATCGGTGAATCCATGTTCGTTTCTACTATTGCCATTGCAGTCTCCATAGTGCTTGTTTTATTGATACTCCCTTCGTTCAATACTTTAACCGATAAACATTTGGCGATCGACTTTGGCGATCCCTCTTTCTTATTGATCCTTCTTGGACTTACCATTGTAACAGGCGTTATTTCGGGTTCTTATCCTGCACTTTTCATGTCAACATTAAAGCCAATCGTTGTATTAAAAGGCCTTTTAAAATTCAAGTCAGGCGCCACGTATTTCAGGAAAGGTCTTGTTGTTTTTCAGTTTGCTCTATCGATAGTTCTCATCCTTGGAATGATCGTGATCTACCGGCAGATAAATTATATACATAATAAGCATCTTGGTTTTTCAAAAGAAGGCCTTTTGTATATGCCATTGGAAGGTAGCTTAGGTAAAACTTATATGACTTTTAAAAATGAGCTGCTTAAACAACCAGGCATACTAAATGTAACGAGTGCACAAAGCAGTCCTCTCGAGGTAGGAAGCTCAACACAGGGTGTACGCTGGCCCGGAAAGGATACCACAAAGCTGATATTATTCAGCAACAATCCTATCACTTACGATTATGTAAAAACAATGGGTATTGAATTGATTGCTGGTCGCGATTTTGATCAATCATTTAGTCTGGATACGATGAACTATTTAGTGAATGAAGCGGCGGCAAGAAAGATCGGGTATAAGGACCCGGTTGGTAAAGAGCTGACGATGTGGGGCGATAAAGGAACTATCATAGGGCTAATGAAAGACTTTCATCACAACTCATTAAAAGTTCCGATTGAGCCATTGATACTTCGATTGTTCAAACCGAGCTGGACAGCTGAAGGTGGTTATTGGGGCAATATTATCATCAGGACAGAAAAAGGGAAAACCAAGGAAGCTATTGCAAGCATGGAAAAGACGTTTAAGAAATTTAATCCGGGCTTTCCTTTCGAGTACTATTTTACTGATGATGAGATGATGAAGAATTATAAATCAGAATTGACAACAAGTAAGCTTTCCCGGTATTTCGCATTTCTTGCCATATTTATTTCATGTCTCGGATTGTTCGGATTAGTAATGTTTACAGCGGAGCAAAAAACAAAAGAGATTGGAATCCGCAAAGTTTTGGGTGCATCTGTTGGCGGCATTGTCGGAATGCTTTCGAAGGATTTTTTAAAGCTGGTATTGATTGCTGCAGCCATCGCATTTCCCGTTGCCTGGTGGCTGATGAATAATTGGCTAATGGATTTTGAATATCGTATCAATATCGGCTGGTGGGTATTTGTCGTAGCTGGCGTTGCTGCCTTGCTGATCGCATTATTAACGATCAGCTTTCAATCAATAAAAGCAGCAATTGCTAACCCTGTTAAGAGTTTGAGAACAGAATAAAACGTGGCCATGATCAAAAATTATTTTAAAACGGCCTTTCGAAATCTTTGGAGAAACAAAATATACGGTTCGTTAAATGTATTCGGGCTGGCAATCGGCATTGCATGCGCCGGGCTTATCTTTTTATGGATCGAAGACGAGTTCAGCTATGATCATAATCATTCCAAAAAAGACCAGCTCTATCAAATCTACGAGCATCAACCGTTCGAGGGAAAGACCTATACTTTTCCCGCTACTCCCGGTTTATTGGCTGAAGCGATGAAAAAAGAATTTCCGGGTGTTAAGAATTCCTGCCGGCTTAGCTGGACTAATTATACGTTATTTAATCTTGGTGAAAAAGCGATCTATGAGAGAGGGAATTATGCTGATTCATCCATTTTCAGCATGTTTACAATTCCATTTGTGCAGGGAAAAAAGGAAACTGTTTTTCAACAGCTTCATTCTTTGGCTATTTCAGAAAAAATGGCAAAGAAATTTTTTGGTGATCAAAAAGACATTATTGGCAAAACGCTTAAGGTTGACAATAGAGAGGAATATATAATCGGCGGTGTGTTCAAAGACCTGCCACAAAATTCTACGATAAAATTTGATTGGGTATCTCCATTTAAAATATATCATGATAACAACGAGTGGTTGAACGAATGGGAAAATAACGGCATTCAGACTTTTGTTGAACTCGAAGAAAAGGCTGATCAGGCTTTAATTAATAATAAACTTTACAATTATCTTAAGGCAAAAGACTCAACGATAGTTGCACAACCGTTTCTTTTTTCTATGAATGAATGGCGGCTTCACAACAATTTTGAAGAAGGCAAACAGGTTGGCGGCCGTATTCAAAATGTTCGCACTTTCGGCATTATTGCATGGATCATTTTATTGATCGCCTGTATCAATTTTATGAATCTGGCCACGGCTCGTTCTGAAAAAAGAGCAAGAGAAGTGGGCGTAAGAAAGGTATTAGGCGCCGGGAAAAAAATACTAATTGCACAGTTTATTGGAGAAGCGATGGTAATGGCAATGTTATCATTGCTGATCGCAGTAGCTATCATTTACGTCGTTCTGCCTTCTTTCAATACGCTGGTAGAAAAGGAACTTCAAATTGGTTTGGACGATCCTCTGCACCTCTTGTCACTTATTCTTATTGGTTTGATATGCGGTTTGGTAGCCGGCAGCTATCCTGCATTATATCTTTCATCATTCAACCCGGTATGGGTTTTCAAAGGAATAAATTTAAAAGGAAGCGGAGCAGCTTATATCAGGAAAGGTTTGGTAGTACTGCAGTTTACAATTTCCATCATTCTTATCATCGGCACTATTATAGTGTACAACCAGATACAACATATCAAGAACAGGGATCTTGGTTATAACAAAGACAATGTAATTCAAACCGCGCTTAGAGGTGATATGCAAAATAATTTTTCAGTGATCAAAAACCAACTGCTTTCTTCCGGCTACGTTGAGAATGTGGCCATGTCAAATCTTAACCAGTTATACATGGGGAGTTCCGTTGACAATATTGAGTGGGAAGGAAAAGATCCGTCAAAAAAAGTACTCGTTACACAGGATATTATCAGCCCAGAGTATATCAGAACTATGGGGATACAAATGACTAAAGGAAGAGATTTTTATCCGGATGCAAAGCAAGACAGCTCGAATGTTATTATCAACGAAACATTTGCAAAAATAATCGGTAAAGATGATGTAGTCGGTACGGTTCTTCGACAGGATACAGTTAAGTATACAATTGTTGGTGTTGTTAAAGATTTTGTTTTTGGTGACATGTATGGTAAAAGCGATCCTTTGATCTTTACCTGTTATCCTGAGTATTTCGGTTATATGTATGTACGCTTAAAAGAGAAAGCCAATACAGAGAGAGCGGTTGATAAGATCGAAACTGCTGTAAAAAGCAACAATCCTGGTTATCCTTTTAATTACATTTTTGTCGATGAGGAGTTTGACAGGCAGTTTAAAAGTGAAATGCTGATAGGAAAACTATCCCGAATATTTGCATTGCTTGCTATTGTTATTACCTGTCTTGGTTTGTTTGGATTGGCCGCTTATACCGCTGAGAGAAGAACAAAAGAAATTGGTGTCCGCAAAGTGTTGGGTTCATCAGTTGCGGGTATTGCCGGTTTACTTTCAAAAGATTTCTTAAAGTTGGTAATACTATCATCCGTTATTTCATTTCCACTGGCATGGTGGTTTATGCATAACTGGTTACAGAATTATGCATACCGGACTGAAATAAATTGGTGGGTATTTATTATAGCGGCTGTATTGGCATTATTCATCGCATTATTTACGATCAGTTTCCAGGCAGTAAAGGCCGCATTAGCAAATCCTGTGAAATCTTTACGAACAGAATAAAACATTTTCAATGATCAAGAATTATTTTAAAATAGCGTGGAGAAATTTATTCAGAAATAAAGGATTCTCTGCGACTAATTTATTAGGACTTACTATCGGCATCACTTGCACTATTTTGATTTCTCTATGGGTGAAAGATGAACTCACTTATGATAGGTTTCATGCGAACTACAGCAGCATTTATAAGATATATGCGAACCGCGATTTCAACAACCAGGTGTTTACAGATCAGAATATGGTCCTGCCGCTTGCCAGTACGGTCAAGCAGCAGATCCCACAGATAAAAAATGCGGTAGTAACTACACACAGGCAACCGCATATTCTTACTTATGGTGAAAATAAATTAAAGAAAGAGGGGTACACAGTTAGTGCAGGTTTCTTTGACATGTTTTCATGGGAATTCATTTATGGTAATCCAGCAACAGCATTGCCGGATGCATATGCAATTGTATTGACACGTTCTTCGGCGAAAGCATTGTTTGGTAATGATGACCCGATGAATAAAATAATAAAAGTGGATAATGAATATGATGCAAAGGTTACCGCTGTTGTTGCGGATGTGCCCGGGAATTCTACTTTGCAATTTGATTTTATAAATGCCTTTAATTACGACAATGATTTTTTGAAAAGGGCAATGACCAATTGGCAAAATTCCTCCTGGAATGTCTTTATACAAGTACACCCCGGAACGAACATGAAGATGCTGGAGAAAAGCATCACCGATATTAAATACCAGCACGACGAAAGTGATAAACGGATAAGCACCTATTTCGCTTTCCCAATGAATAAATGGAGATTACAAAGTGAATTTAAAGATGGAAAGAATACAGGAGGAATGATTGAGTATGTCCGGTTGTTCAGCATCATTGCAATTATCATTTTATTAATTGCATGTGTCAACTTTATGAATCTTTCCACTGCACGTTCTGAA
Organism: Chitinophagaceae bacterium; assembly: GCA_025923075.1. GTDB lineage: Bacteria > Bacteroidota > Bacteroidia > Chitinophagales > Chitinophagaceae > VBAS01. The sequence goes on from JAICGN010000076.1 coordinate 22,849, forward strand.
AAAAGAGCAAGAGAAGTTGGTGTGAGAAAAACATTGGGCTCTGGTAAACGACAACTTGTATTTCAATTTTTTTCCGAATCGATCATCCTGGCATCGATCGCTTTTGTTCTTTCGGTACTTGCAGCTTATCTTTTGTTACCATTTTTTAATGATCTCGTTGACAAACATTTGTCGTTAAATATTGCAGAACCGCTTTTCTGGATCGCTGCAATTGTGTTGATACTTTTCACGGGTATTGTGGCAGGTAGTTACCCCGCTTTATACTTATCATCATTTAACCCCGTCACGGTTTTAAAAGGAACTTTTCTCTCGGGAAAAAAGAGTGCACTGCCAAGACATATTCTTGTCGTAGGGCAATTTGCGATTTCTATTCTCCTCATTTCAGCAACCATTATTATTTATCAGCAGATACAGCATATTAAACACAGGGATATTGGTTACGATCCCGACAACCTTATTATGATCCCGGCGAGCGAGGACACGCAAAAAAATTATACTGCAATAAGGGACGAATTGATGAAGACAGGAATGATCAGCATCGTGAACAGATCTTTTTCGCCAATAACTGAAGTGTGGTGGAAAGCACCCGCGCCTGACTGGGATGGAAAACCTGCAGGGGGTGAGTTGATCGTGGCAAGTATGGCAACAGACGTTGATTACACCAGGACAATGGGAGTAAAGATCATTGAGGGAAAAGATTTTTCAGGTGTGCCCGCAGATTCTGCAAACATGATCATTAATGAAGCAGCTGTAAAAGAAATGCAATTAAAAAATCCGGTGGGAACTCAACTTAGGTATGGGTCTAATAAGTACACTGTC
>JAICGN010000077.1 GCA_025923075.1 Chitinophagaceae bacterium
CTTGGTTTTAGAAAGAAAGATGAATTCAAACTCGTTTGGATATTGGATTTCCCCTTGTTTGAATATGATGCAGAAGAAAATCGTTGGGTGGCCCGACATCATCCTTTTACTTCACCCAAGCCTTCGGATATTTCCACAATGATCAATAACAATCCTGTTATTGAAAATGCCGCAGAGTATTTGAAGCATCCATACGCCAATATCAAAGCAAATGCCTACGACATGGTCCTGAATGGAAATGAGATCGGTGGCGGTTCGATCCGTATTTATCAAAGAGAATTACAGGAAAAAATGTTTGCCGCATTAGGAATGAGTAAAGAAGAATCTCTTCATAAATTCAGCTTCCTGCTTGGTGCATTTGAATACGGCGCTCCGCCACATGGCGGCATTGCTTTTGGTTTTGACCGGCTTTGTGCCATCCTTGGCGGCAGCGAAAGCATTCGTGATTTTATTGCCTTTCCCAAAAACAATGCGGGTCGTGATGTGATGCTTGACGCACCTTCAACGATTGATGAAAAGCAACTGATAGAATTGCAGATAAAGTCAACAGCCAAACAGTAGTTTAGTTAAAAACTAATGATAATTGCTATAAAATGCTTCCGCTTAGCTGGAAACTGTACAGAGTGATAAACTATCTGCTTTTAATCAGTGGAGCGATACTTTTCTTATCACTTATTCGCCTTATTGTAAAAACTACAGATAAAGAGTATCAACTTGTATCATCAATATTTAGCCTTGTCTTTTTATTTACCGCTTCCCAGGCACTTATTAATCTGGCCGTCATGGTCAAAACATTTCCGGATAAATTACTTAGCGGCGCTAAAAGCAGGTGGCATTTTTTTTCCATGACGTTAAATGTGATTTCATTCTCAGGATTGATCTTTGCTTTTTTCAGTTTACTTTCAGAAATATCTCGTTCGAATTCCTTAGACAAAACAGGTCTTCTGATCATGCTTTTAATTATATCAGTTCTGATATTTCTATTACTGTTTGTTTTTTTCTGCCAGCTTTCCTTAAAAAAATACCTAAAATTAAAAAATACTTCTTTAATAAATTCTATGATTGATTCTATTGGACGACATGATTGAGATATTTTAACTGCCTTTTAAAAACGTAAAAAATCAGTCTGTCATCATAACTGTTATTTTTACAAAAAATCGTCAATGCGGACTAGTCTTTTATCACTACTAATTTTAGTGGCGATCCTTTTATCCTGCAAAAAAGATGGCGACCCGGTAGAAGACAAGTCAATAACGATGTTTAACGTTTCTTATGGCGGAAATGCGCAACAAAGAATGGATGTGTATTTACCTGGAAACAGAAGCTCAACCACTACCAAAGTTATAATAATGATCCATGGCGGTGGATGGAACACCGGCGATAAATCAGACTTTAATGAATATGTTGATAGCCTGAAAAAAAGAGAACCCGCTTATGCAATATTCAATCTCAACTATAGACTTGCGAAGACTCCAAATCTTTTTCCGGCACAGGAACAAGATATAAAAGCCGCTGTTGAATTCATTTATAATAAAAGATCGGAATATCTCATTTCTGATAAGTTTGTTTTAATTGGTGCCAGTGCGGGTGCACATCTTGCTTTGCTGCAGGGCTATAAGCATTCTACACAGGTAAAACCAAAAGCAATCATTGATTTTTTCGGCCCCACGGACCTAATCGAGCTATATAATAATCCATCAAATCCACTTGTGCAGCCGTTGCTCGTTGCCGTTACCGGCGCCACTCCTTCGTTAAATAATTCTCTGTATTTCCAATCAAGTCCCATTAATTTTATTTCATCGCAATCGCCCCCCACCATGATTCTTCATGGCGGTACAGATATTATAGTACCGTTATCTCAATCAGACTTACTAAATGGCAGGTTGATCAGCGTAGGTGTTACCCATCAGTATATTTCTTATCCGGCTGAAGGGCATGGCTGGGTCGGGGCAAATCTTACGGATTCATTTGATAAGATACAGTCCTTTCTGGCTATTTATGTAAATTAGAAGCATGGCATCAGACATAAAGTTCTTCCGGCTGTTCGTCATTGCAAGCGTCATTCTTTATCCCGCATTATGCCTTTTACTTTTTTATTTATTGATCATTTATCTTTACTCCGGACAGTTTGATACGTTGACCATATTGTTTCTTTCTAGCTTTCTAATTTATTTGGTAAATGCGGTCATTGTGCTACAGCTTGTAAGAAAATATCCCGCAGACGGAATTTCAAATGTCTTCGAAGCCTCTATTTATGTGGCAGCTATTTTAAGCTTCATTTCTACTCCAATCGCAGTGCTCTTTGATATTACAATTGTCAATGTTTATACAGGGATGGGTACTCCGGAGAAAGATATACTGCGACCCCTTATGCTAGTATCAACGATCGCATCAGCTTTTGCAACGGCTTCTTCATTTTATATTGCGGTCAATTCGTTCCGCTTGCTTAAACTTATCAAAAAAAATAGAATAACATTTGCCCAGCAAATAAAAAATATTGGGGCTGCCGAATGATCGAAATAAAACGTCGAATCTGCCTGACGATCCAGTTTTCCGATACAATACAAAGATTCTTCTGAAATTTGCCTGATGAATTCAACTCCATTAGCTGAACGTATAAGACCCACATCACTTGATGACTTAATTGGACAAGAACATCTTACCGGCAAGAAAAGTATTCTTCGCACAGCCATCGAAAATGGCAAAATACCATCCATGATCTTATGGGGACCACCTGGTACCGGTAAAACAACAATTGCCAACATAATTGCCAATTCGTTAAACGCCCCTTTCTTTCAGCTCAGCGCTATCAGCGCTGGAGTAAAGGATGTAAGAGAAGTGATCGAAGAATCAAAAACAAAGTCCGGAGCTGTTTTGTTTATTGATGAGATCCACCGGTTCAACAAGGGACAACAAGATGCTTTGCTTGGAGCAGTTGAAAAAGGGATCATCACACTGATCGGAGCGACGACTGAAAACCCTTCTTTTGAAGTAAACGCTGCCTTGCTGAGCCGTTGCCAGGTATATGTGCTGAAACCACTAAGTGAAGAGGATCTTAGAAAACTAGCTCACCAGGCAATTGAAAAAGATGAATGGCTGAAAAAGAAAAATATTGTGATCAGGGAATATGAAGCCATGTTCACTATTTCGGGTGGTGATGCCAGAAAGCTTCTAAACCTCATTGAACTCTGCGCGGATGTAATGACTGAAGGCGAAGAATTAACTGATAAAAAAGTAATGGATATTGCACAGCAACGAATTGCACTGTATGATAAAAGTGGCGAGCAGCATTATGATATCATTTCAGCATTTATTAAATCGATCCGTGGCAGCGATCCAAACGCGGCGGTATATTGGCTCGCACGGATGATCGAGGGCGGTGAAGATGTAAAATTTATTGCAAGAAGGTTAGTGATACTGGCAAGTGAAGATATTGGTAATGCAAATCCAACGGCACTGGTATTGGCCAATGCATGTTTTGAAGCTGTAAATAAAATTGGTTACCCCGAATCAAGTATCATTCTTTCTCAATGCGTCACATACCTGGCGGCCTCGCCAAAAAGTAATGCTGCCGTTGTGGCAATTGGCGCAGCACAGTCAGCAGTAAAGCACCACGGTGATCTTTCGGTTCCGCTTCATATCCGTAATGCCCCAACACGACTGATGAAGAATCTTGGTTATGGAAAGGATTACCAATACTCTCATAGTTATGAAAACAATTTTTCACAACAGGAATACTTACCCAAAGAGTTATCCGGAACAAAATTTTATGATCCTGGTAAAAATGCAAGAGAAGAAGAGTTAAGAAAATTTCTCAGAAATCTTTGGAAAGATAAGTACGGGTATTAATTTGAATTTAATAATCAATAATTATTAATTAATAATCATTGATTATTGCGGGGATAAAGTAAAGGAAAAAACTGTCCCTGCATCTTTTCCCCTTTCGGAACAACAGGAACTCCTTCCAGCAGCGGCTCATTTGAATCAGAAGTTACTCCATCAGCAAAAGCATTGATCACAAAGGCCCTTCTTGGTTTATCACTTTTATTTTCGCCCGAACCATGTAAGGTCAATGAATGATGAAAAATAGCTTCACCCGCTTTTACTTCTGCAAACTCCGGATGTTCAAATTGCTTTTTCTGTTCATCATTTAAGAAATCTTTGATTCCCTGGATATCACCTGCAAGAACCGTCTTTGGCAATAAGCCCCACCGATGGCTCCCTGGAATGTATTGAAGACAACCATTTTCTTTTGTTGCATCATCTAGTCCGCACCAACAGGTAAGATGTGCAACTGGCTTTGTTCTTGTCCAATAGGAATAATCCTGGTGCCACGCCACTACTCCCCCTTTTTTTGCCGGTTTCCAGAAAAGCTGATCATGCCAGAAACGAACGGGTGAGTTTCCAAGTAACTGACTGGCAGCAACAAGAAATCTCGGGTTCCATAATACATCATGAAAACCGGGACCTATACGCCATGCACCTAATGCATGAAATAAGATTGTAGACGGATCGGTTGATTCGTTTGAATGAAATTCATAGTACAGCTTATGAGCCGGATGATTGGTATCAGCTATTTCTGAAAGTTCATTTCTTAAAAAATCTATTTGCTTCTCATCGAGCATTTTTACACCGGCAAGAAATCCATTCTCCTTAAAAAATGAAACTTGTTCGTCGGTAAGTCGGAATCTTTCCCAATCCGCTTTTGTAGTTGGCCATTGAAATAGATCACTCACAAGTCTATGTGTCTCGCTAAGGTCTTTCACTGCCATAGGTTCTTTTTTTAAAATTACAGTTTTTCGTATCCATTTCCTTAAGATTAATACCTTCATCAAAGAAAAATTAACCCGATGAAATGGGTCTTAAAAAAATTTGGTGAGCTTACCCTTGATGAATTGTATTCAATTCTTGAACTTAGAAGTAAAGTGTTTATTGTCGAGCAAAATTGTATCTATAATGATCCTGACGGCAAAGATCAGGTGGCATGGCATTTAATTGGCATGGAAGAAGACCAGTTGATCGCCTATTCTAGAATACTACCTCCAGGAGTTGTATATACCGATCCTGCAATCGGTCGTGTTGTCACATCTCCGGTAAAAAGAAAGTCCGGTCTTGGCAGAGAACTAATGAATCGATCAATTAAACACTGCCAGGAGCTTTTCGGCAAAACTTCCATTACTTTAAGTGCACAAGCTTATTTAAAAAAATTCTATGAATCGCTTGGCTTTTCCGCTATTGGTGATGAATACCTCGATGATGGAATTCCGCATATTAAGATGACAAGCAAACCTTCTTAGTAAATAACCCGGTAAAAAAACTTCTTAGTAAATACCCCGGTAAAAAAACTTCTTATTGCGATTGCAATAAAAATACCCGCTATTCGTCATTGATTGGTAGAAATTTATTTTCTACTTTAGTCATCTAGTCCAAATCCTGATTTCGGAATTAATAGTTCCGGTGAAAAACACAAATCTGGTATCTATGAGAGCAACTGTACATTCGGTCCGTACATTCGTTACGGTTTTCTTACTGTCTTTGTCACTTTGGTCCAATTCACAATCCATTTCCTTTAGCGATGGAAAATATGAACTGGGGCTTGGTCTCGGTCCATCATTCTTTTTAGGAGATCTTGGTGGTTCCCGCGGCGTTGGTAAACCATTTATCAACGACCTTGATTTTCCCCTGACAAAGTTCTCAAAAGGACTTTATTTTAATGTGTATCCAGCTGAATGGCTGGGTTTGAGGCTTGCCTTTAATCAGTCATTTCTTGAAGGAAGCGATGATGAAGTGAATCTTGCCGGGGGTCGTGAGTTTTCAAGATGGCGTCGTAATCTTTATTTCCAGTCAAAAATAAGCGAGCTGTACTTTGGTATTGAACTCTATCCTACGGTATGGTTGGAGCAGTATGACGGGCTTCAGGGAAAACTAAGACCTTATGGTATTACCGGTGTTGGCGCTTTCCGTTTTAATCCTAAGGGTTATTATTATCCGGATCCCAACAATCCAAATTCAAAACAATTGGTGGAATTAAAGCCGCTTCGACTCGAAGGACAGGGAATGTCGCAATATCCTGACAGGAAAGAATATAACCTGACGCAGCTTGAAATTCCTATGGGAGCAGGCTTTAAATATTTCATCAAAGAACATGTATATGTTGGTTTGGAAATATTACATCGCAAAACATTTACAGACTATATAGATGATGTAAGTACAAAGTATATTGACCCGATCCATTTTTCACAATACCTGGCACCGGCAGATGTACCTATTGCATATCAATTGCATAATCGTGAACCTTTCCGCAATATTACAAGACCTACTATTGGCAGACAACGTGGCGATTCAAAAGAAATGGATTCCTATTTCTCCACCATACTCCGTTTCGGCTGGAGATTGAATGGAAACAATTCACCAAACCGCAGGGCTTTGCGACAGTTGCGATGCCCGCTGTACTTTTAATCCGTCATCGATCCGAACCCATATGAAAACAAACTCTACTTTATCGTATTTAAAGAATTTATCCCTTTTGTCCGGCCTTACTATAGTAATGAGCTCCACCCAATCATGTTCAGTAACTGAAAACGTAAACGCTGCTGAAACTAAAAATGCACAAGCAGCAAGAAGGGAAAGAGAGGTTAAGATCTATCCCGGTATGTGGAAGAGAGTGATGCATGTAAAAAATGGGGAGAATGCACCGATCGACTTTTTTGTATTCGATAAAGAGGGAACGATCATGGTGCATTATAAAATGAACGAAAAAGATCATAAAAAAATAAATGGCCTGGAAAAAGGAACCTATATCTACCAGGTATTTAAAAATGACGAGATGAGTGACGCCGGAAAGATCATTGTCAAATAGTTCTTTACAATATTTAAGGCAGTTCCAATAAGGGCAGCGGGCTTGATAAAATACAATACCTGGTTGACTAAAACCTAATCCGTTCTCTATTTGTTACTCTCATTGTATGTATTCAAATTTTATTGAACACCTGCTGCCACACTTATTGGACATCCTTTAACTAGCTCTTTTATTTACCCAAAAAACTCCCGCAGACCAGGAAAAGTTTAATCTGTAACCCTCAATGACAGCCGTTGGTGACAACAGTTCATTAGAAAACAATTAATCCTTATCCCTCCTGAAAAAAACTGCGGGTTTTTTTCATCTCTTTATTCCATTTGATTGATGTTAATTTCCCGCCAGCAACATTTCAAAAGTATTTTTTACATTTAGCATAACTAAAACCAACTGTTATGAACTTAATTGACAGAGTAAAAAATATTTTACTTAGCCCGCAAAAAGAATGGCATGTGATAAATAACGAACCTGGAAACACTGCCCACATTACAACCTCCTACATTTTACCGTTAACTTTGATAGGAGCGCTTGCCGCTTTTATTGGTTTCGGTTTTTTGGGCGTCGGCATTGGGGTTTTCAAAATCGCCGGCGTAGGTTGGGGAATAAAGGGGGCCCTTGGTTATGCAATCCGGAGCATTCTTGGAGTATTTCTCATGGCGTTTATCATCGATGCGCTTGCGCCAAATTTTGGGTCGGAAAAGAACTTTGATAAATCATTCCAGGTTGCGGCATATTCCGCCACTGCTGGTCTCGTGGGAGGCATTTTTTTGATAGTTCCTGCACTGTCAATTCTTGCACTACTCGCCAGTCTGTATGGCCTGTACTTGCTGTATCTTGGTTTGCCGATTCTGAAAAAAACACCGGCTGACAAAGCAGTAAGTTATTTTGTAGTAGTATTGGTCGTTTCAATAATAGTCTGGGTAATCCTTTATTATATACAAAACCTATTATTTTATCCAAGACTGCAAATGATGGATATCGATTGAATAATAAATGCCGGTGTATCCGGCATGTTTATTTTAATTCCTGCGAAAGGTATTCGGCAGTATAGCTTTCTTTACAACTCAATAGACCTTCCGGAGTCCCTTCGAATAAGATCCTCCCGCCGCCATCCCCACCTTCAGGCCCGAGATCGATAATATGATCTGCGACTTTAATTACATCCATATTGTGTTCTATCACAAGTACTGTATTGCCGCGATCTGTTAATTTATTAAGAACTGACAGCAAATGCTGAATGTCTTCAAAATGTAAACCAGTCGTTGGTTCATCAAGTATATAAAATGTTTTACCGGTATCTTTTTTTCCAAGTTCTGTCGAAAGCTTTACTCTTTGTGCCTCACCACCGCTTAATGTCACAGCACTTTGACCAAGTGTTATATAGCCTAATCCGACTTCTTCAAGCACTTTTATTTTTCGAAAGATATAAGGAATGTGCTGGAAGAACTCTACTGCTTCTTCCACTGTCATATCAAGCACATCAGCAATTGATTTTCCCTTATACCGGATCTCTAGTGTTTCCCTGTTGTACCTTTTGCCGTTGCACTTTTCACAATGAACATAAACGTCGGGCAAAAAATTCATTTCGATCACTCTCATACCTCCGCCTTCACAAACATCGCATCTTCCACTTTTAACGTTAAATGAAAACCGGCCGGCATTATATCCCCGGATCTTTGCCTCTGGAATTGAGGCAAATAAAGTTCTTATATCAGTAAAAAAGCCACAATAGGTTGCAGGATTACTCCTCGGAGTACGTCCAATTGGAGATTGATCAATTTCAATCACTTTATCAATATGTTCAAGCCCTTTTACATTCTTATATTCAAGCGGCGTTACCCTCGATCCATAAGCATGCGTCGATAATATCGGATAAAGGGTTTCGTTGATCAATGTTGATTTTCCACTGCCGCTAACTCCGGTGACAACGATAAATTTTCCTAATGGAAATTTTACATCAAGATTTCCAAGATTATTTCCTTTAGCGCCTTTTAACTCAATGAATTTTCCATTTCCCCTTCGTCTTTCTGCTGGTACGCCAATTTTATGATGACCATTCAGATAGCTGGCAGTAAGTGTATCGAGTTTAAGCATGTGGCTGGGTATACCCTGGGCAACAATCCTACCGCCATGAAAACCGGCTTTTGGACCAATATCGATCAAGTGATCAGCCGATAGCATGATGTCCTTATCATGCTCTACAACCAATACACTGTTACCGATGTCCCGGAGATTTTTGAGTGCATCAATTAACCTGTGATTATCCCGCTGGTGCAACCCGATCGAAGGTTCATCAAGAATATAAGTGATGCCCTGCAGCTGTGAACCAATTTGTGTTGCCAACCGTATTCGTTGTGATTCACCACCACTCAACGTTTTTGACGCACGGTTCAGTGTAAGGTAAGTCAATCCAACATCCAAAAGAAATTGAAGACGTTCCCTTATTTCTTTCAATACATCTTTACCAATGGTTTTTTGCTTATCAGTAATTAGCAGCTCAATCCCATCAAACCATGCTGCCAGATTATCAAGATTCATTTCTCCCAGCTGTGCAATATTTCGCCCCAGAATTTTAAACCATAAACTTTCTTTTTTCAATCTCGCGCCGTCGCAACTTTCGCAGGGTTTCATTTTCATATAGCCCTCGGTCCAGTCACGAAGCGTCTCGCTGTAACCATTGTTAAACCAGCGCTTCAGCATATTTACAACTCCTTCAAATGGTGCTGCCGGATCAAACTTCATATTTTCAAAGTCGATATCGGCTTCAACCCCTTCATCATTTCCATACAAAAGAATATTGAGAGATTTTTTATTCAAACTCCTTACAGGTGTAGTCAACGATATCTTATTTCTTTTAGCTACATCCTGCACCTGTCTGAAAACCCATGCATCCCGTTCTTCACCAAGCGGAGCAATGCCCCCTTCATTGATACTTAGCGATGGGTCAGGAATAATTGAATCCAGGTTTACATGGTACATTGTGCCCAACCCACGACATACAGGACATGCACCATACGGCGAATTGAACGAAAAAGCATTGGGAGAAGGCTCTTCATAACTAATCCCGGTGTCCTCGCACATCAATTGTTTACTGAACTGAACAAGATTTTTTTCGTCTACCAATAGGAACATCAAATCTTTACCGAGCTTTAAGGTTTGCTGTACACTTTGACCTAATCTTGCCTTCAAATCATCAGTCACCTGTAATCGGTCCACTACCAATTCTATATCATGGATTTTGTAGCGATCAACCTGCATTTTCGGAACCAGGTCTTTTACTTCTCCATCTATTCGAACTTTCAGGAATCCCTTTTTGCGCACATCCTCAAACAATTCCCGGTAATGACCTTTTCTCCCCCTTACCAAAGGCGCCAGCAGGGAGATCTTTTTATTCTTATACTTTTTGAAAATATTTTCCACTATCTCTTCTTCACTCCACTTCACCATCGGCTTGCCGGTATTATAAGAATAAGCCTCCCCTATCCTTGCAAACAATAAACGTAGAAAATCATAGATCTCGGTAACGGTGCCAACTGTTGATCTTGGATTCTTGTTAGTTGTCTTTTGTTCAATTGAAATAACAGGTGACAAACCCGTGATCTTGTCTACATCCGGCCGCTCCATATCCCCGATAAACTGTCTTGCATAAGCGCCGAACGTTTCCATATAGCGACGTTGACCTTCTGCGTAAATAGTGTCAAAAGCAAGCGATGATTTTCCACTGCCACTGATACCAGTGATTACAACTAATTTATTCTTGGGAATAGAAATGTCAATGTTCTTGAGATTATGAACCCTTGCTCCATGCACCTCGATAGCCTCATGATTTATCTCCTCAACTGCCGTTCCGTTATTTTTTGACTTTGCCATAGGTAAAAAGGGCAACGAAGATAGTAACAAAATGTGTCGGGAATGTATGTTCGCCAAACAACCGGTAGTTAAATTCAACGTTGAAATTTAGATTCGGGATAAAATTTTTAAGTCGTAAACCACTATCTTTGTGCCAGCTCTTAAATAAACAGATGCTTATCAAGAAAGGCTGAGGGAAATGGCCCGATGAAGCCTTGACAACCTACCTGCTCTGCTCGAATTCTGGAAGCAAGGCAAGGAAAGGTGCCAATTCCATCCGCCGCGGCGGATAGATAAGTCAGAATTCCAGCTTAAAATAATTATCAAAATATTCAAAGCTCATCTGATTTATCGGGTGAGCTTTTTTATTTGGGACTCGTTGAGCAATGCTTAATCTTTAAAAAAAAGAAAATGAGTTATCACAAGAATCTTACGATCGGTCTTTTTGGGTTTGGTGTAGTGGGCGAAGGATTGTATAGTATTTTGAAACAAACACCTTCCCTGAAAGCCAGGGTAAAGAAAATCTGTATTAAACATCCCGATAAGAAACGAAATGCCCCATCTGAGTTATTCACGACAGATAAAAATGAGTTGCTTGACGATCCTGAAATCAATGTGATCGTTGAAGTGATCAATGAAACAGAAGCAGCTTTTGACATCGTGACTACCGCCTTAAGAAACGGGAAAGATGTAGTGAGCTCAAGTAAAAAAATGCTGGCTGAAAATATGCCGGCACTTTTAGCCCTGCAGCGATCAACTAAACTTGCCCTTTTATATGAGGCAGCAGCTTGTGCATCGATACCTATTATCAGAAACCTCGAAGAATATTATGACAATGACCTTGTACAATCGGTTAAAGCAATTGCGAACGGCACTACTAATTTTATTCTTACAAAAATGTTTGAGGATAAATTAGACTTCAAACAAGCTTTGTTGCTGGCACAGCAAGCCGGCTTTGCTGAAACTGACCCTACGCTTGATATAGAGGGTTACGACGCCTTAAATAAATGGACGATCTTATTGAACCACTCATACGGCATCGTGGAGCGGCCGGAAAATATTGTTTTTACCGGAATACAAAACATTAATCAGAATGATGCTGCTGTTGCAAGAGAAAAACATTATGAAATAAAACTAGTAGCACAGGCAAAAAAATTGAAAAATGGTGGCGTCGCTGCATTTGTTCTACCACAATTCGTGAATCAGCAGGACCAGCTTGCTTTTGTAAAAAACGAATACAATGGTGTGGTCATTGAAAGCGGGTTCTCCGACAAACAATTTTTTTACGGGAAAGGGGCCGGAAGTTTTCCAACAGGATCTGCAGTGTTAAGTGATATTTCTGCTTTGCGTTACGATTATCATTATGAATACAAAAAATTGTATCACCACCAGGAAAACCAGCTTACACATGATTTTTTCCTCAAAGTGTATCTCAGCTATGATAACGGTGTCTATATTCCAAAAGAAAAGTTTGAATGGATCGAAGAGTGGCACGCCGACTTAAAACGGAACTATCTCATAGGTGTTCTAGCTTTTTCAGAATTAAAAAGCGACCAATGGTGGAAAGAGAATAATATATCCATGATTCTTGCCCCCGAACCAATTATTGAAGACGTTGAGATCAGAAAACTGAAAAAGAAAAGTCTTGAGCTGGCCGGTATCACATTATGATTGCTGCCGAACTCGTATTATTTTTGTATAAATCTTGCTATCCTTGCACGAAAGACCAGCAAATAACTTCGGCGTAGCTTTCCTGTTAGCCACCATACTTGCTATCGGCACAGGCATATTAATTCTGGCCCTTGGAAAAAATGGAACATTTCAACTAATCAATGGTAATCATACCGAAGTTGCCGACCAGTTTTTTAAATACTTTACCCATTACGGTGATGGAATAATGTGGGCACCTTTAGGTGCCTACTGTTTTTTTTACAGAAGAAAATATTTTATTGCCGTGATTGCAGCAGTTTTGATCTCGACCATACTGGCGCAGTTTTTAAAACGGGTTGTCTACCCGGAAGAATTGCGTCCAATTAGTTTCTTGTCAGAAAATTTTCCCGTACATATCGTGGAAGGGGTTCGTATGAAAAAAATTCATAGTTTTCCGTCTGGTCATGCAACAACGTCATTTGCTATGGCACTGATTATGTCCTACATGATAAATAGTAAAATATGGTCTGTGATCCTTCCCTTGTTTGCATTGCTGGCTGCCTATTCCCGGGTTTATCTTGCACAACATTTTCCTACAGACATCCTTGCCGGAATGTGCATTGGAATTGTTTCTGCTATTTTATCTTTGATAATTTACAGAAGCTTTAATAAAAATATGAAGGGACAGAACGATTCAATGCCCCGCATGCAATCATCAGCTCGGGTGAACCCATAACGAATCAGGCTGCGATTTTTTTGGCTTCTTCTTTTTTAATTCTCTTAAGCCTCTTTCTTTCCGCTATTCTTTTAAAAAAGATGATGTTGAATGTTTGGGCAGCGGTTTTTAAAATAATATTCAGATCCAGACCGAAATTCATTTGGCGTATGTACATTGAATCATACGAAAAACGTGACGCAATTTTGTAAGGGTCTTCTGCGGGCCCACGAAAGCCTTTTATTTGTGCCAGGCCAGTGATACCAGGGCGAACAAGGCTTCTGAATTTATAATACTGGATATAATTGGAAAATCTATTACAATCATAAAACATATGCGGCCGAGGCCCAACAACGCTCATATCCCCGATGAAGACATTGATAAATTGAGGTAGCTCATCAATGCTTGTTATGCGAAGAAATTTTCCCACAGAAGTAATCCTGAGGTCAGTTTCAGTTGTGGGGCACTGGTTAGCTTCGCAATTCAGAACCATCGTTCTGAATTTTATGCATTGAAAACTTTTTAATCCTCTGCCAACACGCCTCTGGGTGAAGAAAACAGGCCCTCTCGAATTCAACTTAATAATTATGCCCAGTAAAGGAATAATCCAACTTAACAGGAAAACTATAATAATAAATGAGGCAATAATATCGAAAACTCGTTTGGAAAACAGGAAGACCGTCTTGTTTTTGATATAAGTACGCAAGTGTTTTTTTCGAATTCCCCTTAAAGAGGGGGAATAGGTGTGGCCTTGGTTAGTGATCATAAATTCTTTCATTAGTGCTACTGCCCAGAAGACCTTCGTCTTTCATAGAATCAGACAAAACTATTGCTTTAATGAATCGCCCGTCCGAAATCGTCGTGTTTTTTTTTTGTTAAAGTCCATTGTATCCCGATGTATCCACGGTAAATGTATCACAAATGACAACACCAAAAACTATATCGTTGCTTGTAAAAAATCAATTTCTCAAGCTGCATTGACAGCATTTATCCCGGGAAGTTTAATGAAACTATAAACAAAATAGCAATACATTTGCCGCTCAAAGATCAAAAGTTTTGGTTGGAAACCAGACTTTGACTACCATCAATGAAGTTGAATTTATTTAACTGTAAGACGGTATGAACTAACAGTATTACCCTGTTTTTCCTGGAAAAAATTCAAACAATTTATATCAAAAGACCATCAACATCCAATCATTAATAAGTACGATTTTCAGTAATGTTGACAGATAGCAAAGACAGGCTTGTCGGACAGGACAAAAACTACATGAAAATTGGCATTCTTGGAACGCGCGGTATCCCAAATGCGTACGGGGGATTTGAGCAATTTGCTCAACATCTTGCTAAAGGTCTTGTAGAAAGAGGGCATGACGTGTCAGTGTATAATTCCAGCAATCATCCATACAAAAAAACGACCTGGAATGGAGTTCACATCATTTTTTGCTACGACCCCGAAAACAAAATTGGCACAGCCGGACAGTTTATATATGATTACAATTGTCTACGGGATGCCAGGAAAAGAGAGTTCGATGTTTTGCTTCAGTTGGGCTATACCAGCAGCGCTGTCTGGTATCGCATCTGGCCGAAGAAAGCCACTAACATTGTAAATATGGATGGCCTTGAATGGAAGCGGGCAAAATACAATAACCTCACTCAACGCTTTTTAAAATGGGCTGAACGTGTGGCAGCTAATTATGGGGACATTCTGGTTGCTGATTCGCTAGGCATCAAAGATCACCTTAGGGAAAAATATCAAAAAGAAGCTTTTTATATTCCTTACGGCGCTGATATTCCACAAAGTTTTTCTGAGTCGGTAATTACTAAATACCAGCTGGAAAAAAATCAATACTTTTTGTTGATTGCACGGTTGGAACCGGAAAATAATATTGAAACCGTGATCCTTGGTTATCTCCAATCACAACAAACTTATCCCCTGATAATAATAGGAAGCACTCAAAACAAATATGGACAACTTCTTTTGAAAAAATATGCTTCGGGTTCTATTCTGTTGCCGGGTGCTATTTATGATCAAGATACAATCAATGCCCTTCGTCATTATGCTGCCTTATATTTTCATGGGCATTCTGTTGGTGGAACGAATCCTTCATTACTGGAAGCCATGGCATGCGGATGTAATATCGCAGCACATGACAATGTATTTAACAGAGCTATTTTAGCTGATTCCGCCTTCTACTTTTCCTCAGCCGAAGACGTGAAAAATATTGTACACCGGCCTTTAGCAAACACTACCATTAATCGTTGGAAAATACTTAATATTGAAAAAATCAAAAATACATATAATTGGAAGACGATCATTAACGACTATGAAAGTATATTTTTGCAAGCTATCCAAGCCAAAAATAACTCAACTGTTCGCAGAAAAATATAAATATTTCTTATGATTACTCTAGTGATTCCTGTTTACAATGAAGAAATATTGATTGAAGAACTCTTTAAAAGGGTTCAATCATCAATGAATACTATGAATGAGGAATTTGAAGTAATACTTGTGGATGACGGTAGTACAGATAACACACTTACGGAATTAATACGTTGTAATGAAAAAGATAAAAGATTTAAGATATTAACCTTATCAAGAAATTTTGGCCACCAGGCCGCTTACACAGCTGGACTTAGTTATGCTAAAGGCGATTATATTGCGTTGATGGATGGAGACCTGCAGGATCCGCCTGAACTGATACAATCAATGCATAATAAAATTATTACCGAGAGCTTAGATATTGTCTATGGAAAAAGAACTGAAAGAAAGGAAAAGTTTTCAAAAAGGGTTTTGATAAGATTATTCCATTGGATCTTTAAAAAATTTTCAAACCTGGAGAACATAAAAAACATTGGCAATTTTTCTATGATGAACAGAAAAGCGCTGGAAGCATTTCTATCTATTCAGGAAAAGAACAGGTATTTACCTGGTCTAAGGTCTTTCATTGGCTTTAAACAGGGATTTGTTGAATATTCAAGGCCGGCTCGGCTAATCGGTGAGCCAAAAATGAGTTTTACGAAATTAATATCATTAGGTTTCGATGCGGTATTCTCATTTTCAAATTTACCAGTGAAGATTTGTTTATACTCAGGAATTATTGGGATTGTATTGATCTTCCTGGCAGTCCTTTATATTATTATCGGTAAAATAACTGGCATGGCTCCGCTTGGCTGGTCATCAATAATCATGAGTATATACTTTATAGGTTCGGTGCAATTATTATCTGTAGGAATATTGGGAGAATATATTTTTCGTATTTATAAGGAAACGCAAAACAGGCCTATATTCTTTGTTAGAAAATTCATCGATTAAAACATCATCTTTAATTTGAATGACTGAGATTTCTTATATAGGCAACGAATTACATCTTTTCCAGTATGCAGAAAACTGGAAAAGGTACTATGGGAACTTAATCAACCCGTATATTAAGGGGAAAGTTCTTGAAGTAGGAGCCGGTATTGGTAGCACTACTACCTATTTATGTCATGGAAACCATGAAGAATGGTTGTGTCTTGAACCTGATCCAACTTTGTATAACGAACTCAAAGATAAAATTGATGCTAAAAAGCTTCCGGCCTGCTGTAAAAGCAAAAAAGGCGTATCTGCAGATATTGATGCGTCAGAAATGTACGATACCATTCTTTATATTGATGTAATCGAGCATATCGACGATGATCGACAGGAGTTAGCCCATTCTATGAAGCATTTAAATACGAATGGGCACCTTATTGTATTAGTTCCAGCACATCAGTTCCTTTTCAACGAATTCGACAAAGCCATCGGCCATTATCGAAGGTATAATAAAAGAAAATTGTTGACGGCAGCTCCCGGTGATCTGCAGCTGCAAAAATTATTTTATCTCGATTCTGTGGGCCTGTTTGCTTCAATGATGAATAAGTATTTCCTAAAACAACAATATCCAACAATGAAACAAATAAATTTCTGGAACAAGTCTATCGTACCGGTATCCAAAATCACCGATCGGATAACCAACTATACATTGGGCAAATCCCTTATAGGTGTCTGGAAAAAATAAAATTGCAAAAATATCTTATAAAAAAAGCCTTTGGAAATAAAAGAGAGTTTCCCACTCGTCATTTGTTATTTTGACTTTTAACTTCAAATTCAGATAACTTGATAAACCAAACACTAACCGAAGAAAAGAAGTCCTCCCTGCTTCTTTCCCTTATTCTAATTTGTGCATTTGCAATGCGTCTTTGGAAGATAGATTTCCAAAGTTTATGGTTGGATGAACTTCATACAATGAATGAATCTGATCCTGATATTACTTGGGAAAAGATGCTATTTTATCTAAAGTGCTGCGATCCGCATCCTCCCCTTCATTTCTTCCTTTCCAAAGTTTCGTTTACTTTATTTGGCCATACAGCACTTACTGCAAGATTAATTTCTGCCATTGCAGGTACAGTAAGCGTTTGGGGCATGTATTTGCTTGGCAAGGAGATTCTGAACAGTAAGCTGGGCCTGATAGCTGCAGTGCTGACAACTGTAAATTATTATAACTTATTTTATTCTCAGGAGGCTAGAAATTACATTCTCGCCTTTCTTTTTGCAGCTTTCTCGTTCTTATTTCTAATCAGGCTTTTAAAAAAGATGACCATTAAAAACAGCATTTTATATGCTCTTTTCTCTTTGCTGCTGCTTTATTCACATTATTACAGTCTATTTGTACTGGCATCTCAGATCGTGCTCATTCTATTTTTTTTCTTTTATACAGAAAAAGCAGAAAAGAAAACATACATAAAAAGATTTCTATTGAGCGGCTCCCTTATCGGAGTAGGGTACGCACCATGGCTTCCGTATCTGCAGGAAACATCAAATATTAGTTCTTTCTGGCTCGGACCCGTAGGCGATAATTTCATTTCCGAATTCTTTTTTACCTATTTTGGTAATCCTGCCTTATTAAAACAACTGTTAGTGATATTATTGTTGGGTTATCTATTCAGTGTTTTTTATGTCGAAAAGCCCCACACATTAAATCCAGCAAAGTCTAACCCGTTGTTGTTTAGTTTCATAATACTTTCAACGTGGATCATTATTACTTACCTAATACCATACCTGAGATCAATACTGGTTATACCCATGTTGTTTCCCAGGTATACTATTGTAGTGTTACCCGCTTTCCTAATCGCCATAGCATACGGAATATGCCTCATAAATTTTAAGATTGTAAGAACTATTATTTTGTCTTTATTTATAATTTTTTCATTAATAAACATCGTGATTGTGAGAAAATATTACTCGGATGTATCGAAAACTCAATTTCGTGAAATGACTAAATTTGTTGTAGAGAATAACAAAGAAAACTACCCTATCATCGATGAATTAGTATCATGGCAACATCAATATTATTTTAAGGCATTCAAATTTAAGCCTACAATTCTCGAGGGAAGTAAATTGAACGTGGTAGATTCAATCCTTGCAGGAAAAAATCCAAAATATGTCCTTAATGGATTCTGGATAGTTGGAGCGCATGGAGAACAGCCCTTAACATCTGATCAAAGAAAAGAGCTGGATTCAGCTTACGCCATGACAATGGAGCAAAAGTTTCATGATGCATGGGCACAACTTTATATTTCGAAAAAAATAGATAGCAATAGCAGGTTGATCAACTACACGGATTTTGAAGAAAATGCCAGCACACTTTTTCCCGACGATCGATCAATTGCACTCTGGGGAGGTTTTATAAAAACAAAGCCCATATGGCTCACCGGAGGAAAATATAAGGTAACGGTATCTTCAAGGGGTTCCGTTGCCAAAGGAGAATATGCGAGGTTAGTTATTTGGGCCAACGATAAAAAAGTACTTGAATTTACTACAACTGAGGGCTTTCAAACTCAAAAATTTGACCTGGATCTTGCGAATGATGAAGATGTGACCTTCAAAGTAGAATTAACAAATGATTATTCCGGCGCTGATGGGGACAGAAATGCTTTCATATCCAGCTTTGTCATAACTAAACAAAAATAGCCTTCCTATTGAGATTATATTTTGAAGACCATAACGCTGGCAAGTTTTATTTCGATAAAATAACATTCAATCAAAAAAACATTATTAGACAAATTCAGCTTATGCTAACTTCGCTTTTTTTATTAGCCCTAAAAACAATATGTCTTTGATCGAAAATACACCATTAGTTTCCGTTATTACTGTAGTTTATAATGGAGAAAAATATATAGAAGATGTGATCAGGAGTGTTCTAAATCAAACTTACAATAATATTGAATATATTATAATAGATGGAGGATCATCCGATAATACAATATCAATCATAAAAAAATATGAAGACCAAATTTCTTTTTGGGTCAGCGAAAACGATAGAGGAATCAGTGACGCTTTCAATAAAGGAATTGCGAAAGCCACCGGGGAATTAATTGGTATCATTAATTCAGATGACTGGTATGAAAACGATGCTGTCGAAAAGGTCGTCACAAATAGCAATAATGCCGATGTTATCTACAGCGATATGCAACTATGGAAAAACAATAAAAAAGACTTTATTGTTCGGGGCGATCATCATTTCCTGACAAGGGAAATGACGGTCAATCATCCAACGGTTTTTGTCCGTAAAGAATGCTACCATAGGTTAGGTTTATTCGACATTGAATACAAACTAGCGATGGATTATGACCTCATGTTGAGGTTTGCAGTTAATAAATGCCGTTTTAAATACGTGCCGGAAGTGCTTTCCAATATGCGCTGGGAAGGTTTGAGTGATATAAACTGGTTAACAGGGTGCCGTGAAACACTTCAAATTAAAAACAAATATTTACCCAAACGAAAAATTCTAAATCACCTATACTTTTATAAGCATGTTCTTGCTATCACCTTATCCAAATTAATAAGAAAAACACGTACAGAATTTCTTATTAAGACGTATCGCTCCCGATATGCAAAAGTGAAAAAGATATATGAGTAACTAGTGCATGACTGATTTAGGGAACGCTGACCGATTCCCGGATCGTCTCTTCATAAGCCGCCAATGTCAATTTCGCTGCGTGGGACCAGGTGTACTGATTAAAGATTTTTTGCTGCAATTCGCTACTAATATCCACACGAGTTGCTTTAGAGATTGCATCAAAAATAGATTGTGGTGATCCAGGATCACAATAATAGGCATAGTTTTCAAAGTATTCCCTGGTATCCCCTTTCTCCGTTATCACGATATTACAACCCATCGCAGCGGCTTCTAAAGAACTCAACCCGGTGGTCTCAAACCAGCTTGGCAATGCATGCACTTTAGCGGCCTTATAGTAATCAAGCAGTTTTTCCTGTTCAATGTTTTCAACAAATGAGACATTTGATGCAGCTATTTCTTTACATTTTTGATAATACTTTACCTGATTAGCTGATGGAGAACCGATGATAACAAGCTGAAATTTTGTTCCATTTAATGCTTTAATAAGGTTGTATTGATTTTTTCTGCCTTCTATCCTTCCAACACAAATCACAAGGTTTTCCCTCCTTGCTTCATTTCCTGATTTTTCATTAAACAACGATGTGTCAATTGCATTTGGAATTACCCTGAATCTTTTGGTGATGTTATAATCCTTGCTTAGCCGCTTATATTCGTTATTGGAGTTAGGCAACAACATATTTGATCTGGATATTATTTTTTTAATCGCTTTTTTTTGACCAACCAAAAGGTAACTGGGGCTAACGATCTTTTCTCCATTCATTATAAATCTTGCGATCACTTTCAAATACTCAATTGAATCAGATGAAAATATTTTAAATAAAAATCCCGAAGCGCCTTTCCGTACATTTTTTTCATACTCAGAATAATCCACATAGATAGTTGACACAACAAATGGTTTGCCTGATCTCTCCATATGAAACAAAATATCAGCTGGACGAATGATATTAAAAAAATGAATGAGGTCAAACTTGCTATAGTCAATCGTTTCATTGCAAAGACGGATCGTCACCTCTGCACCCAGTTGCTCAAGGTGTCGTGCAGTGTTCACGATTTGTATAGTGTCTCCGCCTTTGTCTTTATATAAAGTTGCCCTTGATATAAAAAGAATTTTCAACTTCTTTTTTGTTTGATGATTTTTTTTCCTAAAATGTTCATTTCGTCAAACTCCTCAAAAATTCCCCGGTGAAAAGCCATAATCCAAATTGCATATTCTGCTATGTTCATAATATAGCTGCCCGTAAACTGATAAATGAAAATAAAAATAAAAAGGGCCAGCCGATAGTAATTACTATACACCTTTGTGCGGAAGAAAAGAAATACCTGTATACCTATCCTTAAACATACTCCGATAATTCCAAATACGGCCAATGTTTCTGCTACCGCACATGGGATAGTCACTTCATTGATTGAAAAATTATAACTATAGAAGGTCCTCCACAACTCAAGACCCAACACTTTTACCTGGCCCAAACCAACTCCGAATAAAACACTTTTTTCATTCAGAATAGTCCATGCTAACTGGTAAGATTCAAATGCTCTTCCTTTGAAAGAGGAATCTTTACCCTCAAAGAGGTTAAGTATGCGAATAAACAGAGGATTGTCAGGATAAAAGAAAAATAATAAGATGAATACAATAACCAGTAAACAAATGGTCAAGAAAATATATTGAACGATCCTTTTATTTACAAAAAATACCTTCAGGTTTAATATAAGTAAAACAGCTAATGCTAAAGGAATCCCCATCAGGACGCCCATTGAAAAAGCAAGTAGCAAAGGAGCCGTTATCATAACAGCGATCAAAACTGTATTAGAAAGTTTCAGAAACATCATTTTCAAATAATAATACATCGCTATCGGGACCAGCAATAATGAATAATAAGAAGGCTCATAAGTTAATAACTTAAGCCGCGGTAACTTTTCAAGCCCTGTAGAAATAGAAGAAACGTGCCAGAAAATATTACGTATTGACGGGAAAAAAAATACGACACAGGCAATCACTACCAAGATGAAATTAACAATCAGAATTTTCCGGAAAATAGATCTTAGTGTTGTACAAACTTTCAAAAACTGCCAAAAGCAAACGGCAAAAACAACCACCGTAAATAACAATCCGGTCGAGATTAGATAAAACCGGGTATTTACTCCATTTATAAAATGTACACATGCAAAGGGAATCAAGAAAGCAAATAATATCCAGACATGGCCCAAGGTTCTGTATTGATACAGCCAAAGCAACAGCAAAGGCGTAAGAATTGCTGTATATAAAAGACCGGTGGGAAGCAGAAAACTGTTGAAAAAGAAATAAAGAAATGCGACCGGTAAATATTTATTTATCCGGATTTCTTCATTGATACCTATGTTTTGCAGTTGATTCAATTTACTCTTTAATGTCATTTGGTAAATTCACTGAAACTTTGCCGTGTTTGTTGCCACCTTATTCTAACTCATAAAAATCAAAACCTGTTTGCTATTGTAATCACTTTTTCGATATCACTTTCAGTATGGAAAAATGAGATCGGCAAGCTCAACGTAGTTCTGTGTATTTCCTCTGCAATGGGTGCTGCTTGTTCATCTAATATTCCTATCATGGCCTTTTGTTTGTTTGGCGCAATAGGATAATGAATTTCAGTCTTTATCTCATTTTGGAGCAGGTACTCTTTTAATTTATCCCTTTGCTCATGCCGAATGTTATATATGTGATAAACATCATAATAATCGGAATGCCTGCAAGGCTTTATAAAATCATTTTTAAGTCGCTCGTGATATATTTGAGCAAGCTTTCTTTTGTATTGATTGAGTTTATCCAGTTGTTTTAATTTTACAAGAAGGAGTGCCGCCTGCACTTCATCAAGCCGCGAATTATATCCAACCAGCTCATTATGGTATTTTATCTTTGAACCATAATTACGCAAAGTGTTTATAATGTTGTGAAGCTCCTCGTCATTTGTTGTAACAGCCCCGGCATCCCCTAATGCGCCAAAATTCTTGGTTGGATAAAAACTAAAAGCCCCGAAGTGGCCAAAATTGCCGGCTCTTATTCCTTTAAAAGAAGCACCGTGAGCCTGTGCACAATCTTCAATAATTTTTAAGGAATGTTTATTGGCTATAGCAGTAATCTTATCCATTTCACAAACCTTTCCATACAAATGAACGACCAGAATAGCTTTTGTACGCTGTGAAATCTTTTCTTCAATTTTATCCGGATCAATATTGTATGTCCGGATATCAGGTTCAACCAAAACAGGTTTTAAATTATTATGTACGATTGCCAGAATAGTGGCGATATAAGTATTGGATGGTACTATCACTTCGTCTCCGGGATTGAACTGGAATGCTTTTAATGATAAAATCAATGCGTCAAGTCCGTTGGCAGTGCCGCTACAAAAGCGGGTGTTGCAATAACTGCCGAATTCCTGCTCAAATTTTCCGACATTTTCACCAAGAATATACCAGCCATTTTTCAACACCTGTTGAAATACCTGTTGATATTCCTCAAAAAAAGGTTGATTGGCCTTTCCAAGATTTTCGTATTCTATCATTTGCTATATGGTTCAAATATATAATCATCCGGGTCAAAGAAATCAGATGCAAGTATCATTAGAATAGCATCCTGTGTAAAACGATCCATAGTATGCCA
>JAICGN010000078.1 GCA_025923075.1 Chitinophagaceae bacterium
TATATTAACGAAGGACAAAGGTTATTCCCGGAACATCCTGGCTTTGACAACCTCAATCTTCAAAACAAGTTCTCATCTGGTAACTATGATGAAATAATCCGGACAGTAGCTGATCGGTTACAAAAAAATCCGGATAATATTGCCCCTGGCCATCTTGGTCTTTTATCTATTTCATATTATAGTAAGGGTAATATACCGCAAAGTGAAAACATTATGAAGCAGTTGAATGAAAGGCCCAGAAACAAGAATACAAGCATAGATTACATACTTGCCAGAATTTTCTCGCAATATAAAATGTATGATTCCTGTTTCGTGCACCTGGAAAGATCATTTGAAAGCCGCGAACCTGATTTTAAACTACTAAAAATAGATCCGCTTTTTCAACCAATAAAACAAGATCAGAGGTACCAGGATCTATACCGCAGGTATGGATTTGACAGATATAAATAATTTTGCTTACTATTTTAATATGAACTCGTCCCGTCAACTTGCTGCTATTATGTTTACCGACATCGTTGGGTACACTGCATTAATGGGCAGGGATGAACAAAAAGCATTTGAACTGCTTGAAAAAAACAGGCAAATCCAAAAACCGATCATTGAACAACACAATGGTAGATGGATCAAGGAACTTGGTGATGGTGTAATGGCCAGTTTCAATACCGTTTCAGATGCAGTGGCTGCTGCAATAAAAATTCAACAAACATGTAATGCGGCAAAAGAATTTCAATTACGTATCGGAATTCATTTGGGAGAGGTGGTTTTTGAAGATAGTGATGTATTTGGTGATGGGGTGAATATTGCATCAAGACTTCAGGCCATTGCAAACCCGGGAAGCATTTTTATTTCCGAATCGGTTTATAACAGCATCGCTAATAAAAAAGAATTTCAACCAAAATTTTTTACCGAACAAAGACTGAAAAATGTAAAAGAACCGATAAAAATTTACCAGGTTGTTGCAGATGGAGTTGCTATTGCTCATCAACAGATTGTTCAAAAGATGAAACCTAAACGAAATGTATTTGTGATTGCTGTTTCAATCATCATCATACTTTTAGGAACTTATTTTTTCAAAGGAGGATTTACATCTGCAAAAAATGATCAAGTTGTCAATGCGGAAGCGACAATGGCTAAATCGATCGCGGTTTTACCTTTTGTAAATATGAGTGCCGATTCTACGCAGGAATATTTCAGTGATGGAATGACAGAATCGCTTATATCTGACCTGGCTCAAATACCGGGACTGTTGGTGATCTCCAGGAACAGCGTTTTTCAATACAAGGGAAAAGCAGTCAACCCAACCGAAGTCGGAAAAGAACTTAATGTTAGTTATTTACTTGAGGGTAGTGTGCAACGTTCAGGAGACATACTTCGTTTCAATGTCCAATTGATCAAGACTAAGGATGGATTTCATGTCTGGGCCAACAAATTTGATCGCCAGGTAAAAGACCTGTTCGAGATACAGGATGACATTTCACGACATATTATTGACTCATTAAAAATCGCAATTGCCGGACCTGGTAAACACTTAAAACCTCCAACGGAAAACCTGGAAGCCTACGATTACTATTTACAAGGTCACTACCTGGCCCGTAAAGCAGGTGCGGGAAATCGCAAACTTATTGACAGTGCGATCAGCCTGTTTGAAAAAGCAATAGCGATTGATCCAAAATTTGCACTGGCTTATGCGGACGTGGCAAAAGGATATAACGCGATCAATTTTATTTATGATCCGGACCCGAAATGGGAAACAAAGGCATTTGTAGCAACTGAGCAAGCACTTAGTTTGGATCCGAATTTGGCAGATGCATATGTAGCGAAAGGAAATCTTGCCTGGACCTTATCAAATGGGTTTCCTCATGAAAAAGCTATTAAAGAATTAAAACATGCGATCCAGCTCAATCCTAATCTTGTTGAGGCGCACGAATCCCTGGGAAGTATTTACTTCCATATCGGATTACTTGATGAAGCTCTTCGTGAACTTCGGATTGCTTTAACATTGGATCCTGCAAGCCGCTTTGCGCATCCGAGAGTTGCCCGGGTCTTTTGGTATCAGCAAAAATTCGATTCGGCACTATCAATATTCCGATCTCCCAAAAATCCGGGCGGCGGCTGGATGCGTGAACAAGCGTTGGTACTCTGGTACCTGGGCGAAACTGAAGAAGCTTTTAAATCCCTTGACCAGATCAAAAATGACCAGCGACTGGAAACTGAAAAATCTGACCTGGCTGCAGGATATGCTGTTTTATATGCCGGCACTGGAAAGAAAAACGAAGCAGAGGCAGAAATAAAGTTTTCAATCGAGCACGGGCAAGGTAAATCTCATTTTCATCACGCAGAACATTTGATCGCTTCTGCGTATGCATTAATGGGAGAAACTACAAAAGCAGTTGAGTGGCTGCAAAAAACTTCAGACCATGGCATGCCCTGTTATCCTCTCTTTAAGAATGATCCAAATCTTAAAAGCTTAAAAAATGATCCGGGATATATATCCTTAATGGGGAAACTAAGAAAGCAATGGGAATATTATAAGGAAAACTTATGATTGGTTTAATAAATGTTTCTTTAACAATTCAATTCCTTTCTTTATAGCGTCTCGCCCACTTGACTCAATTCCATACCACCCTTTATAACTTGTTTTACTCAGCTCGATCATTTTTATGGTCAATGCATCATCAGGTTGATTACGATAAGACATTCCTTTCGCATAGGGCAATGTCTTTCTCAGGTATTCATAATTGTCAAAATCCTTTGAAGGCTGGCGCCAGTCAGGATAAGTACCAAATAATGGATTGTTTAATTTCTTAACCAGATCAACCATCCAGTCTCCATCATTGGAAACGCCACCATGGTTTTCAATTACAATACTTATGTTTGCAGGTTTTGCATATTCGAGTAATTGGTTATACGCGTCGATAGCCCACTTTAGTGCTTCTTTCTTATCCGCATTTTGGGGACCACGACAATTGGTCCTCACAGCATGGCAACCGAGATAATGTGCAATATCAACCCACTTGCGATGATTGATCGCAAATTGTTTTTGTCCCTCTTTTGTATCTGAAGCACCGTCGCCCTCTGCATCACACATGATCAGAACCATCGTTATGCCATGATCCTTTGCATTTTGCTTCAGTTGTTTCAGGTAATTTTCTGTCGGCACTTCAAACAAGGTATTTACAAACTCAATTCCATTTACTCCAAAATCCTCACGGGCAATACGAGGAAAATCAAGATTCTTCCATTTGCCTGCTCTCATTTCTTCAACCAATGCCCATTGAGCGATAGAAATATCGTCTTTCTTTTCAATAGAATTCATAATCTTATTTTTTTCATTTAATAATGAAGGGGCAATCAATCCGCCTGCACCAATCGCTAATGAAGTTTCCAAAAAAATTCTTCTGTCCATTTTTGATATTTGTTACACGGTTATTAAAAAAGATACTCCTGACTCCTGACTCCT
The DNA here is from genome assembly GCA_025923075.1 of Chitinophagaceae bacterium. Classification (GTDB taxonomy): domain Bacteria; phylum Bacteroidota; class Bacteroidia; order Chitinophagales; family Chitinophagaceae; genus VBAS01. Next base: position 3,461 of record JAICGN010000078.1, read on the forward strand.
GACTCCTGACTCCTGACTCCTGACTTCTTACATCTCCCACCCTGGCCGGTAATCCCTGTACAAAAGTTTATTGGCATTCTCATCATTTATAATTTTCATATTTGCAGAGTCATATTCAACTTTTTTCTTTGCTCTCAGAGAAACTGCCCCTAATAATATTGTCTCTGTAACAGAACCTGCATTCAAAAAACTTCCTGGTGACTGTGTTTTATTTTTAAACGCATTTATCCAATGCGGCTCGCCGCTTTCTGTTTGCTCTTTATAAGGTTCTTTGCTTTGCATATAGGCACTCATCTTTGCTTCAGGCAATAATCTTGGATTCTCACACCGGAAGCCTGAAATAATTCTTCCTTTATCACCAACAAACATCATTCCTTCCGGATCCAATGTCTTATTACCTAACTCGTCAAATGCATGTGGCTTCATTCCCCCATCATACCAATAAAGATCAAATGCAGGCAACACTTCCTGTTTTGGAAATTTAAAATGAACAATACATGATACAGGGAAGGCCACATCATTATTATATGGCCTGCAAACCTGGTTTTCCACCACTCTTGTTGTTGTTCCATAGGCTTCTGCTGAAAGTGGTGCGGTATTTATTCCCAATGTCAAAAATAAAGGCCACAAACTATAATGACCCATGTCTGCAATAGCGCCGCCACCGAAATCATACCAGCCACGAAAAACATTATGTGTATAATTTGGATGATATGGCCTGTCAGGAACAACTCCCAACCAAAGATCCCAGTGAAAATCCTTAGGCACCGGCGGCGTATCTTTTGGATTGGCTGTCCATTGCGGCCATACCGGCCGGTTGCTCCAGTTATGGATCTCTCTTAGTGTTCCAATCTGCCCTTCATCGATCCACTTTTTTACCAAAGCCATCCCGCTGCGTTTACTCCATGCAAGTAAATGAGTGCTGACTCCTGTTTCTTTTGCAGTTTTCATTACAAGCTTTGCTTCGTATATACGGTTGGCAAGGGGCTTATGAATCACAACATGCTTTCCCTTTTTCATTGCAGCAACAGAAATATATCCATGCAGATGATCCGGCGTCATAATTTTTACAGCATCAAAATCCTTTTCTTTTTCAAATAGCTCCCGAAAGTCAACATACGAAGCACAGGCTTTATACCCTGCTGCATTTTTCTTTGAGTAATATGTATCGATCAGCTCTTTGGCAATATCTCTTCCACCGGGTATTCCGGAATAATTTGCTCCCCAATTGGGATTCTCTAATACTTTGCGAATTCCATCACGAATACCATTTGGTGACCAATCCAAATAATCCGTGCTGAATTTGTTTGGATCACAAACTGACGTGATCTGAATTTCAGGCTTAGTGATCAACTCACACATTTCCCTCAGTCCCTGTGTGCCGCAACCGATATAGGCAATATTTATTTTATCACTGGGTGGAATAAATCCTTTACCTAATACATTTCTTGGAATGATCGTAAAGGCAAACGATGCAGCGGCGGAAGTTTTTACAAAATCCCGGCGATGAAGTTTCTTTTTCATATAGTAGCAAGGCTGTAGTGAATAATAATAAACGTGGGAAAAGTTACATAAAATCGAGGAACCGGAATTTGTAATTATTTAATAATACCCCCATCTAACCTGATAAAATAAAAGAGCCTCCGGTTAGGGAAGCTCTCTGTTATAATCACTGCCAGTATTTATTAATTTAATTACCTCTGCCTCTTCCACGACCATTACCATTTCCATTCCCTCTTTGTTCCTGTGGCTGCTGCGGTTGAGTTGGTGCCGGTCTTTCAACGCGTTGTTGCTGTCCCCGATTTTGATAAGGCCTTTCTATTTGCCTATTTTGCTCAGGCACTTGCTGCCTTTCTACCCGTTGATTGCTCTGCGGTATTTGGGATCTTTCGATTTGCCGGTTACCGCGGTTCTGATAAGGCCTTTCTATTTGTCTGTTTTGTTCAGGCACTTGTTGTCTTTCTACCCTTTGATTGTTCTGAGGCGCTTGTTGTCTTTCTATTTGCCGGTTACCGCGATTCTGATAAGGTCTTTCTATTTGTCTATTTTGTTCAGGCACTTGTTGTCTTTCCACTCTTTGATCATTTCGATTTGGTAATTGTGGTCTTTCTATCTGCTGATTACCGCGATTCCGATAAGGCCTTTCTATTTGTCTATTCTGATCAGGCACTTGCTGTCTTTCTACTCTTTGATCATTTCGATTAGGAATTTGCTGCCTTTCCATTTGTTGATTAGCACGATTTTGATAGGGTCTGTCTTGTCTAGTCGTGCTCCTATCAATCGTTCCACCTTCACTTTTCTGCCTGTAATTTTCAAAAGTTCTCGGTGTTCCTCTATCCGAACCTCTGTTGATATAAGGTTTGTAAATAGAAACTTCGTCATTTCTTGCGATTGTACGTCCGGCTCTTTGCGACTCACGAATTCTTACCGGACTAATTCTTGAACCGGTATATCTTTCAACTTCATAGCGTGAAGGACCCATTACATAACCTCCATTACCGCCATAATTATTAATGATCGTTGTATTATTAATAATGGTTGTGTTCCTGCCTCTGTCGAGGTAATATTTTGAGATCCGCGGAGAGTTGATATACTGTCTTGGAGCAAAGCACCAATAATTATACGGCACACTATACCTGTTACCTAAATATAAATTGATACTTATTCCCGGGCTCATCGGCGCCCAACCGTAATAATCACCGCCACCACGCCATACTACCCATGCCGGCCCCCATTCGTAATCGGGAACCCATAACCATCCTTCATAAGAATCATAGATCCAGCGACCATAGTGGAATGGTGCCCATCCCCACTCATAATCTGAAACCCAGAGCCAGCCATAGTCCTCTGACCATGCCCAGTGTCCCTCTGATCTGTAGGGATGGAAATCTCTGTAACGTCTGTCGGGGCTCCAGACATATCCATATTGAGGATAGTCTATCCATTGCCCATACGGACTAAGATTATCGTAAAAAGTTTGGAAAGAAACATTCACCGATACCTGGGCTGAGGATGTATTTTGTACTGCACTAAAAAGCAACACCCCAATTGCTATCATGCATGTTTTTAAGATACGTTTCATTTAAAAGGATTTAGGTTGTAAATAAATTGCTTCTCAATTCAGTGACCCGGTTTACATTTTCTAAACCCATTAGCTGTCAAGGCTTATATGACGATAAACATGCCAGCTTTAATGTTAAAGAGATGTTTGAATTCCTTTTTTTAAGTATTATCGAAATTTTCAGTTAATATTTTCGATAAATAAAAAAGCAGTCATGAAAAACATGACTGCATTCAAAAGCTATTATTGATATTAATGATGTTTTAATCGAATCGCAATTCCCAATTGGCCAACCTGGCTATGGTCTACAATATTATCGAACCGGGTTACATCCGTTAAACCAAAATTATAGCGACCATACAATACTAACTGCTCTGTAGCCTTAAAACCTAACCCAAGACCTATAGCCACTTGTGCAGCGGTAAAATCATCTTTTGCATTTATATGTGGGGATTCGTCGTCAACTTTATCCCGTGCACTTAAAAGCAAACCGAATTGAGGACCAGCTTCCAAATATATTTGTGGTGCCGGGTAATATTGGATCATTAATGGAAGTTGAAGATAACTGAGAGCTAATGTTCTTTCCACTCCGTTAGACATGTATCGTTGACCTTCACCCGAATACAACAACTCGGGCTGAAAACACCAGTTCTTATTTATAGTATGATGCAGAAAAACACCTCCATGAGCACTGATCCGGCTGCGGCCTTCAAACCCACTGAGATTGGCAATATTAACGCCACCTTTTATACCTACAGCCTGCTGGGCACTGGCCGTGGAGAATACTAAACTCATTACAGCCACCGATAAGACGGTTGTTACTTTTTTCATGATCATTGATTTTAGGTATTGATTTTCAAAGGTCATGCCAGCAGGAACAATCAGCCGTTTCGGTACTGTAATTCAGATAGTTAAATTTTATGAAGAATTAACCTTTAAACTTCGATCCTAACGATAAGCACCGGTTTCGCTATAAAATAAAAATGCCCCGACACGGGGCACATAGAAATACAAAAAAATTCTATTGCCTTACATCCACCGTTATCTTACTCGTAAGCCTGGTTCCATATGAACGATGTAGTGCGTCAGCAAATTGAAGCGTCAAAGAATGTTTGCCCGGGGGCAATGTTATCTCAGCTGAGGTTTGTGCATTTCCGAAATGAATATGAACGGAATCCTTTTTGATCACTTCGCCTGTCCTAATTGAATCCATGTCAACAAGAATATGATGATGCCCTGATGCAGGTTTTAATATTCCATTTGCGGTATCGACACTCATTGCCTCAATTCCCATTTCTACTTTCAATGGAGATGTAACAGTTTGCCCGTCCCTGAGGTTAACAAAAAAAACCCTTGCGTTGGCGGGAACTTCGGGCATGTCAGGCATTTCTGCTGGTGTTGCGGTCGTAGCATGTGCATCATGGCCAGCTTCTTTGGTTTCGGTGGTTTTATCATCGCTACTATTGCACGCAATGAATGTTGCAGTAGCCATTCCGATAATTAAAAAGGATCTCATAACTATTTTTTTTAACGAGTAAATTAAGGTGGCTAAGGTAACAAACTTGAAGATATAAGAATTGCCGCTCTCAATTTATTTTGCTTTCGTAACTTTAGTTCCCCTAATTTAATTATATGGATCAGAAAATTATCAATTTGTATGATGAGTATATTCACTCATCCACAATTTCGCGTGCGGATTTTTTAAAACGACTTACACTTATTACAGGTAGTATTGCCTTGACGCAATCAATATTATCGCAGATAGAAAACGATTATACAAGACCGGGTCTTACCGTCGCAGAAGACCTTTTTACTGAATATGTAAATTATCCCGGCGTGCCGAGTGAAATGAAAGCGTACATAGCAAGACCAAAGGAAGAAAAAAAATATGCGGCAGTAATTGTTATCCATGAGAACCGTGGGTTGAATGCACATATTGAAGATGTGGCAAGAAGGGCTGCCACTGCCGGATATCTTGCCATTGCACCAAATGCCCTGGCCGCATTGGGCAAAACATTTGCCAATGAAGATGAAGCAAGAGCCGCATTCAGGGATCTGAAGCCCGAAGACAACCTCAAAAATTTCATTGGTGCTTTTGATTATTTAAAAACAAGAAAGGATTTTAATGGAAAAACAGCTTGTGTTGGTTTTTGCTGGGGTGGCGCCATGTCAAATAATCTTGCGGTAAATGTTCCGGATCTGAAGGCTGCAGTTGCATTTTATGGCCGTCAACCCGCGGCGGCCGATGTACCAAAGATCAAAGCAGCTGTTCAGTTGCATTATGCTAGTTTGGATGAAGGCGTAAATGCCGGTATTGCGGCCTATGAAGAAGCATTGAAGGCAAATAAAATAAATTATGAATTATACATGTACGAAGGTGCACAACATGCTTTCCATAATGATACTTCCGCAGCAAGATATAACGAGGCTGCAGCCAAGTTAGCCTGGCAAAGAACACTTGATTTTTATGCAAAACATCTTAAATAGTTTTTCCACCATATCTCACTTGCTTCTATGAAAACAAAAAAAACTTTTGTCTCCATTATATTTTTTTTATTTTTTTTCTTCACTGCTCCTGCGCAAAAGAGTTACCTGGCCTACACCGTAAAGATGGAAAATCCCGAGTGGCATTTCTTTCATGTCCAGCTCTTGTGTAAGGGAATAAAAAAAGATTTTATTGATTTCAAAATGCCTTCATGGACACCAGGATATTATCAACGGATGGACTATGCAAAAAATCTTCAACGTATGAAGGCCACTGACGAAACAGGCAGGGAATTAAAGTGGGAAAAAGCCGCTGATAACACATGGCGGGTGTTTAGCAAAAATTCGAATACGGTGACACTTGTTTATGAAATAAAAACAGAAAGATCGTTTGTGGCAACACCATATGTTGATGATAACCGTGCCTATATTTTACCGGCCGGTGTTTTTTTATACATTGACAAAATGATCAATCACCCGGTACAGGTAACCGTGGTGCCGGATGCGAAATGGAGCCGTGTAGCAACAGGCCTCGATTCTGTTTCCGGCAAAAAATTTACATATACTGCTCCGGATTTTGATATTTTGTACGATAGCCCATTTCTTGTTGGCAATCTTGAAGAATTATATTCATTTCACATCAGGGGAGTCAAGCACCGCTTTATCGGATACAAGCTTGGTGATTTTGACAGGGAGCAATTCATTCTTGATTTGAAAAGAATTGTTGATGCCGCAGTAAATGTGATCGGCCATGTTCCATATAAACATTATACTTTTATTGCCATTGGCCCGGGACCTGGTGGAATAGAACATTTAAATAATACAACCTTCGGCTTTAATGGAACTAATCTTGATAAAAGAGAAAACTATATCCGCACACTTCATTTTTTGGCCCATGAATATTTTCATCACTACAATGTAAAACGAATTCGACCAATAGAGCTTGGCCCCTTTGATTATGATAAGGGCAACCGGACAAAAATGCTTTGGGTTTCTGAAGGCCTTTCTGTTTATTATGAATATCTGGTTGTAAGACGAGCTGGCGTATCTACAGATGCAGAATTGTTAAATGCCCTTCGCGGAAATATTATAGCTTTTGAAAATAAACCCGGAAAACGTTATCAAACATTGGAACAGGCAAGTTATGAAACATGGAGCGATGGGCCATTCGGAAGAACAGGTGATGAAGTGAATAAAACCATTTCCTATTATGATAAAGGCCCCGTTGTTGGATTACTCTTTGATTTCAAAATAAGACAGGTAACCAAGAACAAAAAATCACTAGATGATGTAATGCGTCTTCTATACAAGGAATATTATCAGAAAAAGAAAAGAGGCTTTACTGAAGAAGAATTGAAAAAAGCTTTTGAATCAATTGCCGGTACTTCTCTTAACGAAGAGTTTGAATATGTAACGACAACAAAGGAACTTGACTACCCAACATATTTCAATTATGCAGGTTTGAAGATCGATACATCCACCTTGTTGTTGCCTGCGGCTTACCTGGGTTTTACTATTAGAGAAAAGGAAGACAGCATTTTCATCGCAACGGTGGATTATGAATCTCCGGCATGGAATTCGACCTTACGGAGAGGTCAGCAACTATTAAAAATCAATGGAGAAAAAGCCACAAGTAATCTCTTGGGCAAAGTAATTTCTGGTGCTAGACCAGGTGACAAAATAAGTTTAACAGTAGTTGTCAATAACCAGCCAAAGAATATTGAAATAGCTTTTGACAAAAAAAAGGACAGACCATTTATCACCGCCACGATAGGTGATCCGGATCCTTTACAAAAACAAATCCTTGAAAGCTGGTTAAAGGGATAAGACCCTTATCTTTAAAGTATAAACCTCTCATTCATGTTTGTCCTTCGTATAATTAACTATCTGAGAAACGCCTTCAGGCTGATCGGAATTGTTTTGATCATCCTGAAACATATCTTAAGAAACTGGATGTATAATACATGGCTGCGAAAGATATTTGATCCCAAAGGGAAAAAACTTACGAACAGAGCGGAACAGTTGCGCCAGGCTATTGAAGAATTAGGCCCTACCTTCATCAAATTCGGGCAAATTGTTGCCGACAGACCCGACCTCGCATCGGATCATCTGCGTGAAGAATTAAAGAAACTTCAATCAAATGCGCAACCGATGGATGATGATCTCGCGATCAGCCTGATCGAGACAGAATTGGGTGATCCGATTGACCAGGTTTTCAGTAGTCTTCAAAAAAAACATATTGCGTCGGCTTCAATTGCTCAGGTATACCAGGGAGTTTTACAAACCGGTGAAAGAGTTGCGATAAAGATACAGCGTCCCAATATCAAGCTGAAGATCCGTATCGACCTGGTGTTGATGAAAATTCTCGCTGCGCAGGTACTAAAATCTTATCCTGGTTTAGCGAGCTTTAATATTATTGGTTTTATAGAAGATTTTGGTGAGAACCTGATGAAAGAACTTGATTTTACCAATGAAGGATCTAACATGCTTCGTTTTGCCGATATGTTTAAAGACGATCCACGCTGTTATATTCCAAAGGTGTTTACACAATATACCAGGCAAAAATTACTGGTAATGGAGTTTGTTGAGGGGCTGCGACCAGATGATATTGATGGATTAAAAGCCGCTGGCTTCGATACACAGATCATTGCTGAGAATGGAACACATATAATTTTAAAAATGATCCTTCGCCATGGATTTTTTCATGCGGATCCCCATCCCGGAAATATTTTTATCCGTGGCGATAATCAAATTGTTCTATTAGACCATGGAATGGCTGCAAGTCTGAAGCCAAAGCAAATACAAGCGTTGATAAACTTCATGCTTGGATTTTCAAGAAAAGACCCGCACATGATCGCCAAGTCATTATTAAGCTTATCACAAATAAATTTTTTCAATGAACTGGAGGATCTTGAATTTCGCCTTGGAGAAATTATTAAGAAATACAGCTACCTGAATTATGAGCAGGTCGACATATCCGCCGTGATGACCGAAGCATTTAAAATGATCACCCGGTACGGGCTGATTGTTCCATCTAACCTTTTTACATTAATAAAATCGATCGCTACGATTCAAAAGTTTGCAGAACATCTTGAAGCCGATGTTTCAATTGCAAGCATGATCACACCTTATGCAACTGAAAAAATTAAAGAAAGATTTAGTTGGGATACTATCGTTAAAACAGTTATCGATTCTGCCGAAGATTATTTGTATTTAGTAAGTAAGCTGCCAAAAGATATAAAAGAAGTCGTTGGCAAATTAAAAGAAGGTGTAATAAAACATGAAATTAATTTCAGCGAAGACAGTTTTACCAACAAGGCATTTCGTATAAATATCAACCGGCTGGCATTTGTTTTTATTTTGGGATTAATGATGATCTGCTCCACCCTGCTGATGATTAACATGGGAGAAAAACAGGTGATACGTATATTCTTCTATATTACACTCGCTATTACTACGATTACAGCGCTGCGCCTATTGACAAAAACAAAATTTGGGTAAGAAGAGGTTATTTTATCATGCCATTAGCACGGAAGAGAAGCACCAACGTACCGGCATATTTTTCTTTGTAGAATTTCTTTTTAACGATGTCATTAAAAATAGAAGTGGCGATCCAAACATTGTCAGCGGTCTTGTTATCCGTCACTTTCATTGCAAGAGGAACCAGGTAGTCATAGCCATCAAGCTGTTGCATTGTCCTGTCCTGCTCATATATCCAAAGTGTATAAGCATAATTCATGTTATTAAAGTTAGTTTCGTTAATTCTTTTGTCAGCATATGGCACAAAAACGGAAACTGAACTAATTCCTCTTTTCTTTAATCCTTCAGTAAATAAAGGCATTACCTCTTCCATAATTCTTTGTGTAGCTGAATTCCCGTTGCCAACAATCAAAAGCGAATCAATCTGCGGATAGTCTTTATTCATGGAGGTTCGTTGTTGTATATAAACACTATCCTCCATTTTTTTTGTCATATTGCAACTTGATAAAAGCAATATTGCAGCCAATATTACAACACAATTCTTCATAACAGGCTTCTTAAAGTTAAGAAAAAGAACTCATTGTTGTTATGCGGGGCGAAGCGACCAGTAGAGTAGCCTGCATAAAAATTATTCCTTTATCTCGGAAATGTGGTACATTTAAAATATCAATCCCTCTGGAATTCACGATCTTACTCTAGTTAAACCCCAACCACCATTTATTAATTTAAAAACAAAACTGTTTATGAAAAAAATCCTTTTTGGAGTTTTCATCTCCTTATTTTTTATTTCCTGTGCTGAAAAAGCTGAAGAGAAGCCAGCATCTGACACCTCCGCTCCCACTGCAGAAACAAAAAAACCGGCAACTGAAGTCCTGGATCTTAGTGAAGCCGATGGAGTAAGAGCCGGCTCAACTGCATTTCTAAAAGGCGATATTGATGGCATGACCGCCAGCTTTGATGACAATGTCAGGTATTTCTTTTCCGGTGGAGATAGTCTCATCGGGAAACAAAAGGTGAAAGATTATTATACCGGTCGCTGGAAATTATTTGACTCCGTTATGTATTCAGAAACTATTTTGCTGCCCATTAGAATAAATGAAAGTCAATCGCCCCAATATGCAACACTAGGCAAATGGGTACTAAGCTGGAATTTTGTTCATGTTAAATATAAAAATGGGAAATGGGTTCATTTTTGGATCCATACTGATTACCACTATAATGATGCAGGTAAAGTAAATACGGTCGTACAATATATCGACCGGCAACCGATTATGGAAGCCACGAAAGGCATGGCCAAATAAAATTAGTAACCCCGCTAAGCGGGGTTTTTATTTATCAAGTCCTTTTATTTTTAAGCAGTGCAGCATTTCTGACAAAGATTGAATCAATCACGGATTTATCCATGTCTCCAAACCTAACAGGATTCCCCGGATCTTTCCTGTGAGGACTTATCTCATACTGCATCCATCCCACATCATGCCATTCGCCAAGTTTATAACCGATCTTTTTATAAATAGTAAGCCATTCAAAACCAAATTTTTTATGAAAGGCAACGCTGCGTTCATTAGGTAAAGTGATAACGGCATAAGCATTTACGTAGCCTTGCAATTTTAAAATATCAAATAAAGCCGCGTACAATGCATTTGCAACACCAAGTCCGAAATATTTTTCTGAAATATAGACCGATGGTTCGGTGCACCATTGATATCCTTTCCTGTCCCGATGCTTGCCAGCATACGCATAACCCGCTATCTCATTATTGATCTCACAAACAAGCCATGGTCTTTCTGAAAGATTTGAAATAACTCTCTCCTGAAAATCTTCAACAGTTGGCAATTCTGTTTCTTGTGTTATGCCGGAATTAAGAATAAATGGGGCATATATCTCCAGCATACCCGCGGCATCGTCTTTGATTGCTACTCTTATGTTACCACCCATTTTGACTTTTTGCTTTGACTTTTTACTTCCCTGCAAAATAAGTCAAAGTAAATGAAATCAGGCTTCGTAAACCCACTTCCGAAAAGCCGGCGCTGTTTCCTGGCTTACTATAATGGCATGATTGACATCAGATGTTGCAAGATCGATCTGTAATTTTACTTTCTCGTAAGGCTTAAAACTGCGGATATAATTTATATTGACAATATATTGCCTGTTCGCCCTGAAAAACCGATTCTTATCCAATTCCATTTCCAGGTCGCCGAGATTTTTATCGGACAAATATTTTTTTCCCGACTTATCAATTACATACACCACTTTATTTTCTGTAAAAAATAAAACAATATCATCGAAAGGCAGGGCTATACTTTCGATTCCTTTTTTCACCACCAGTCTTGTTTTTTTCGTCTGCAAAAAAGGACTGACCAGTTTATTTATATCATTTTTACCGGCAAAATGATGCTGAAGCATATTGTATTTTTTCAGCGCTTTGTCCAATTCCCTTTCATCAACCGGTTTTAATAAATAATCGATACCGTTGTATTCAAAAGCATTCATCATAAACTCATCAAAGGCAGTAACAAAAATTACGGGTGCGTCCACCACGCAATGCCTGAATATTTCAAAGGACAAACCATCAGGCAACTGTACATCGCTGAAAATAAGATCGGCATTGTGTGGCTTTCCAAGATAACTGATGCCCTCCTGTACGGATGTGATCGTTGCAACTAAATTCACATCCGCTGAAACACGGGCCAGGGTTTGTAAAAGACTTTCCCTCGAGGGACGTTCATCTTCAATAATAATTGTGTTTAACATGGCTTAAGGTTTAAAGGTTACTTATTAATGGAAGTTTCACAAGGAATTGAGATCCTTCATTTTCAATTACAATATTTTTATTACAAACCAGCTTATATCGTGAATTAAGATTTCGTAAACCGATCCTTGTTGAATCCACGAGATAAGGCTTTGGTCTCTTGTTATTACTTATTTTCAGGTATTCGCCATTCAATGATAATTTTATCTTCAAGGGGTTCTCAACACTAAACTCATTATGTTTAATTGCATTCTCAACGACTGTTTGCAATGCACAGGGCGGCATCATCACTTTTCTCGTCGTTGATTCCTTTGCGTCCAATTCAAATAATAATTTGTTTTCATGCCTTACCTGCAGGAGAAAGAAATAGCTTTCAATAAATTCAAGTTCGTTGGATAAAGAAACAAGCTCCCTGCTCTTATTCAACAATACATATTTGTATACCTGCGCCAGCCGGGAATTAAACAGGTGTGCAGCTTCAGGATTCGTAATAATAAGATGATTTAATGTATTGAGTGAATTAAAAATAAAATGCGGGTCCAATTCGTTGTACAACACATCTAATTCAGACTGCACTCTTTCTCTATCCAATTCCTCTACAATTTTTGTATCCAGTTCTCTTTCTTTACTTAAGTAGAGTATTTCATACACTAAAGTAAAGATCAAAACAGCCATTGTCGTAAAAGCAATAAAGGCGAAAAATTTATCCCAGGTAAAAACATTGTTTGAAACCCGGAACCAGATCATAGTTAATACCCCTCCTGATGCCGCTCCATATATGGCCGATACAATAGATATGAAAAGGATCTTAAAGAAAGGATTTGGACTTTTGCGAAACAGCGGTCTCAGTTTCATGTGTATCCAGTTGCATCCACCCCAAATTATAAATGAAGTGAGGATAAAATAGCAATTGGATATAATCAGCTGAGCAACCGTATATTTTTCATAAGTAATAATGCCCGACACTACAGGAATCAGCATTCCAAGCAGTGGGATAAACAGAAGCCTTAAATGAAAGTCTTTTACCATAGCAGCAACGGTTGTGGTCAATAAATAATATTCCGGCTTCGTAATGTGTAGTCATGAAAATTATCAAACGATATTTTCACTCAATTTATCTGTCCAACGTGTTAACTAATAGCAAATAGTGTTTTATGGACAAATACCATTACAAAAGGCAAGCTAAAAATCATCGGTAGTCATGGGGCAGGTGAACATATAAATGCTGACTTCCGTGATACCTGTATCGCTGCTTCATTTATAAAAAATTACAATCAGTTGAGATTTCAGTAACTGGTCTACAGGTTTTAATAACAAACATTCATGCTTCAGTAATTGAAAGCAGCGGTCTTGAAGCAAAATAATGCAAATTGATGCCTAACCTGAAAGTGTTAAAACAAAAACTATGTTCATGAAAAAAATCTTATGTACTACCTTGTTCTTTTTGTCCGCTTTAATCATGTTTGGACAGAACAGGACAGTTACCGGTAAGGTAACTAATGCTGAAGGAAGACCGGTACCATTTGCTACGGTTACTCTCAAGGGGACTTCCACAGCGGTATCAGCCGATGAAAATGGAAACTATACCATCCAGGCGCCTGCAAATGCTATTCTGGTTTTTAGTTCAACAGGCTTTCAATCCAGCGAAGTCAATATTGGCAATGACACTATAGTCAATTCGACACTCTCCGGACAGGGGGCGATGGCTGAAGTAGTTGTTACAGCGCTTGGCATCCGGCGGGTCGACCGCGGGTTAGGTTACTCGGTTTCAAAAGTGAATCCCGATAATCTTCTTCAGAAATCAGAACCTGATCTATTAAAAAGTCTGCAGGGAAAAGTGGCGGGTGTTGACATCCGCAGTTCGCAGGGAACTCCCGGTGCGGCAACCCGAATTCAGATTCGCGGGAATAACTCCTTCTTTGGAAGCAGTGAGCCGCTGATTATTGTTGATGGTATTCCGTACAGCAATGACCAGGTAACAACAACAAGCCAGGTTTCAAATGGAGGTGCCTATTCAAGCGGTATCTCGAATCTGGATCCGAATGATATTGCCAGTATGAATGTGTTGAAAGGGTCTTCCGCAGCAGCCTTATATGGTTCAAGAGCTTCAAACGGCGTAATAATTATTACAACCAAATCCGGCAGTGCCCCTCGTGCAAGAGGAACTGAAATTACTTTCAAATCTTCTTTCTCCGGCGAGTCAATCGCTAATCTGCCCGAATATCAAAATGAATATGGCGCTGGTTCACAATTAGCCTACTCAAATGCAAATGGTTCCTGGGGCCCGGCATTCACTACGTTAGATTCGATTCCGGCATGGCCTACATTAAAAGCCGCTTATCCAGATCTGTTTCCCTCAGCTAATGTTGACTACAGGGCTTACCCAGATAATGTAAATGATATTTTCAGAAATGGTTTTATTTATGAAAATTCAGTAAACGTAAGCGGCGGTGATGAAAAAACCTCGCTTGGAGTTACAGCATCTCATCTTTTTCATAAAGGTTACGTTTACAATTCAGATCTGGAAAGAGCCAACCTTGCTTTAGGAGCGTCAACCAAACTAAATATCGGCGTTAATGTAAGCGGGAATTTCAGCTATAGCCGGGCCAATCAACACGGTGGTTTCTTTGGTGAGAACCAGGTTAGTGGTACGGCGTCTTCTTTTGCCCGTTCATTATTCCTGGCACGCAACTGGGACATGAATCTTCCTTTTGAAGATGCAAACGGATTGCCGCTGCAACCAAACGTAACCGGATATGACCACCCACGCTGGTCTGCAAAGTATAATACTATAAATACTAATGAGGAAAGATTAGTAGCCGGAGCGCATTTTGATTTTACAATAAAAAAATGGATCCGTTTTGATTATACCGTTGGTAGTAATGTGGCCCGGATTGACAGACGAGAAGTAACTGAAGTGGGTTCAAGAGCAGCGTCAGGTCTTGGAAGATTGGTGCTCGACAATTACCGAAAACAGGAACTGGAATCAAACCTGCTTGTTACACTTACCCCGGAGATCAATAAAGATCTTACTTTAAAAGTGTTGGTTGGCAATAATATAAATCAACGCACAATTACTAATGCCACACAAACAGGCAATGAATTTATAACAAAAGGAGTTTATACCCTTGGCAATACTGCACAACAACAATTTACCAACGACTTTTATTCAAGACATAGAATCATCGGCTTATTTGGAGATGTAACACTAGGTTATAAGAATTATGCCTTTTTAAATGGAACGCTTCGCAACGACTGGTCTTCTACATTACCGGTTGAGAACAGGAGTTATCTCTATCCATCCGTATCCGGTTCATTGATCGTTACTGATGCATTTAAAATAAAAAGCAATGTACTTGACTATGCAAAGTTGAGAGCCGGTTGGGCAAAGGTTGGTCGTGATGCTCCTCCGTATTCTTTAACCGATGTATATACTATCAATCCGGCCTTCTTAGGAGTATCTTCAGCCACGCTTCCTTCGACTGCAAACAGCGCCGATCTCAAACCAGAGTTTACCGAAGAGATTGAATTGGGAACTCAATTAAGTTTTGCAAAAAGAAGAGTAGAGCTTGACTTTACATGGTACAATAGGAAATCAACCAATCTTATTGCGATAATTACTACTCCCCCATCATCAGGTTACTTAGCCCAGGTAACAAATTTTGGAGGCATCAGGAATAAAGGAATTGAAGTTGATTTGATGGTTAGGCCAATAAGAGGAAAAGATTTTAGCTGGGATGTTCACGGAATTTTTACTCACAATGAAAATATAGTTACCGAATTAACAAGCGGTGTTGATAGAATTCAAATGGCCGGTATCATTGCTGGTATCAATCCTTATTTAGAACCCGGCAAACCCTTTGGTTATTTAAGAGGAACTGTTTCTGCACGTGATGCAGACGGCAATTTATTGATCGATCCTGTCACTGGTTGGATGATCACCGCAGATGATGAACAAATGGTTGGTGATCCAACTCCGGATTTCAAAATGGGTATAACGAATACGTTTCGCTATAAAGGACTTTCTTTGAACGTGCTTTGGGATTGGACCCAGGGCGGAGATATTTATTCCGTAACAGTTAATTCCTTATTAGGCAGGGGCGTTACAAAAGATACAAGAGACCGGGAAACCTCATGGATTATTCCCGGTGTTTACGGAGATCCTAACAATCCTGGTCAGCCATTATTAGTTGGCGGTAAACCAGTTGCTAATCACACGGTGATTACTACGAATGATCTGTATTTCTCAGCAGGCGGACCTTCTGGTTCATTTGGAATTAATTCTGCAACAGAATGGGCGGTGTATGATGCTACTGTTTATCATTTAAGAGAAGTAACGCTGGCGTATGATATTCCAAAAACATTATTAAAAAATTTGCCATTCAAAGGAGTTATGTTGAGTTTTAGCGGAAGAAATTTATGGCATCTTGCTCCTAACATGCCTAAGTATACAAATTTCGATCCTGAAGTAAACAGCTTTGGCAATACGGCTGTACAGGGAATTGAATTATCAGCAGCTCCTACAACAAGACGGCTTGGATTTAATTTAAATGTCACATTCTAATTATCAAACTCAATCTTAATACTATGTTACATAAAATAAAATTTTTAATTCCGCTTGTTGCATTGTTGGCAGTATCGTGCAAAAAGTTTCTGGATGTTAATACTGATCCCAACAATCCGGTAACGGTTGAAGTCTCAAAGCTGCTCCCGACTACGCAAAGAACACTTGGCGATGCTTTGTCAATGGATGAGCAAAATGGCGGTTTATCCGAAATGCTTGCTGTGTACACTCACCAGATGACAACCCGCGAAGAAGCCGATAAATATGGTATCACCGGAGTAGATGTAAATATTCAAACGGCCTGGTCGAAATTGTTTTCTTCCACTGCAAATCCCGGGACAAGTTTCCCGGTATATGGTGTGATGCAAAACCTGGAAGATATTATTGCAAAGTCGACGGATGCAGGTAATCTTCGCTATGCAGGTATTGCTAAAATTTTAAAAGCATACACCTACAGTGTAGCAGTTGATGTTTTCGGTGATGTTCCTTTCTCGGAAGCCAACAAATTAAAAGAAGGAATACTCTATCCCAAATTTGATGATGATGCAGCTGTTTATGAAAGTCTGTTTGCGTTGATCAATTCCGGTATTGCCGATTTAACCAACACCACAGCTCCCAATCCACAAGTACCGGGAGCCGATGACCTGATGTATAGCGGAAATGTGGCCAGGTGGACAAAAGCGGCAAATACAATAAAGCTAAAGCTGTATACGCAGATCAGGAAAGTGAAAAACGTTACTGCTGAAGTAACGGCCCTCTTAAACGGAGGGAATTTGATCAGTCAAACAAGTGAAAGCTTTTTGGTGCCTTATGGGCCGAATGCAGCAACAGATGACAGGAACCCTGGTTTTTATACCTATTTCGCAACACAACGCAGCAACCATGTTAGCCCATGGTTTTATGAGATCATGAAAGGATATAATCCACGGATCTTTACTGGCAACCCGGATCCAAGAATAAAGTATTACATATACAACCAGGTAAATGCAACTCAAAACCCCCGTGAAGGAAATCAAACTGAATACAGAGATGGGCCCTTTGTTTCAATTTATTTTGGCTCGGTCGGACCAGATCGTGACAGGAGTCAGCAGAATACGATCAGTCTTTTTGGAATTTATCCCGTTGGTGGCAAGTATGATGATGGCAGCGCAACAATAGCAACTGCGAATAGCGGTACCGGGGCCGCTCCTTACAGGCTTATCACCTATGCTGACAGACTTTACCTGGAAGCAGAATTGATCAATACGGGCGTTATTACGGGCGATGCCAGAACAAAACTTTCTGAGGCAATGGCAGAATCATTCAAACAAGTTGATTATGTAATTACCAACTATGTGAAACCTGCTCAAACTGTTCCCGCATTAGTGAGTTCGCCGGCAGTAACAACTTATACTGAAAATGTGATGGCAGAATATGATGCGGCATCCACTGAAAAGAAATTAGAGATCATTATGACGCAAAAATGGCTCTCATCTGTTGGCAGTGCGGTTGATCAATATACAGATATCAGAAGAACAGGTTACCCGGTCGTATTTGATCCTTCTGATCCGACAATGGCACCCGGAGGAAGAGTGCAGCCTCCTATCAATGGCGATCCTGTAAATCCTGGCAATCAAAAATCAGTGCCTGTACAGTTAAGCAGAACATTTGCTTTGGCTTTGCCATGGTTCCAGACAGAATTGGAAAGTAATCCGAACGCACCTGAACAAAAAAATCCAAGCACATATAAAGTTTTCTGGATGCCTTAATAAACATTAAATAAAAAATGAATTATGAAAAAAATAATCATCGTCGGTTTATATTTCTTTTCGCTAGCAGCTCTGTTTACAGCTTGCACAAAAGAAGGGAATGGCAAAATACCCGAGCTTTCGAACTTCCCGTTGCCATTGGTTGTTAAAGTTGCCGGCTCTGAGCAAGTTATTTCAGCTCAAGACCCGGATGCATTTAATGGAAGATTTACAGTCGGGCTCTATTTTCCCAACGATGCTCCTCCCAAAAAATTGGATGTAGTAATCATAAAGAATAATGATAAGACGAATGTGAAAGTGCTAAAGACAGATGTAACTACATTTCCAACTGAATTAACAATCACAGGAACACAGTTGGCAACTTTATTCAACGCACCGGTTGTTCTCGGCGATAAGTTTGATATAGGCGTTGATGTAACAACGTACACGGGCGCGAAATTTGAGGCATTTCCGGTTACCGGTGCTTCTTATGCCGCAGGTATTGCTGCCCAACCAGGCGCCAGCACATTTGTAAGATATGAAGCAGTTTGTCAATATCAACCCGATGCTTTCCAGGGAGGCTTTGAGGTAATCACAGATGAATGGGCTGATTATACTCCTGGTGAAATCGTGCAACTGACCCAGGTGGATGCAACCCATTTCTCATTTAAATTTCGTGCTGCCGACGCGCAACCGATTGTCGTTACGGTGAACCCGGTTACAAATGCAGTAACGGTTCCAAAACAGGTTTATGGAAGTGGTTATCCTCCAGGTTGGACCTTTGGAGATATTTCTGCTGAAAGCGTAGCAAGCGTTGACAACTTTGTTGCTCCTTGCTCGGGGACATTCAGTGTAATATTAAAACATACTGTTGCTGCAGGTTCCTTTGGAGAATTCAAACTCGTCCTGAAAAAAGATTGATCAATTAAAAAATGGTTCAGTATAAAGTTTTCACGCCTCAGTCATCTTATCAAAGATCGTTTGCAACGTGAAAACTAATTTTATAATGACGGTTATACTTAACGACAAGCGAATTTAAATACAGTTTTCTCATGTGGGGGTCAAGAGACCCAAGCAGGGGGTTTTCCAGCCATCCTGCTTTTTTATTCATAGAACTTTGAAAATTTTCAGAAAGGCAATAATTGCAATGGTAGTAGTAGTTCAATTTGTTTTCTTATCAATCCCTTTTTAAGTTGTTTGTAGCTTATCCTTCTTCCTGCGCCAGGAAATCTAAAATATAATGCCCCCTCGTAAATAACAGTATTTAGTTGAATGGGAGCTTTGTCAGCCAGATACCTGCATTCCTTACATCCTGCAAGCCGATCTTTTTTTACGCCGTTGTTGGTGTTCTTCTGAGTTCTGTTTCAAATATAGTTCACTAAGCACCAACAACACGTCGAACGGAGTAAGTTTAGCCTGACATAGCAGATATCATTACAGAATATCCCCGCTTTTTTACCGCAACTAACCTTGAATGGAAGAAACTTCTGATTCATGATAAATACAAAAATATTGTTATTGAAAGCTTTAGATTTCTTGTGAATGATCACAGAGTGATAGTTTATGGATTTGTTATCATGGATAATCATATTCATGTGATCTGGCAATTACGAGCCGGAAGAAAAAGGAATGATGTACAAAGAGATTTTCTTAAATATACAGCGCAGTTGATTAAAAAAGATATGATAAACAATCATGCTGAAGACCTGAAAGACTTTATGGTCAATGCTAAAGACAGAAAATATCAATTTTGGGAGAGAACCCCTTTGTCAGTTGAAATTTGGTCTGAAAAAATTCTGTTTCAGAAGTTAAAATATATGCATGAAAATCCTGTAAGAGCAAGTTTATGTAAGTATTCAGATGAATATAAATACTCATCAGCGCTATTTTATAGATACGGAAAAGATAATTGGGGATTTCTTACACATTTGAGAGACTAAACCAAAGCGGTTGTTGGTGTTTACAGGCTCAAAGTTGTGCTATTTTTGTCTTTGAACACCAACAATGGCGTAACCGTTGTCAAGAAAAACAATTTTTCATTTTTAAAAATCAAACCATGCAA
>JAICGN010000079.1 GCA_025923075.1 Chitinophagaceae bacterium
AATTAACCGGAATTGGGCTTCTTGCGGCAATTCATTGGCTTACTTTTTATGGCTCTATAAAATATGCTAATGTATCGGTGGCGCTTGTTTGTTTCTCTGCTGTTGGTTTTTTTACTGCATTGATTGAGCCAATATTATTACGTGTAAGAATAAAATGGGTAGAAGTGTTCCTTGGTTTAATGGTAATTGCGGGTATTTATATGATCTTTCATTTCAATCCGCAATATAAAACTGGAATCATTCTTGGAATTATTTGTGCATTACTCATGGCATTTGTTATGATCTATATTCGTGAGTTTGTACAGCGTATCAACCCGCAAACCATACTTACTTACCAGCTTAGCGGTGGATTAATCACTTTATCTGCGTTAATGCCATTTTATATGAATCAATTTCCTACCGATTATATTTTCCCAACTTTGAAAGACTGGATGTGGCTGCTTGTGCTCGCATGGCTTTGTTCTGTCCTGGCTTTTCAACTTTCTGTTTATGCGTTAAAAAGACTGACTGCATTTACAGTTAATCTTTCATTCAATCTCGAGCCGGTATATGGAATATTTCTTGCGATCATTTTATTTGGAGAAAGTCGGGAGTTTAGCTGGTCATTCTTTGCCGGGCTTGCATTGATCGCAGCATCGTTAGGTATTCATATTATCATGTTATTGAGAAAAGAAAGAACAATTGTTTTGCAAAATGCAGTTGACAAACTACCATAAAAAAATTGTTGATTATTATCTGGAATCCGAAAACGCTTACAAAGACAGTTGGGATCTTAATAACAGCCATGCTATTCATTATGGTTATTGGGACGAGAAAGTAAAAAACTTTCCGCAATCATTATTACGAATGAATGAAGTGATGATGGAAGCGGCTGCAATAAAAAGTTCAGATAAGGTGTTGGATGCCGGCTGCGGGATAGGGGGCTCCAGTATTTTTCTTGCTAAAAAGCTTGGATGCAAAGTAACCGGAATTAGTTTAAGTGAAAAGCAAGTCACACAAGCAAAGGAACTGGCCGACAAACAAAAGGTCCGGGAGAAAACTGAGTTTAAGGTGATGAATTATTGTGCAACAGGTTTCCCCGATAAAAGTTTTGACATCGTTTGGGGATGTGAAAGCGTTTGTTATGCTGATGATAAAGAACAGTTTGTTAGAGAAGCATGGCGTTTGTTAAAACCCGGCGGAAGACTGGTTGTTGCGGATGGTTTTGTCACTGATCTAAAAAACAACAACCATCCAACAATAAGAAGCTGGCTTGATGGCTGGCAGGTAAACTATCTTGATTCACCGCAACGATTTCAAGGGTTTATGAATTCGGCAGGTTTTCAAAATGTTTTATATAAGGATATTTCAAAATTTACCGCTCACTCATCAAGGCGTTTGTATAAGTTTTACTTTTTAGCCAATCTTTATTTGCTTTGGAAAAGAATTAGTTTTTCCAACCGGGCCACGAAAATGCAAAAGAAGAATATTGCTGCTTGTAAACATCAGTATCAGGGAATGAAGAAGCATTTATGGACGTACGGTTTGGTTGTGGGAACAAAGCCACTGTAATTTTCCTGTTTACTCTTATCTTTAACGTTTACAAATTCTTCAATATGAGAGCCTGCATTATAGCCGCTTTTTTACTTTTTACCTTTAACTTTTTAATTGCTCAAAAGAAGCCACTCGATCATACGGTTTATGACGGCTGGCAAAGCATTGGCGAACGAATAATCAGTAATGACGGCAAATGGGTTGTGTATGCAATCAATGTGCAGGAAGGGGATAATGAACTGGTGATACAATCTTCCGATGCGTCGTATAAAAAGACAGTGCCACGAGGATATAATGCAGCCATTTCTGAAGACAGCCGTTTTGCAATTTTTAAAATAAAACCTACCTACAAAGAAACCCGTGAAGCAAAAATAAAAAAGAAAAAGCCGGACGATATGCCCAAAGATTCGTTTGCAGTTGTGGAATTGGGAAAGGATAGTGTCTATAAAGTAGCTAAAGTAAAAGCATACAAAATTCCCGAAAAAGGTTTTGGCTGGGCTGCTTATCATCTGGAGAAAAAACCTGAACCAGACAAACCAAAGGGTGCCTCAGCTGATGCAGCCACCAAAAGAATTATTGATAGTTTAAAAAGAAAGATTGATTCGCTATTGGTAATAGTTAGCCAGCCAAACGTAGTTACGGGAAAAAAGAAAAAGATAGGCGAAGCGGAGAAAGATGATAAGGCCGAGATCCTGGCTGATATTTATGAGATTAATTCTTATCTCTCACGTTTCACGCCTCACGAATTAGACGCCGAAGGCGATGATCCTGCAGCTCCAGCTACTCCAGAAGGCACTGAGCTCGTTTTAAAAAACTTGTTGACCGGGGAAGAGAAAATATTCCCGTTGGTAAGCGAATTTTATTTTGACAAAAAAGGAACTAAGCTTTTGCTTGAAACAACACGAAGCTCTAAAGACTCATTAAGTAAAGCTTCGGTTTGGGTGCTTGATCTTGGTAATATGCAAAAAAAGATGATCAGCACAGGGGGAAATGATTTTAAAAACTTTGCTTTTTCTGAGGACGGTTTGCAGCTTGCTTTTGCGGCTGAACGAAATGCCAGGCAAAAAGAGCTTCAGAAATTTTATAAGTTATGGTATTATAAAGACGGCATGGATACGGCTTCAATGATCGCAGATAAGAATTCTGTGGGAATGAAACTCGGGATGACCGTGAGTGAGTTTGGCACAGTTAATTTCAGTAAAAGCGGCAAACGTTTATTTTTTGGAACGGCGCCAATACCACCGCCAAAAGATACAACATTGGTTGACTTTGAAATGGCAAAGCTCGACATCTGGCATTATAATGATGATTATTTACAGACTACACAATTGAACCGCCTGCAACGTGACCTGCAGGAAAATTTTTTGGCAGTTTATGATATTGAAAGGACTACGATCAAACAACTTGGTTCAAAAGAACTGCCGACTATTTATCAAACAAATGAAGGAGATGGAGAAATAGTTGTTGGTGTAACTGATTTTGGCAAAAGAGTGCAAAGCCAGTGGACCGGTAACACATTGAAAGATATTTATGCAATCAACGTGAAAGATGGCTCAAAGAAATTAGTGATCAAAGACCTGAATGGCGTTCTTTCTCCACAATATATTTCCCCGACCGGTAAATACATAATGTGGTATGATCGCAAAGCAAAAAATTATTTTGTATGGGATGGAGATGAAAAAAGAAATATTACTTCAAAAATAAAAGCGCCGTTATGGGATGAAGAGAATGACACCCCGGACTTGCCGACGCCCTATGGCGTCATGGGATGGGAAAAAGATGACAAAGCAGTTTTCGTATATGACCGATATAGTATTTGGAAAGTAAACGTTGATGGTTCTGGCGGGCCTCAATTAGTTATTGGAGACAGGAAGAACAAAAAAATCTATCGATATATAAGGGTTAACCGGGAAGAACGATTCCTAGAACCAGGTCAACATGTGGTTTTCAGAACTTTCAATGAAAACAATAAGAAGGCTGGTCTATGGGATGGACACTATTCAAATAACGTAGGTGTCGCCGATTTAAAGCCAATTAACAGCGATGAAGAATTTTTTATTGCGCAGGTTATCAAAGCTGAGAATGCAAATGTTTTTATTTTTAGCAAAGAAAATTTTAATAACTCACCGGATCTGTATGCGGTTGAAAACGTAGGAGGGAAAATCACTTCCAATTTGAGTGGCCCTGTAATTGAGAATATGCCTTCAATAACAAAACTCTCCGCCATCAACCCTCAACAAAAAGATTACAACTGGGGTACAGCTGAATTATTCAAATGGAAAGCATATACCGGAAAAATGAATGAAGGAATCGTTTACAAACCGGAAGATTTTGACCCAAAGAAAAAATATCCGCTGATCTGTTATTTCTATGAAACACACTCTAACGGCCTGTATACTTACAATCCTCCGTCACCAACACCCAGCCGCTTGAATATTTCTTTTTTTGTAAGCCGCGGATACGTTGTCTTTTCACCGGATATACATTATGGCACGGGTCACCCCGCAAGAGATGCTTACAACCATGTTGTCAGCGGCGCGAGAGCATTGGTTAAAAAAGGGTTTATAGATAGTACCAGGATAGGGATACAGGGGCAAAGTTGGGGCGGTATCCAGGTGGCGCAATTAATTACAATGACAAAACTTTTTAAAGCAGCATGGGCAGGTGCACCAGTCGCAAATATGACCAGTGCTTATGGTGGTATAAGATGGGAGAGTGGATTGAACAGACAGTTCCAATATGAAAAATCACAAAGCCGGATTGGGGCAACACTGTGGGAGAAACCAAATCTTTATATTGAAAACTCGCCACTGTTTCATTTACCTAAAGTAACAACGCCACTTGTTATTATGCATAATGATGCTGATGGGGCGGTGCCCTGGTACCAGGGAATTGAATTATTCACCGGACTGAGAAGATTAAACAAAAAGGTCTGGTTGCTTAATTACAATGGCGAGGCGCATAATCTGGTTGAAAGGAGAAATCGTAAAGACATCCAGATAAGAGAGCAACAATATTTTGATTGGCTGCTGAAAGATGATGCTCCGCCAAAATGGATCACCGAAGGGGTGCCTGCTGTGAAAAAAGGGAAAGATTGGGGGTTGGAATATTAGGCCCATCCTATCCCGATAGCTATCGGGACCCAAAGGGAAGGACTTGCTAACACACAATCCAAACGTTGAGCAATGTCTTGTTTTTGATGTGTTATTACTAAAATTGAATAAAGAACCAAATGCCTGGCCTCCCTTTCCTTTGAAAAGGGAATGAGGGTTAGGCCGCTTGTGTGCTGATATATTTCACCAAACTTCTTTTTGCAACGGGAAGTAAAGTTTCTTCAACCGGGAAACCTAACTCGATTTGTATTGAATAAACTGCAGGGTTAGGCAATTGATTGCGGTATTTGATCAGCTCGGCTTTTATGCTTTCAAAAGTATTTATAAAATTCTTATCCCAGCTATTTACATAGGCTGTTTTTATACTCCTGTATTTTTCATCATGTTTTTCAAAAAATGAAAGACGATAATGATAAACCAGTGTTTGTTTCTGAGCAGTTGTATTTAAAAAGAAATAGCCCTCCTGTGTATCAAGTGGGATAATGCCGACCGGGTTTATGATAATTTTTTCTTCTACCAGCTCGTAAATTTCTACACCACTGTTGATGGTGCATTTCATCCTGGTGGCTGAAAAATTAATGATATCCTCCAATTCCTGCATAAGTTCATCGTCTTCTATCATTTGCTGGTAAAGCAATTGCAATTTTTCTAATTGTACACCGGTAAGTTTTTTAGGAAAGTGGTCCTGGAGGATCTTCTTATTCTCACGAAAAGCCACAAGGTTGTTATAGTGGAAAATAATATCTGAAAGCTGCGGGTAAAGTTTGCTTTCGTTAAAATATTTATTTACCTCTTTTAAATACGCCAACAGGGTATATTTTTTCAGTTCAAAATCAATATAACCTTCGGCAAACCAGGTTTCGGATAGTGACTTCATAGGTTCTTTATTTGGGTTAGTTACTGTAATTTATATAAAAGACTTTAAAAATAAAAAGTAAGTTTACCCTAAGTTTGTTAAAAACAATTTCTATGCTAAGATTTGTCCCGTATTTGCTGATCATAGCTTTTTCGTCCTGTAGCCCGGTAAAATATTACATCGTTCGGCATGCGGAAAAAGAAACAGCATCGCCCGGGACCACTATGAGCACACCAGATGATCCGCCACTTTCGGCCGCTGGCAGGGTAAGGGCAATTGAGTTAAGAGAAGCGCTAAAAACAAAGGGCGTACAGTATATTTTTTCTACAAACACCATTCGTACCATTTCCACGGCACAGCCACTAAACGAATTAAGGGGCGCCACAAAAATTGAATTATACAATACAAGGGATTCACTGGATTTCTTAATAGAAAAACTTAAGGAGATTAAAAGCGGCAATTCACTGATCGTCGGGCATTCCAATACCGTGGATGATATTGTAAATAAACTTTGCGGTGAAATAAAAATTCCAACTGATTTACCCGATTCTGAATACGACAATCTTTACATCGTGACGAAGAAAGGAAATAGAATGAGTTTTAAAAATAGGACTTACGGCACTCCCACAAATTAAGAAGCTCCGGTGATACGCGGAGCCGTTAGCATTATATCATGTTGGTTAGTGTGATCAGTATTCACGATCGCCATTAAAATTTTCCAACTCCTTTGCAACTGCAGTCAGGAAGGTAGCGCCAAGACTTCCATCGACAATTCTATGGTCATAGCTCATACTTAAATACATCATATGACGGATGGCAATGCTGTCACCAGCGGGGGTTTCTATAACAACCGGGCGTTTCTTAATGGCGCCAACAGCAAGTATCGCAACCTGCGGTTGGTTAATGATCGGCGTTCCCATCAAACTTCCGAATGTGCCTACATTAGTTAACGTGAATGTGCCGCCCTGTGTATCTTCGGGTCTCAGTTTATTCGTTCGGGCATTATCAGCAAGCGCATTTACTTGTTTGGTTAATCCAACCAAATTCAATTGATCAGCATTTCTTATCACAGGAACAATAAGGTTACCATTTGGTAGTGCGGTAGCCATTCCCACGTTGATGTCCTTCTTGATAATTATTTTATCTCCATCCAGGGAACAATTTACGAGTGGGAATTTCTTTATACAACGTACGATCGATTCAATAAACAAAGGCGTAAAAGTAATTTTTGTTCCTTCACGTTTTTCAAAATCTTTTTTCACTTTATCACGCCACAACACAAGATTCGTTACATCGGCTTCAGTAAAACTGGTTACATGCGGACTTGTATGCTTGCTTCTCACCATGTGTTCGGCGATCAGCTTACGCATCCGGTCCATTTCAATTATTTCAACATTGCCTGTATATGTCGTGAGGCGTGAATCGTGCGACGTGAGTGGCGCAGATTCCTTTATCACGGAAACTTCTGTTTGGCTTTGTACGGTTGCTTGCTGACTCCTGACTCCTGACTCCCGACTCCTGACTCCTGACTTTCTCTCACTCACGTAATGCAAAATATCTTTTTTTGTCACCCTTCCTTCATTGCCGGTACCCGGGATATTTTCAAGCTCACTCATACTTACACCTTCACTGGCTGCAATGTTCAATACAAGGGGTGAATAAAAACGATTTCCTGTACCGTTAGTTTGAGGCCTGTCCCGATAATAATCGGGAGAAGTTTGATGAGATGAAACCACTTCAGCAACCGTTTCCACCTGGGGATGATGAGTTTCAACTTTAGGTGGTACCGGCGCCTGTTTTGCTGAGACAGTTTCTTCAGCGCTGGTTTTTATTCTTGCGATGACAGTCCCAACAGGTACTACATCATTTACATTAAAAAGGATCTCATTCATCACACCCGCTGCTGTGCTGGGCACTTCACTATCCACCTTATCAGTGGCAATCTCCAGTACAGTTTCATCCATACTCACCGAATCACCCGGTTGTTTATGCCACTTCAAAATTGTAGCCTCCATAATACTTTCGCCGAGCTTAGGCATTACAAGATCAACTATTGCCATAAATATTTTTTTGTGGTCAGCAATCGGAATTCTATTCGCCGTCCCTTGCGTCGCACACTTGTACTGCATGAATGCTATTCAGCTTCTGGCCTTGTGCGATGATGGCCCCGACAGGTCGGGATCGGGAGGGGGCTGGCCAAAGGTAATGATTTGAGTTTTAAAACCCGATCAAGTGTTAGCAAGAATAAACTTTCTTAAAAAGTTCAATGCAGTATGTGCTGTCATCTCAATATTTCTTTCACGATCAAACCGGAAAGACAATTTCGCTGTCTCCACTTTTCCCTTATTACCTGCGGCTATCCATACGGTTCCTACCGGTTTCTCATCTGTGCCACCATCGGGACCCATAATGCCAGAGGTTGCTACAGCAAAGTCAACATTCAATTTTTCAATGGCCCCTTTCACCATTTGTATCACTGTTTCTTCACTTACTGCACCGGCTGTTCTTAATGTCTTATCACTAACACCTAAAATTTTTTCCTTTACATCATTTGCGTAGCTAATTATGCTGCCTTTATAACCGATGGAAGAACCGGGATTGGAAGTGATCAAATGAGCGATATAGCCACCGGTGCAGCTTTCAGCAGTGCCAATCGTTTTATTCTTTGCTTTCAAAATTTTCTGAACCACTGTCGCCAGGTTTTCATCTTCATCTGTCACAAGCCATTCCTGAACCAATTCTTTTAAAGCAGAAAATTTTTCATTCAACTGTTTCTCCATTTTTTCTTTATCGTCGCCCTTTGTTGTTAATCTCAGTTTTACCATTCCGTAACCAGGTAAATAAGCAAGTTTGATGTGTTCAGGCAAACTGGTTTCAAAGTCTTTGATCTTTTCAGCGATCATGCTTTCACCTGTGCCCATGGTGAAAGCGGTGCGATGAATAATAAAAGGGAGTTCAAAAGTTTTTTCGATTCTTGGCAGCACTTCATTTACCATCAAGCCCTTCATTTCATGAGGAACTCCCGGCAATGAAACAAAAACGGCCCCTTTCCGACTTCCCACAAAGGGGGAAGCCACCGGCGCACTATCCCTGCTATTCGACGTCTCTTCATGTTTATGGGTTTTATTTATATAGGAAGAATCTTCGAAAGGCTGGCTTGGTGTGTTGGCAAGCCCCTCCTTTGGAGAGGTTTGGGAAGGCCGGGCGTCAAACCACATGCCCGGTGCTGTTCCCCGGGCATTATGCAGCACGGTACAAACATCAGGTACTTCAGCTTGTTTTAAATTTCTTTCAAGCATTGGTCCCGGTCGCCGGTATACTTTTTCAAATAAATAGCTTACATGATTCAATACGTCTTTATTTACGACAAGTTTGCCACCAAAATACTTACATAATAAGGGTTTTGTTATATCATCGGCAGTGGGACCCAGGCCACCGGTAATTAATATGATATCTGATTCTTTACTTTCCGCATCTAATGCATTCCATATATCATCCCACGCGTCACCGACAGCAACTTTCCTTCTTACCCATACGCCAATTTTATTCAGTTCCTGCGCCATCCATGCACTATTGGTATCGATAGTTTGGCCGATCAATAATTCATCACCGATTGTTATAATACTTGCATTAACATTTTTCATAGCCTGCAAAGTTAGGAGATGGCTAAATTTGGAGAATTAAATGTTCAATGTTCAATGATCAGTATGCAATTCTCAATAAAAAAGATTGTAATCGCTTTTTACTTTTCACTTTTGACTTTTGACTTTTTTGGGCAGACCATCACACAGAAACTCCAAAAAGCATTTACCACCTTTGAAAAAGATAGCCAGTTAAAACATGCTATCAGTTCTTTGTATGTTATTGATGCAAATACGGGACAGGTCGTATTTAATAAAAACTCACAAGTGGGTTTGGCACCAGCTTCGACACAAAAAACTATTACGAGTATTACAGCTTTTGAATTGTTGGGGAAAGATTATAGGTACAAAACGGGTTTTTATAGCCCAAGAACAGATGTTACCAGGTTGAATGTAATGCCAAGTGGCGATCCAACTTTTGGGAGCTGGCGCTGGCGCTGGACAAGTACAGACTCAATTATCAATAGTTTAATCGTTTCCTTCAATAAATCCGTCATCGGTCAAGTAAGGAAAATATTTATAGATAATTCAGGGTGGGATTACGAAAATATCCCGGATGGTTGGATATGGCAGGATATTGGAAATTATTATGGAGCAGGGGCTCATAAACTAAATTACCGGGAAAACCAGTACGACATAATTCTCAAATCCGGAAACGATTTAGATGATTCGGTAAGAATTGTACGATCAATCCCTGATGAATCAAAAATATTAATAAATAAACTGGAGCCCAAACTGATCTCAGCTAAGAAAGGCAGTGGTGACAATGCTTATGTTTATTTACCACCGGATAAATTTGATAATTATAAGATCAGGGGAACAATACCGGTTAATGAAAACAATTTTTCAATCTCGGCGAGTATTACAAATCCGGAGTGGGTATTTTCAGTATCGCTCTTATCCCGGTTACAGAAGGAAAAGGGGTTCGATGGAGGACGTGGTTCTTACGAGGTCTTAAATAAATCTCTTATTGATAAAAGCAATTCTGACTTAGTTTACACTCATTATTCCCCCTCTCTCGATTCCATCATCTATTGGTTCAATAAAAAAAGCATTAACCTCTATGGCGAAGCATTGATAAAGACGTTTGCTTACGAAAAGAATGGATTTGGTTCCACGGATAGTGGGGTGGTTGTCGTTAAAAAATTCTGGAAAGAAAAAGGCATGGATGAGGATGAATTGAATATTGTTGATGGCTCAGGGCTATCGCCACTGAATCGTGTTACTACACATGCGCAGGTCGCGATCTTAAAATATGCGAAAACCAAAAGCTGGTTCCCTTATTTCTATAATTCGTTACCCGAATATAATGGCATGAAAATAAAAAGTGGGACCATCAGGGGCGTAAAAGGATTTTGCGGTTATCATAGAGCAAAGAATGGAAAGGAATATATTTTTTCCTTCCTGGTGAATAATTACAACGGGTCTTCTTCAGCATTAGTAAATAAAATGTATAAGGTTTTGGATACCTTGAAATGATAGTTACAAACTACCAACTTAGAAAAAAGTTCCGATGGAAAGATCTAAAAAGAAAGGCGCAACAAAACAGCCGACCCATATAAGCATTATTAGAAATTTTGCTCCAAGTGAAAGATCTTGAATTACGTTTCGTTGTAAAAGTCCCTGGATCATATTAATCACCTGGTCTTCTTTTGATGAAATTTCATAAGGCGGTGAAGGTTTTACATCCCTTAACTGCGGGTAGTGGTTTATTAAAACATTTCTTATTTTCCAATATTCTTCGGGAGTTATCTCGTCATAAGTTTTCACCAAATCAATCCCGTCAGCTTCGATCTTTTTTTCAATCCGTTCGTGTTGCATTTCACGGATCAATCGTGTGATCATCATAAAGGGAAAAATCAATAAAGGATATATTCCCGAGCTAATAGCCACCCAGGTCAGCAGCGCGGCAGAAACAATAAGAAATATTCTGCCAATGAGCTGGCTATTATCGAGGAACAGACGGTGCAGCAATTGCCCGCCATCCAGGGGATATATCGGTAAAAGATTAAGTAAGTTCAATAAGATTGAGGCCTTGGCCACTTCGTCCAGGCTGATCGTTTCAGAAAGCATCATCGAATCACTACCGGGAATTAAAAGTAAAATTATACCAACAATAATTCCGGGGACAGGTCCCGCCAGCAAAATGATCGCCGATTGCCGTTGACTTACTTCCTGTTTGTTTCCTGATACATAAGCACCAAGCAATGGGATAAAAAAGATACCCAGGTCATTATATTTGAAATATTTCATAGCAACAAAATGCCCCAGCTCGTGAAATACAATAATTATAGTGATAATGAGAAGAAAAACCCAGTTGCTGCTGAAGAAAAAATAGCCAATAGCAAGGTAAAGAAGAAGACTAAACGCGGACTTAACCCATACGTTCATCTTAGTTTTTGGCTCTTCGAGTTCCGGTTTGGGAATCTCCGCAGGTATAGGTATTGGGTGATCCATTTACAAGATTAATGAAAATAATGCTCTATTTTTTTCTTCAGTGTTTCGGGCATGGCTGTTTTTTTCATCGTGTCCTTTTCCATAAAGTATAAAATAATTTTCCCAATACAAAGCAATTCTGCTTTTTCATTAAAAACTTCATGATGAAATTCAATTTTGTGATGCAGTGGCATTTCTTTCAAAAAAGTTTTGATCGTAAGCAGGTCATCATACAATGCGGGTCGGAGGTATTTTGCGTGGACATCTACCACCGGCATTATCATCCCCATTTTTTCCATATCGGCATAGGTAAATCCTAAATGTCGTATCGATTCTGCTCTTGCCACTTCAAAGTAAAGAAAGAAATTGCTGTGATAAACAACCCCCATTTGGTCTGTTTCGGCATACCGTACTCTTACCTTGGTTTCTGCGGTAAACATCTTATTTGATTTTTTTCCCGATCGGCTGTTTTATCAATGTCAACATTTCACGGTGGGCCGGCAAAGTAGTTAAAAATTTGTTGTACCCTTTTTATTTTCTGCAATCAATTTTGCAAGTCATAAAAATGAAAAAGAGAATACCCGGTCATTTGCTTTACAGAATAAATTGTTAAACATATATCAACATTGTACTTATCCACAGTTGTTTGGAATGATGTTTGGCACTCGTAAGAAATAATTTGAATTTTGCAACGTTAAGTCACCATAGGTTTAAAGGACAATTAATATGAAGAATCGGATCATCGCCTCTGTAGCTGCTGTTATTTCAGTTTTCTCTCTCCAGGCACAGCAAACCCGCATTTACACAGACCCGCAGGAAAAATTTAAAGAAGCAAAAGAATATTACCAGAAAGATCAATACAGCCTTGCCTATCCCTTGTTTAAAGAGTTGCAACAGGCGTTACGAGAAACGGACCTGATCAATGATGCGTTAATGACCCAGGAAGTGAACTATTACACCACCGTGCTGTCATTAAAACAAAATGAAGAGAGGGCCGAAGCAAGAGCAATTGACTATATCGAGCTGGAAAAAAGTAACGCCAGGGTCCAGCAAATGAATTTTCACCTTGGTGAATTTTATTATCGTCAGCAAAAATTTGCCGATGCGGCGAAGTATTATGAGGAAGCAGGCATTGCCAATCTTAGCAATCGTGAGATCGCGGACATGAAATTTCACCAGGGCTATTCATATTTTACGTTGCAGAAATTCAACCAGGCAAAACCACTTTTCAATTCGATAAGGCAGATAAATGATGATCCAAATTATATTGATGCGAACTATTATTATGGTTTTCTCGCTTTCCGTGACCGCAACTATAATGATGCCCTGGAAAGCTTTAAAATAGTCGAGAATGAAGCAACCTACGCTTCGGTAGTACCATATTATATTGCGCAGATCTATTATATTCAGGGAAAAAAAGAAGAAGCGATCGCGTATGCTGAGAAAAAAATAAAAGGCGGGAATGCTCAATATTACGACCGCGAAATGAAACTGATGCTTGGACATGGTTACTTTGAACGAAAAGAATTTGATAAAGGGTTACCCTATCTTGAAGAATACGTCCAGAAATCAGACAAAGTAACCAGGGAGAATCTATATGAGTTGTCATACAGCTATTATATAGCCGGTCAGTATCCAAAAGCAATAAATGGCTTTAAGCAATTGAGCGGGAAGGACGATTCACTGAGTCAGCATGCCATGTATCTGCTTGGTGATTCCTATTTGAAAGTGGGGGAAAAGGCAAATGCAAGGAATGCATTTTTGTTTTGCGCTTCAAATGCAAGCAATAAAGCGCAGAAGGAAATTTCAAAATTTCAGTATGCAAAACTTTCTTATGAGCTCGGTTACCAGGATGAAGCATTGAACAGCCTGAGCTCTTTCCTTGCAGATTATCCCAACTCAAACTATAACACGGAAGCCAGAGACCTGATGGTAATGGTGCTTGCCAATACAAATAATTACAAAGATGCTTTGGCATTGATGGAGGGTCTTTCAAATCCTTCTGCCAATTCCAAAAAAATGTATCCACGGATCTTATTCGGAAGGGCAACTGAATTAATTAATGACGGCAGATTGCAGGAAGCTGATGCATTACTCGATAAGGCGATGAAAGATCCAAACAACGCCGCAGTCCTGCCGCTCGTTAATTTCTGGAAAGGAGAGATTGCCTATCGCACCGATAAATTAGATAATGCCATTAAATATTACAATGCATATCTGGATGCGGGCGCACCGGCAGCTGGCGAAGCAAATGCTAATTCAATCCGCTACAATCTTGGTTATAGTTATTTAAGAAAAGAAAATTATCCGGCGGCATTGAAATTTTTTGAACAGATTGGAAAAAATCCCGCTTTAAATTCTGATGCGCTTACACAGGATGCTTATATCCGGAGCGCTGATTGTTATTTTATGAGCCGTGATTATAGTCGTGCCAAGGCGATGTATGATAATGTTATTAAACTTTCATGGCCGGCTGAGGATTATGCAACTTTCCAGGTTGCCATGATCGCTGGTGTAAGGAGCTCGAATGAAAAGATAAGCCTGATGAATACGATGGTAAGGAAATTCCCTACCTCGAGTCTCGTTGGTGATGCAAATATGGAGATCGCCAACGCCTATCTTGCTGAGGAACGTTTTCGTGAGGCGATCACACCACTAAATAACGTACTCAAGCTTGCAACAAACACCAGCTTGAAGCCACAGGCACAATTAAAGCTTGGTATTGCAAATTATAACCTCAATAATAACCGTGAAGCATTAACTCAATATAAGAATTTGGTGCAGGCATATCCTAATTCTCCTGAAGCAGGAGAAGCATTGGAAAATATTAAAAGTATTTACGTGGAAGAGGGAAAGCCCGATGAGTATGCAAACTATATGCGTCAGATGGGCAGACCACTGGATGTAAGTACTGAAGATTCGCTTTCATGGTCAGTAGCCCTGACACAATACCAAAGTGGAAACACAAATGCCGCGTTGACTGCCTTTAATAATTATATACAGCGTTTTCCCGGTGGCGCCTACTCCTTAGATGCAAATTTTTATCGCGGCGAAATTTATTACGAAAAAAAAGATTGGAACAATGCGTTGAGTGGATACAACGCAGTCGCGGAAAAAGCGCCGAATCGTTTTGCAGAAAAAGCCATTCTGCAGGCAGCAAGGAT
This sequence comes from Chitinophagaceae bacterium, assembly GCA_025923075.1. Lineage (GTDB taxonomy): Bacteria > Bacteroidota > Bacteroidia > Chitinophagales > Chitinophagaceae > VBAS01. The sequence goes on from JAICGN010000079.1 coordinate 14,744, forward strand.
CTATTTCTTTGAGCAGAAGAATTATACACAGGCAGAAAGTTATTATGCTCAATTAAAACAAATTGCTTCAGGCCAGGAAAACCGCCTGGAAGCGATGCGTGGTCTCCTTCGTTGCCAGTACCAATTACAGAAATGGGGTCAGGCCGTCGAAAATGCCAATGAATTAGTAACATTAAAAGGAAGCAGCAGTGATGATAAGGCGCTGGCGAATATGACCATCGCAAAATCTTACCAGGTAAATGGCCAGTATGATCTTGCGATCGCAAACTACAAATCAGTAGTTGTACTGAATAAGGCAGCACTTGCAGCAGAAGCGAGATATGAAATTGCCAATAGCTGGTTTGCGCTGAATAAACTTAGCGATGCGGAAAAAACCGCATTTGAAGTGATCAATAAATCGGGTTCGTATGATTATTGGGTGACCAAATCTTACATCCTTCTTGGTGATATTTATTTCAGGCAAAAGGATTACTTCAACGCCAAAGCCACTTTTCAAAGTATAGTGGATAATTCAATAGTACCTGAGTTTAAGAAAGAAGCACAGGAGAAATTAAATAGGGTAGTGGACGAAGAAGGCAAAAGTAGTAAAGTCGGTAATTAATCTAATCGTCAAAAATTAATAATTAATAATTATTAATTAATAATAATGAAGAACAAATTAAACATGAAAGCTATTCTATTGGGATTTGGACTTTTAAGTTTGGGTATTTCTTATTCGCAGGACACCACGAAGAAAAAAGGAACTGTTGACATCACTTCAGCTTTCAGGCCGGTGTTGAAAGAGTCTGCAAAAATAAATTTTAACGCGTCGCCGGCAGTAAATGACACGACGAAGCCAAGATTGAATTACGATATTCCCAATCAAAACTTAGTACTTGGCTATGCGCCCGGCAGTCTTCGCCCGTTGGCCTTGGATATCGATTCTGGCGGCTTCTGGGATCTTACTAGTTATATAAAAGCCGGTTTTGGAAGCCTGAAAACGCCATTTGTCCAGGCAGGATTTTCCTTTGGTGATGGAAGAACGGCCGGACTTAATATTTATGCAAAGCATGTTTCTTCTTCGGGGAAAATTCTTTACCAGGATTATCGAAATACGAATGTTGACCTGAAAGGTTTTTTTCAAACAAGTAAAAGCCTTGAATGGAATGCACAGCTTGGCATGAGGCAGGATCGTTATTATAAGTACGGGCTTGATCCCACGGTATTATCTATTCCTCCGAAAGATTCATTAGAGCAAAGTTTTCAAACATGGAGAGGCGGTGTCGGTTTTCACAACATCAATCGCCTGCAATATGGTATTTCTTATGCTCCCGAAATACTTATCAATGTATTTAATGATGAAAGAAAAAATAGTGAAAGCAATACGTATGTAAATCTTCCACTTCAGAAAGCAGTCGGCAAAACATTTAGCGTAAATCTTGGTGCAACATTTGACCTGACAAGGTATAAACCTGATAATAAATCGGCACTTGATAATACTTTTTGGTATATAAGTCCATCAATTGTTTTCAAAACTCCAAAGGTCAATGCACAGGCTGGCATTCGCCCGTCGTGGGATAACAAGACATTTAAAATGTTTCCTAATATGCTGATTGAAGCGAGCACTGAAGACCAACGATTCACTTTCCAGGCAGGCTGGTCGGGCTTTGTCAGAAGAACATCCTATCTGTATTTAGCCTCAATTAATCCTTATATCGATGCGCCGGCAGACTTAAAGAATACATGGGTCGTAGAAAGATACGCAGGTTTTAAGGGTTCATTAGGCAATCATTTTATTTATAATGCAAAACTGGCGTATAACAAATATAAGAATCAGCCACTGTTTGTAAATGATAATTCAACGTTGAACATTTATGATAACACTTTCAGGGTGATATATGAGCCTGAAATGAAGGCTGTTCACTTTGGCGGTGAAATAGGGTATACTGAGCAAGAGAAGTTTTCCGTCTTAGCAAGCATCAAACTCAATAAGTACTTCGATATCCAGGAGAACGATAAGGCCTACGGATTGGTTCCTTTTGAAATGAAAGGCACTGCAAGGGTGCAGGTAATAAAGGATCTTTGGTTGAAATCGGATGTGTTTCTTTGGGATGGTGCACAATATAAAACGCCGGCAGGTAATTCTGCGCAGTTGGATGGTTCATTTGATGTGAATGCAGGTCTTGAATTTCGGATTACAAAAAATCTGAATCTCTGGACACAATTCAATAATATTTTGAACAGGGAATATGAACCATGGAAGTTATACAGATCATATGGATTTAATTTCCTGGCGGGCATTATCTTCGCATTCGATCAGAAATCGAAATAATGCAAGATTCTTTATACGAATTCCTAATAATTAATAAGAAATTGAGTCTGCCGGGGATCGGCACGATCAGCCTTAAACAGAATTCCTCCCAACTTGATTTTACTAACAGACAATTGAATTCTCCTTCATTTTATTTCATTTTCGACCATGAAAATGATACGCCTTCAAAAAAATTATTTGACTGGTTATCTTCAGCTAAAGGGGTTTCGGAGTGGGATGCAATAAAATCTGTGAACGACTTTTCATTCGCCTTAAAAAATAGGATTTCTCAGGCCGGCGAGGCAAATTGGAATGGTGTGGGCGTTTTAAAAAGAGATAAGACCGGCAAGCTGAAACTTGATCCTCACAAGATCGCATTGCAAACTGAACAACCTGTGCATGCAGAAAAAGTGATCCGTGAAAAATTTGAACATACGGTGCTGGTAGGCGAGCGGGAAAAATCTTCAGTAGAAATGGCAGAATATTTTGCCGGCGATGCACCAAAGAAAAATTATGCCTGGATAATGGCGATTGTGCTGACAATTCTGGCGGTGATGTTTATTGGCTGGTACTTTTCTGAAAAGGGTTTTAATCCGTCTTCTGCAGGAAATAATTCTGTTATTAAATCAAACTAAAGGAACGCTTCCTTTTATTAATGACTACTCAAATTCTTTACACACTGTGCCCCGTTTGCGGATCAGCGGGCATTTCAAAAGTCTTTAAAGTAAAAGACAATACAGCAAGCCAGGAATATTTTGATATTTATCATTGCCGTAATTGCCAGGTTCGTTTTACACAAAATCCACCATCAGAAGCTTCTATCGGTGAATATTATAAATCTGAAAATTATATTTCTCATACGGATAATTCAAAGGGGATTATCAATCGTCTTTATCAAATTGTAAGAAACATTTCAATCAATAAAAAGAAAAAGCTCATTGAAAAAATTACCGGGTTAGGGCATGGTAATTTACTAGATATAGGAAGCGGTACCGGCTATTTTGCTGCTGCCATGCATCGGGCAGGATGGCAGGTAACTGGGCTTGAGCCTGATGAAGGTGCAAGAAATGTCGCACTGCAACGGCATTCTTTAAAGCTATTGCCGGGAGAGGAACTCTTTCATTTACCAGCTAATAAATTCGATGCTATTACTCTCTGGCATGTGTTTGAGCATGTACACGATGTAAAAAAGTATATCGTAACATTTAAAAAACTATTATCGGATACCGGGAAGCTGTTTATCGCTGTTCCTAATTATACGAGTTATGATGCGATGAGTTATGGCCCGAACTGGGCAGGCTATGATGTGCCACGGCATCTTTACCATTTTACTCCTCAAACCATGCAATGGTTAATGAAAGAATCAGGTTTAAGAATCACTTTGATAAAACCAATGTGGTTTGACAGTTTTTATGTTAGCCTGCTAAGTAGTAAATATAAAAACGGAAATCCCAACTGGATCGGCGCATTTTGGACGGGTTTAATGTCAAATTTGAAGGCGATGAGCGATGTGAAGAAGTGCAGTTCCGTGATCTATATTATTTCGAAAGAGAATTATTGTCCTAATTGTATCTGGTACATTTCAGGCCAAAGTTTACCGGTTACATAAATTTTCTTTGTTGTAGAATCATATGCGATTCCATTTGGAACATCAACATCAGGCTTCACAGTCTTCACTCTTTTCCACATATCATTTACATCATATTTGGCTACCACTCTTCCTGCCGCGGGATCTATCTTTAAAATATAGGGGTAAGTGTATTGGTTAGCAAATACAAACCCATCTATGTATTCAAGTTCGTTCAGGTTGAATGTATAGCTATTGCCCTCCATGATAGAACTCTTACTTAATAATTTGAAAGTAGAGGGGTCATAATAATAAAGCATACCGCCACCGTCGCTGACAATTAGCCTTTGACCATCATTTGTCAGGCCCCAGCCCTCAGTTGCGATATCATATTCTTTCACCTGTTTAAAATCTTTTAGGGTATATACAAAAACTTTATGTTCTTGCCAGGTAAGCTGATAAATAGTATCTCTCAAAATTGTTATGCCTTCACCAAAAAACTTAGGTGGTAAAGAAATTGATTTTAATGGCTTTCCGGTCTTCAAATCTATTTTCATCAGTCTTGACTTTCCAATATGACCCGGATCGCCGGTGCCTTCATATAATTCTCCTTTATAAAAAGTAAGTCCTTGTGTATAAAAGCTTGTGTCATGTGGTAACGTCTCAATAATTGTATGACCTAAAACGGGAGGAAGAGGGGTGGGATCGGCGATGGTGGTTGTATCAACGGTACTATTGCCGCCCTTGCAACGTACAAAAAGGGAGGATGAGGATACAGATACAATAAGAAAAACTACGATTAGCGGGAAAATGATTTTTCTTTTCATGTAAGGGATTTCTCTTTGATGGAATTGATCGGGTAAATGTACGATTCATAAAAGATTTTAAATAGCAAAGTTGCTTTTTAAAAAGTTAATGAATTATATTTGAGAACAATCCAACTTATACCTTATCGCCTGATAATTTCACCTTCTTTTGAAGGTTAGTTCGATTCGTATCCTGCTGATCACCCCCTTCATTTCCGTATATCCCTGGAATCCCACATTTTTAAGTTTGTTCATCTATCATTTTTATGGCTAAGTACCTGGGGTTATTATTTTTTATTTGTATAGGCTTTCAGTCTTTTTCTCAACACAAATGCAGCATGGATGAGTATGTAAAGCAACAAATAAATGAAAACACCTCGTTGAAGACAAGACTTGAGGAAATTGATGTGTTTACCAGGGAAAGGCTAAGCACATCAACCGGTACCCACCGGATCAACGGAATACCTGAGATAATCAGGGTACCTGTCGTTTTTCATGTGCTTTATCATACTCCTGATCAAAATATACCCATGGCTACTATCGAGCTTTTGATAGCGGCACTTAACAGGGATTTCAATAAAAGGAATTTTGATACAACCAATACCCCATCAGCATTCAAACCCTATGCAGCTGCAATGGACTTTGAATTTAAGCTGGCAACTATGGACCCTCATGGCGCAGCGACAAATGGAGTTATAAGAAAGTACACTCCTATCAATTATTGGATGTCTGATGATAAAATGAAGTTTAGTTCCTCGTATGGTGATGATGCATGGGATTCAAAGAGCTACCTCAATATCTGGCTGTGTAATATGAGAGATGTGCTGGGGTACAGTGCCTTTCCTGGCTCCGATCCGTTAAGAGACGGAATTGTTTTATCATTTGAAGACATATTTAAGGCACGTGGCACATCACGCACACGCAACGATTTCAGAACTCTTGTTCATGAAGCCGGCCATTGGGTAAATCTTTATCATATCTGGGGCGAAGATTATTGCGGCGACGATAGGGTTGATGATACACCAAGGCAAAGCTCATATACGCCCGGTTGTCCAAGCGGTGTGAGGATCTCGTGCAGCAGTACTTCTCCTGGTGACATGTATATGAACTATATGGATTTCACGGATGACGTGTGTATGAATATGTTCACCATGGGACAAAGAAGAAGAGCAAGAGTACTGTTTGAGCCGGGTGGGCCCAGAAATTCAATTCTCAGCTCAAAAGGATTGAACACTTCAACGATAGAAGCGGCACCATTACCTGATTTTTATCCTAAGTGGCTGCACGTAAAAGTATATCCAAACCCTGCCTCATCTATTATCAATTTGTATTTTGAATACGACGAGCGGTGGATGGGAAGGCAAATGCAAATCCTAGATATCAGTGGAAAAGTTGTGATGAGTAAGGTCATCAATTCCAAAATCGAGGCAATTGATGTGAGTCGTTTGAGTGCCGGAATTTATTTTATTCGTGCTGAAAAAGAAGAAGAAAAATTTCACGCAAAATTTGTCAGGTTATAGAAACCAACCAATACTAACTGAGAGAAAATGCCATCGTGAGATGGCGTTTTTTTTGAACCACGATTAAAAGGATTACAAATCCTGCCTGGCGGTAGGCAGGGATTATGCGGCAAAGTAGAAAAACTATTTATTGAAACTATCTCAAAAAAGGAATATAAAGTCCGCATAATCCCATGAAATCTTGTAAATCGTGGTTCTATAAATGTATTGCTTCTCCGTAGGCAACTTCGATCGCATCCTTTACACTTTCACTGATCGTTGGATGCGGATGAATGCTGTTTAATACTTCCTGGTAAGTTGTTTCCAGTTTTCTCGCCGTTACAGTTTGTACGATTATTTCAGTAACATTATAACCAATCATGTGGGTTCCCAGCCATTCTCCATACTTAGCATCAAAAATTACTTTGATAAATCCTTCAGGATGCCCTGCCGCCGAAGCCTTTCCGCTTGCACTTAACGGGAATTTGCCAACTTTAACTTCATAACCCGCCTCCTTAGCTTGCGTTTCAGTATAACCGACTGATGCGATTTCGGGATAGCAATAAGTACAGCCGGGCACATTGTTATAATCGATTGGCTCAGGTTTGTGATTATACTTCTTTTCATTAAAACCTATATTCTCAATACAGATAATTCCTTCTTTGCTTGCCACGTGAGCAAGCGCCTGGCCCGGCACGCAATCCCCAATTGCATAAATGCCGGGAATATTGGTTTGGTAAAACTTATCAACCATGATCTTCCCCTTTTCAGTTTTTACACCGAGTTCTTCCAGGCCAATTCCTTCAATGTTGGCAGAAACGCCAATGGCGCTTAAGAGAATATCGGCTTCAAGCGTAACTTCTCCTTCCGGCGTTTTCACTTTTGCCCTTACTCCCGCGCCGGAGGTTTCAACGGCTGTTACTTCGCTGCTGGTCATGATTGCCATTCCATTCTTCTTAAAATTCTTTTCCAATTCTTTTGAAACCTCTTCATCTTCTACCGGCACTACTCTTGGTAAAAACTCAACGATAGTGACCTTTGTGCCCAAACAATTGTAGAAATAACCAAACTCAACACCAATAGCGCCACTGCCAACTACGATCATTGATTTTGGAAGTTGGGGCAACACCATTGCTTCGCGGTAGCCAATAATTTTTTTGCCATCTAATTTCATTGAAGGAAGTTCACGGCTGCGACCACCCGTGGCAAGGATTATATATTTTGCTTCAACATCTTTTTTACTTCCATCTTGTGCAGTTACTTCGATCTTTCCTTTACTTTTTAATTTTCCAAAACCCATATGCACATCGATCTTGTTTTTTTTCATCAGGAATTGAACCCCACGGCTCATCTTATCGGCAACGTTGCGGCTACGTTTGATAATAGCTTCAAAATTGGGAGTACCACTGGCATCAATACCAAAATCCTTTGAGTGCTTTATATCTTCTAAAACCTGGGCGGTTTTAAGTAAGGCTTTTGTTGGAATACAACCCCAGTTAAGACAGATCCCCCCGAGACTCTCTTTTTCAATAATTGCTGTTTTAAAACCTAGTTGTGCTGCCCTGATTGCAGCTACATAACCGCCGGGTCCGCTGCCAAGAACTACTACGTCGTAAGCCATGATGATTTTGGATTTAAGATTAATGTTGGGCTGCGAAGCTAATGGAAAACAGGCATTCAAAAAAGGTGAGCAGGGAACGGAACCTTGAACGGAGCGTCGCAACAGAAGGGCAATCAGGGAGCAA
>JAICGN010000080.1 GCA_025923075.1 Chitinophagaceae bacterium
GAAAGGTCATGCTGAAATGGCTAATGAACCTTTTGATTTCAGGCTATTATTTAGAAACCCTGAAACCATTCAATATATCGATGCAGCAAGAAAGGGCAAGCTCGATCTTGCAAATCTGTCAAAATTTATAAAGCTGGAACAGGGAACCAAACTCGGGGGTATTGTATTGGCCGATGCCTTTGTTAGAGGAAATATGGCTGCCCTGCAAAATCAGCAGGGTGAATTTAATGCAGGTGGATTCCTTGACATTAAGAACTTCTTTTATTCATCACCTGTTATTCCACAACCCATACGGAATGGTAATATAAAACTGCGATTGGAAAATAATGGAGGCCTTGCCGATAATACTATAGTGGATATTTCAACTGGTCATATCGAAGTGGGCCAGGATCCTTTGGATTTTACATTGCAGCTACGCAAACCGACATCAACTGTTGATTTCTCAGGTACAGCGGAAGGAAGATTTACTCTCGATAACATTAAACAATTTGTGCATCTTGAACCAGGAACAAGTATTTCTGGTATACTAAATGCTGACCTGGAATTTAATGGAAATAAAACAGCAATAGATAGAGGAGAGTATGACAAAATCAATATTAATGGGAATGCGATTATTAATAACCTGAAATATGTTTCAAAAGATTATCCCAAAGGAATAACTGTTTCCACTACTAACCTGGAATTCATTGACAAAATGGTTTTATTTAAAAATTTTAACGGAAGCTATCTTAATTCTGATTTTACTGGTAAGGGGGTATTAGACAATGTTGTTGGTTTTATCATGCAGGATCAGAGATTGACCGGCGAATTAAATATAACTGCTGATAAAATAAACCTGAATGACTGGATGGGAACTGATACAACAACTACAACTACCACAACAACTTCTTCGGGCCCCTTTGTTGTTCCAGCAAATATCGATATGACGATTAATGCAAAAGCGGACAAAGTAAAATATGACAAAGTAGATTATAATAATATTAATGGAACATTAGAGCTGGCAGATGAAACAATTAAACTGAAGGATGTAAAAACGGAAGCTTTGGACGGAACTATGAACTTAAATGGCTCATATTCTACCAAAACAAATAAGAAAGACCCGGCGATCAATATTAAATATGATGTAAAAGACCTGGATATCCAAAAAACGTTCTATGCATTCAATACCGTTCAGAAACTTATGCCAATCGGTCAATTCCTCGGAGGTAGGCTTCAATCACAACTTTCGATGACGGGTAATCTGAACGGGACCATGATGCCTGATCTGAATACACTATCCGGGAAAGGAAATCTTTTATTGATCGAGGGGTTGCTGAAAAAATTTGCGCCACTCGAGAAACTGGCAGATGCATTACAGATCGATCACCTTAAGTCAATCACTCTAAAAGATGTAAGACAGTTTATTGAATTTGCGAATGGGAAAGTGCTGGTAAAACCCTTCAATCTGAAAGTTAATGACATTGAAATGCAGATCGGCGGTTTGCACGGATTTGATCAATCGATAGATTATATAATAGAAATGAAACTGCCGCGAAAATATTTGGGTAGTGAAGGAAATAATTTGCTAAACGTTTTGGTAACGGAGGCAACAAGCAAAGGGATTCCGGTAAAACTGAGCGACATGGTCGATCTGAGCGTAAAAATGGGTGGAACAGTCACGAATCCTTCCCTAAAAATCGATCTGCAAAAAGTAGCCGGTGATGCGACAGACGCATTGAAGGAACAGGCAAAGGATTTTGCGCAACAGAAGATTGACAGCGCTAAGGCGAGAACAAAGGATACTTTAAATGTAATGAAGGATAAGGTTAAGGCTGACGCGAAGGAGAAGGTATTGGAGCGGGTATTTGGAAAAGATACTTTGAAAGCAAATAGTCCTGCTGATAGTTCTAAAAAGAAGAATGACCCGGGCATTAAGGATAAGATCAAAAATATTTTTGTCAAGCCTAAAAAACCTGCTGCGGACACGGTGAAGAAAGGCTAAAGGTTAGTACCGTACATTATTAATTATAACTCATTTCAACTTTAGCATTCAATTTGCTGGTGGTTTTTATTAAACTGATTATATGCTACTGCAAATTGATTGGCGATTCCTGCTATTAGGTGAAGAAGAGTGGAGTTTTTTACCCGAAGTGCTTTTTAGAAGTGCTATCATGTTCATCATCTCCTTAGTTGCAATGAGAGCAATTGGAAGGAGGGGCACCAAACAGGGTGTATTTGAGTTAGTGCTTATTGTTACATTAGGTTCGGCTGCAGGTGATCCCGCCTTTTACAAAAATGTTGGCATTCTTCCGGCAACATTGGTCTTTGTGGCAATTGTGCTGATGTATAAGATCGTCAATTATATTACGGCAAGAAATAAATACCTTGATGACCTTGTTGAGGGCAAATATGCGCGGCTTGTTAAGGATTGCAAGTTTGCAGTTGAGAGCTGCAAGTTAGATGATCTTCGCCATGATGAATTATTCGAGGACCTGCGGCTTAAAGGTGTAATGCATCTTGGACAAGTAGAAGCGGCCTATATTGAAGCTTCCGGTCAAGTGAGTGTATTCTTTCTACCTGATGACAAAGTTGTACATGGGCTGCCGGTTACTCCCGAGCTTCATGAGGCACAACTGGACGAAATAAAGGAGAAAGGAATCTACTCCTGCGCCTATTGTGGTCATACCAAAGAGATCAAGCCAATAAAACATCACCCTTGTGAGATCTGCAAAAATGAAAAATGGGTAAGGTCAATTAAGGATATCCGTGTGAAATAAGCGCCGTTGATCAGTATGTTTTTCTTTACTTTGAAGCATGTCCAGAAGAGCGTTATTCTTTTTTATAGCAATTACCTTTACTTTCTGTCTTGCAGCACAGCAAAAGATCAGGATTGATATCAATGCTTTCCCAACGAATACTCCGGCAAACAGTTCAATTTTTATTGCTGGGAGTTTCAATGGCTGGAATCCACAGCATAAAAATTACCAGTTTCAGAAAAACGACAAAGGTTATTTTCTTGAGTTATCATTGAGCGCAGGCTCTTATGAATATAAAATAACAAGAGGTGGTTGGGATAAAGTTGAGTGTACAAAAGATGGAAAGGATGTTGGGAATCGAACACTCAAAGTAGATGCCAATGCGAATGTTGAAGTTTCAGTCGACGGCTGGAAAGATCTGTTTGCTTCCTCGGTGGTGACAAAGAAAAGTACTGCGAATAAGAATGTAACAATCCTCGATACCGCTTTTTTAATCCCTCAATTAAACAGGGCAAGAAGAATTTGGGTTTATCTGCCGCCATCATACAACAATTCAACAAAAAAATATCCGGTACTATACATGCACGACGGGCAAAATGTTTTTGACGATGCCACTTCTTTTGCAGGAGAATGGGGAGTGGATGAAGCGATGGATACGCTCGGATTAAAAGCAACAGAGTGCATTGTAGTGGGAATTGATAATGGGGGAGATAAACGATTAAACGAATATTGCCCATATGATTTTAATTTAAGTGGTATAGCTTCTAACAATAAAACAAACGTTGGAGAAGGCGGCAAGTATGTTGATTTTTTAGTAAAGACATTAAAGCCATTTATTGATAAAAAATACAGAACACTTAAAGACAGAAAGAATACGTTTACTGCCGGCAGTTCTATGGGTGGTCTGATCTCTATGTATGCAGTATTAAAGTATCCAAAAAGGTTTGGAGGGGCGGGCGTTTTTTCACCGGCTTTCTGGGTTGGCCCAAAGATCTTTGATGATATAAAAGCAAAAGGAAAAAAGGTAAAAGCAAAGATCTATTTCTATGCCGGAGATGAGGAAGGAGCAACCATGGTGCCAATGACTATAACAGCCTTTAATGAAATGCATGGGGTATCAAAGTCACGAATGGCTGCAGTAATAAGATCAGGGGGAAAGCATAATGAACCAAGATGGAGGATTGAGTTTCCGCTGTTTTATGAATGGTTGATGAAATAAAAAGCTTATGATTAGCCAATAAAATAATCATAAGCTTTACAGGATTTTAGTTCCTCGGTTTTTATTTTGAGACGATTAGCTTTTTAGTTTTAATCATTTCTCCGAACTGCAATTTATAAAAATACGTTCCTGATGAAAGTTTGTTGGCTGAAAAATCTACAAAATGAATTCCTGCCGGCTTGTCTTCATTTACAAGTGTCGCCACCTGATGACCAAGGATGTCATAAATAGTTAATCTTACTTTCCCCTCCTGCGGTAAATGATATTCGATCGTAGTACTGTTGTTGAAGGGATTGGGAAAATTTCTCAATTGAAAGATGGCCGGGGTCTCTGTCCACGGATTTGTTATTGCCGATCTGGTGATCATTGTTTGTGAATACTGGACAGTAACATAATCAAAATTTGTTGTTTTTGCGGCGCTTTCTCCGGTTACGTAAACATTGCCAAGGCCATCCAATGCCATTGCAAATGCGCCGTCAGCTGATTTGGCTCCATCATAACGTGCCACCCAATCTTCCCCACCGGAAGAATTATATTTTATAGTTAGATAATCGCGGGTTTCGGTACGGCTGCCATTGGTTGGTTCTGTCATTCCGGTCACATAAACACTGCCCGCACCATCAACAGCGATTGCCCGCGCTAAGTCGCGGTCCGCACCTGCACCACTATGCCTGGCGACCCATTGCTCTTCACCTGTAGAATTGTATTTTATAGTCAGGTAATCAGCGGAACCATCAGGTCCATCACTATACCCGGTGGTATACACATTTCCTGAGGCATCCAATACCATATCCCAAAGTCCATCTGCATTTTCGGGCCCGTTATAGGAAGCACTCCACAGAAGACTGCCAGCCGGATCATATTTCAACGTTGTGTATGACCACCCACTTACGACCACATCACCATTTCCGTCGATAACAACCTTACGACCATTGCCGCTGCTGCCATGCGTTCTTACCCATTCACGCTGCACCGATGTTCCAAGATCATTATATTTTATTGTAAGCAGTCCACCACTTTGCCCCGTGATATAAACATTTCCACTACCATCGAGTGCCAGCGAATTCGCATCTTCAGCACTCGTTACACCATCATACCTGTCAACCCACTGCAATACTCCGCTTGAATTGTATTTGATCGTAACGCATGCATTGCCGTTAACAAGAATGGTTTCGCCATCTACATAACCGGTTACATATACATTACCCGCTGCGTCTACTTTAATGTCTTTCGAAAGGTCAGCTCTGTGAGTTATATCATCATACCTGGCTACCCATTGTTGCACACCTGAAGAGTTGTACTTTACCGTTGCATAGTCGTAACTAGTACCTGATCCAAGACTTCCACCGGTGACGTAAACATTTCCGTTAGCATCGACTGTGAGACCGTGAGGTATATCATAACCATTTCCTGTGCCATTATAACGGACTACCCATAGTTGCTGTCCCGAAGGGCTATATTTGATAGTGGCATAATCATCATTTCCTTTTTTGTCCTGGCTACGGCCGGTAACATATACATTATTTGCGGCATCTACCGCGATAAGCCGGCCCTGGTCAATTTTATTGAAGGCGTTGTAACGGGCGGGCCATTGAGCAAAACTTTGGGCGTTTAAAAAAATGAAGGCGTAGAGGATGAGAAGCTTTTTCATAATTGTGTAGTTTGTAATAAAAATTTCCTTATCGCATTTTATGCAATGGTGTTATATTATAAAATATTTATGAAGGAAAGTGTGGAAGATTTTATAGGGCGTAATTGGATGGTGGCTCGGTCTTAAGAGCATTCAAGCTGAAATTATTGTTGCACTATCAAAGCTGATTTATTCGTTTCTAAAAGTATTTGGGAATATTAAAAGGCCAAATAGCTATTTATGGCTATTTTTTGTATAAATTAGATAGATGCCGCCAAAGACCACCACCTACGAACACTACCTCGAACTAATGGCTGATTCTTCCGGTATGAAAATGCAGGAAGAGTCAGCCACCCTCATTGAAAGATTCCGTGGTTCTCAAAATGTTCCTTCCCGTTTTGCACCGGTTACATTTTTGCTCGATTATGCTACCAGGAAATATATTTACATGGATGAAGGGTGCTTCAATTTAACAGGATACACACCTGATTATTATTATGAGTCGGGCCTTGATGAATATTTGAAAAGCTGGCATCCTGCAGATTACAGCATAATTAATAAGAAAGTTTTTCCTGATAATCTGAAGTTTTTAAAAGCATTATCAAAAGAAAAGTATGGTGTTATTATTTTTTCATACAACTACAGAGCATTAAATGCAAAGGGAGAATATGTAACCATATTGCAACGTTTTTCCTATATCCCCAGTAATAAAGTTGGAATCCCTTCAGGAGTAGTAGGAGTTGCATTTAACATCACACACTTCAAAAATGATCTGAGCATTATACATACTATCGAGGAAACCATCAGGTATGATCATGGTATAGTAAATAATCTTCTATACAAAAAAGTTCATCCTATTCTGGAAATGCCGGAACTGGGATTGAGCCGAAGGGAATTGGATATCCTAAAGCTTATGGCTACCGGATTAAGTAGTAAACAGATCGCTGACAATTTAAACATTAGTATTAACACAATAAATAATCACAGGAAGAACATGCTTTCAAAAACCAGATGCAGCAGTTCAGCAGAGTTAATGAGTTATGCTGTCAAACATGGGTTGCTTTAAACATTTCATCTGCATAATCAGAGATTAGTTGATTGACTTTAGCCGCATCATCAATATTTACCCAATGTCCGGCTCCCGGTAATTTATATACTGAATTTGTCCAAATTGAAAATGGACTTTCATCAAGGTAATTGATATTTACCAGTCTATCTGTCTTTCCAAAAATTAAGCAAACTGGAATACCTAGGTTTTTTAAGTTTTGTATTTCGTCAGTAATTTTTCCCTCTCCCGCAGTTCGAAAGATGGTGGGCTTGAAAACAGGATTGGCAGATAAATAATCTTCTATTGCATTCTGCAGGTCTTTTTCATTTCCGGCATTCATTGACTCATGGAAAAAACTTTCCACCATTCCGACTTCAGTCTCATTGTATGAAAAAATAGATGGCGTTGTTCTCTGTGCAAATGCTTTTTCCAGACCGAAATTTTGACCTATCACGCATGCACCCATTAACACTATGCCCAACGGCGCTACATCATATTCTAGCATCTCCGCTACCAGGTTTGTACCGTAAGAAAATCCAACAAGTATACACGGAGCTTTCCCGGCTAACTTACTTACAGCGGACGACAATATTTTTGCAGTTCCAATTGGACTATAGTCTTCAAGAGGGTTCTCGCTGGCAGACGATTTTCCATGTCCCGGAAGATCAAAAGCTATCAATCTGTAATTAGTTAAGAGTTCACTATGCAACTGCTTTGCCCACATTCTTGAAGAGCATGAATTGCCATGAATAAAAAAGATCATTTTATCCGCAGTAGGATTTTTTTCAAAATAAGCAATCTTTAAACCATTAATCATAATAAAATTCTGGTTCATTGCTGGAAGTTTAAGTAACTATTACAAATGGCTTAGTTCAAAGGTTGGAGAAAACAAGTTATTCAAAAGATTTTAAAGTTGCAAGAGGCAACTGTAACACGTGAAGCTGTGAATTACACAGCATAAGTCACCCCTTCCAACGCAATCTCCGTATTCTCAAAAACCTCTCGTGCTTCTTTTTCAAATTCATCCAGTTCAGCATATTTGCTACTAAAATGCCCGATCAATAATTTTTTTACTCTTCCTTTTTTAGCAATCAATGCCGCCTGGCTTGAGGTGGAATGAAATCGTTCAATCGCCTTTTCTTTTAAGTGATCAAGATAAGTGGTTTCATGATAGATCAAATCTGAGTCGTACAGGTGGGGCAGCAGGGCTTCATCATATTTTGTGTCGGCGCAAAACACATAAGCTTTTCCCTTTGGAGCTTCGACTGTCACGGTTTCATTTTTTATCAGCACATCATTCTTTGTCGTGTAATCGATTCCTTCTTCAAGTTTTTTATAAAAAGAAGCCGGTATCTCGGCAGCTTTTGCTTTTTCAAGATCGATCTTTCTTGGCAGTTTCTTTTCCCGAAAGGAAAAACCATAACATTCGATGCGATGATTTGTACGAAAGCATCGGACCTCGAGCTTGCTGTCTTCAATAAGCAAACCTTCTTTATTTATGGTATGGAAATAAAGATTGAACGGCAAAACCGTTTTGGCAACTTTCAATTGTAATTCGATTATTTCCTGCAATGGCGAGGGGCCAAAAACATGAAGATCCTGTGTATGACTTAAAAGTCCGAAGCTATTAATAAGGCCTACGAGCCCAAAGTAATGATCACCGTGAAGGTGTGAAATGAAAATATGTGAGATCTTGCCGCGCCGGATTTTGTACTTTATCATCTGTATCTGCGTGCCTTCACCACAATCAACCAAATAATTGTTGCCATCAAGCGTGACAACCTGGCTGGTAGGGTGACGATCAAATGCGGGTACTGCTGAATTATTGCCGAGAATTGTTACTGAAAGCATGGGGTGCAATTTAAGATTTTAGACTTCAGCCACGATAATTATCGGGAGCCGTTTGTTTAAGATTTTCATGCAAAGACGCAAAGGAATTCACGCAGAGCCGTAGAGGATTTTTAACCTTAAGATCTTTGCACCTTGTATATTGACTTTTGCGGCTTTGCGTGAAAACAAAGGCTGAATGGATTCGTTGGCGTATTAGTATGCGACCATTTGCCTTGGTCGCTAAACAGGATTTCCTAAGTTGGGAAAATAGTTTTATTCCTCGTTCAAAAATTCTCGCTCAATCTCCTCCATTTGCACAATATCCATAGCTTCGCTCTCGGTACGCGTGCTGTTCATCATTTCAAGGAGATTTACGCTATCCAGAAAATTCTCAACGGTCTTTTGCATCTCGCAAATGACAAATGAGGAATTATTTTCGTAAAAAATTTGCTGAAGGTTAACTAACTTTTCAGCAGAAATCACATCTAAAGATTGTAGCTCTTTTAAATTGAGGATCACGTTTTTCACGTCATTTTGCAGGTAAGGAAGCAGCAAATCAATTAATTCCGCTGCCATATCAGCAGTAAGGGTGGCACCGGTAACTGTGATGACATGAAATTTTTCTTTGGTATTTGTTTTGACCTCCATACAACTAAGATTATCAACATTCCGTTTATAAGTAGTGACAAACCGTATCCAAAAATATTTGTTATTATTGTATCACAAGCAATTATCTAAATATGGATAACAATTTTTCGACACAAGTAAAAGAGATCATTTCGTTCAGCAGGGAGGAAGCCCTGAGGCTCGGAAATGATTTTATCGGGACAGAACATCTTCTGCTCGGCCTGATCCGGGAAGGGGAAAATACCGCTATTAAGATACTTAAGAGCTTTAACGTTGACCTTTATGAACTACGCAAGGAGATAGAGCTTGCCGTTAAGGATAAAACGGGGAAAAATATCGCCAACATAAATAGTTTGCCATTAACCAAGCAGGCAGAAAAAGTAATCCGTGTAACAGTACTTGAAGCTAAGGCGTTGAAAAGTCCAACAGTGGAAACCGAGCACCTGATGCTTTCAATTTTAAAGAATAAGGAAAATATTGCAACGCAAATACTAAATCAGTTTGATGTGGACTATGATCTGTTCAGAAATGAAATTGGAATTTTAAGAAGTAATGAACCCCGGGCTGAATTTAGTGATGAAGGTGATGATGATTTTGATGAGGAAAAGAAATATCAGCAAAAGGGTGGGCGCCAGGGTGCCGCAAGTACAGCAAAAAGTAAAACGCCTGTCCTTGATAATTTCGGAAGAGATATCACCCGTCTTGCTGAAACCGGCGCATTGGATCCGATCGTTGGCCGTGAAAGAGAGATCGAGAGAGTTTCACAAATATTATCACGTCGTAAAAAGAATAACCCGATCTTAATTGGTGAACCTGGTGTGGGTAAGACCGCGATTGTCGAAGGTCTTGCATTACGGATCGTGCAGAGAAAGGTATCCCGTGTATTGTATGATAAACGAGTGATATCACTTGATCTTGCTGCACTGGTTGCAGGCACAAAATACCGTGGTCAGTTTGAAGAGAGAATGAAAGCGATTATGAATGAGTTGGAGAAAAATCGCGACGTCATTCTTTTTATTGACGAGATCCATACAATAGTTGGGGCTGGTGGCGCCAGTGGTTCACTGGACGCATCAAATATTTTCAAACCGGCCTTAGCCAGGGGTGAATTACAATGTATCGGTGCCTCTACGTTGGATGAATATAGAATGTACATTGAAAAAGACGGCGCTTTGGATCGTCGCTTTCAGAAAGTGATGGTTGATCCTCCTTCAGTGGAAGAAACCATCATGATACTTACCAATATTCAAAGTAAATATGAGGATTATCACAATGTCGCATACTCTGTAGAAGCCATTGATGCTTGTGTAAAACTGAGTGATCGTTATATGACCGATCGTTTACTTCCCGATAAAGCAATTGATGTAATGGATGAAGTAGGAGCAAGAGTACATTTAAAGAATATTAATGTACCGCCGAATATTCTTGATCTTGAAAAGAAAATCGAGGATGTAAAGAATGAGAAGAACAAGGTAGTTAAAAGCCAGAAGTTCGAAGAGGCAGCTTCTCTTCGTGATACTGAAAAGAGATTAGCGGAAGAATTGGAGAAAGCAAAGAATGAATGGGAGGAGGAAAGCAAGCATAAAAAATACCCGATAGGTGAAGAAGAAATCGCCGAAGTAGTGAGTATGATGACAGGAATACCTGTGAAAAGGATGGTGCAGGCGGAAACGGAGAAACTCCGTCGCATGGCAGATGACATGAGGCATATGGTAATTGGCCAGGATGAAGCAATTCAGAAAGTCGTGAAGGCAATTCAGCGTAACCGCGTTGGATTAAAGGATCCAAAGAAGCCAATTGGTACTTTCATTTTTCTTGGACCTACCGGTGTCGGTAAAACAGAGTTAGCAAGAGCGTTGGCGCGGTATATGTTTGACAGCGAAGATGCGCTGATAAGAATTGATATGAGTGAGTATATGGAAAAATTCACAGTGAGCAGATTGATTGGTGCGCCTCCGGGATATGTGGGTTATGAGGAAGGTGGTCAATTGACAGAGAAGGTCCGCCGCAAGCCTTACAGCGTCATCTTGCTTGATGAAATTGAAAAAGCTCACCCCGATATTTATAATATCCTTTTACAGGTGCTGGATGATGGTCAGCTTACCGATGGCCTGGGAAGAAAAGTGGATTTTAAGAACAGCATGATCATTATGACTTCCAATATCGGTGTTCGCCAGCTGAAAGATTTTGGTGATGGGGTTGGTTTTGCTACCGCATCGAAAACACAGAACCTGGATGAGAGCAACAAGGCTGTTATTGAAAAAGCGCTGAAACGCACCTTCTCTCCTGAATTTCTGAACAGGATCGATGATGTGGTGATATTCAATTCACTTAGCAGAGAAAACATCTTCAACATTATTGATATCCTGATGAAGAATGTGATGAAACGCTTAAGCAATCTTGGATTTAGCATGGAGCTGACTGAAGACGCAAAAGCTTTTATTGCTGAAAAAGGTTATGACCAGCAGTTTGGTGCAAGACCGTTACACAGGGCGATTCAAAAATATCTTGAAGATCCACTGGCTGAAGAAATCCTTTCTATGCAGGTAAAACAAGGTGATATATTGATTGCCGACCTGGATAAGGAAAAGGATAAGCTCAAGTTTACTTTAAAACAAGGCAAGGAAGGAAAAGAAGAGAAATCAAAAGCCTGAATATAAAATCACGATCATAAACGCAATCCTCTCGCCCTCAGGCGAGAGGATTTTTTATTTCGCCTAAATCACAGTTATTTGCAACATGAACAAATATGCAGTTATCGTTGCGGCAGGATCTGGAATAAGAATGGGAGGAACATTGCCTAAACAATTTATTTTGGTAAATAATAAACCTGTACTTTTTTATTCGCTTCAGGCTTTTCTAAACGCATTTTCTGACATTCAAATAATACTCGTACTGCCCGTTGATTATATGGATATGGGGCAAGAGATTATTGATGCATACTTTGATAAAGAAAAGTTCAGGATCGCTGCAGGGGGAGAGACGAGATTTCAATCAGTAAAAAATGGTTTGGAATTGGTGGAAGAAGAATCAATCATTTTTGTGCATGATGGAGTGAGATGCCTGCTGACGGAAAAACTTATTCATCGCTGTTATGCAAGTGCAGTGGAAACCGGCACGGCGATCCCTGTAATTCTAAGTAAAGACAGCGTAAGGATAGTCAATGATGAAGGAAATGATGCGATTGACAGGAACAAGGTCATGCTGGTACAAACGCCACAAACTTTTCACAGTAAAATTTTATTGCCTGCTTATCAAATTGACTACAAGGAAAAGTTTACCGACGAAGCGACTGTAGTGGAGGCCTACGGTTTGAAGGTGACATTGGTTGAAGGAGAGCAGAATAATATCAAGATCACAACACCTATTGATCTTTTAATTGCTGAAAAATTAATTAATGATAGAAATTGATCAGCCAAATCTGTAACCACGAAGAAAATCTTCAATTAACATCCTTTTTTTTCCTTCCAGTTGTACATCTTTAAAAAGAATATACCCGTCTTTAGCAGCAAATTTTAAATAGGTTTTTCCATCCGATTCCCAGCGCCCCGGTTTTGAAGTTGGCAATAATTGTTCTTTTTCACTCCGAAAAATTTTAATTGTTTTATCCCCAAGTTCAGTAAATGCGCCGGGAAAAGGAGAGAGGCCGCGAATAAGATTATGAATTTCATCAATCGATCTTCGCCAATCGATGTTGCATGTTTCTGTAAAGATCTTTGGAGCATGTTTCAGTTGTGAATGGTGAATGGTCAATGGTGAATTGGTTCCCGAATTTTGGGGACTCTCTATTGACAATTCACTCCCGATAGCCATCGGGATCACCATTGACGACTGTGGTCTTTCCTCTAACGTTCCATCCGCTAACCCTTTCACCGTTTCCACCAGCACTCTTGCACCAATATCCTTCATTTTATCATGTACTTCGCCGGCAGTTTCATTTTCATCAATTGGAAAACTTTCCTGCATTAAAATATCCCCGGTATCAATTTCATGTTTGAGTTTGAACGTAGTAACGCCGGTCTCTTTTTCACCGTTGATCACCGCCCAATTGATAGGGGCAGCCCCGCGGTATTGAGGTAGTAAACTTCCATGAAGGTTAATGGTACCAAGCGGTGGCATGTTCCAGACAGATTCGGGCAACATACGGAATGCAACTACGATCTGGAGATCGGCTTTCAGCGATCTCAACTCTTCTAAAAATTCCGGGTTTTTTAATTTTTCCGGTTGCAAAACTTTTAAATTTTTTCGAACTGCATATTTCTTTACGGCACTCTCGGTTATTTTCATACCACGGCCGGCAGGTCTGTCGGGAGCAGTAATAACGCCAACAATATTGCATTTAGCTTTTACCAGTGCTTCAAGCGAAGCGACAGCAAACTCCGGGGTACCCATAAAAACGATGCGCAGACCCCCTGTCCCCCTGAAGGGGGAACTTAGATTTGATTTCTCTTTTGTATTCTCTGCCTCGTTCATTATTGATGATTGAATATAAAGTATCTACCGTATACTCCCTTTAGGGGTTGGGGGTTTCAAAATCCTCGTACAGCAAATATTTTTTACGAATAACCTTGAACTCACTTAGTTTCGGTTCCCAACTTTTCCTGATTTCTTCTTCACTCTTGCCATCCTTTATTTGCTGCATTAACACATCATTACCTGCAAGACGGTTAAACGAATTTGTTTTTAAGAAAAAGCTATCCTTATGGGGGAAAATTTTATAAGCGTCAAAAAGCCATTTCAACTGTATTTTATTATCAACTTTTTTGAGGACTTCTTCCGGGGTACCGCCAAAGTTCCAGCCATAACAAACTTTTCCATAATGTTTTGAACTCTTGGCGCCTTCATTGGGTTTTGGTGTAAATGAAAACATATTTTTTGGCAAGGCAGGGTGACCAATATATTCAAATGGTTTTGCGGTGCCACGGCCTTCGCTTAATGCTGTTCCTTCAAATAAACAGGTGGTTGGATATAGATAAATAGCCTGTATCTCCGGCAAATTTGGTGAAGGTCTTACCGGTAACACGTATTTGCTTTTGTGCGAATAGTTTTGACACTTTATTACTAAAAAGTGAAAAGGAGTATCAACAGTTTCTTTGGTAGTAATGTTATAGGCGTTGATCGCATTTGCTTCTTGTGTCAGCCATTTTTCGCCAAGCAGCATCATGGCGTATTCCCCCATTGTTAATCCATATACGATCGGCACAGGTTGCATCCCGACAAAACTTTTAAACTTTAGATCCAATACGGGTCCATCCACATAATGTCCATTGGGATTTGGCCTGTCCAGCAATAATAAAGGTTTGTGATTTTCCAATGCAGTTTCCAAAAACTCCTGCATAGAAGAAATGTATGTATAAAAGCGGGTGCCCACATCCTGAATATCAAAAATCAATAGATCAACATCTTTGATATCTTCTGCGGAAGGTTTTCTTTTGGTACCATACAATGAAACAACCGGGATCCCGGTTGTTTTATCTCTGTAATTGCCGATTTTTTCCCCTGCACTCGCGGTGCCGCGGAACCCATGCTCGGGTCCAAATATCACTTTAATATTGACTCCCAATTTTCTTAATGTGTCAACAAGATGCGTATTGCCAACCATTGACGTATGATTAGCAAAAATGCCTACTTTCTTTCCTTTTAAAAATGGCAGGTAAACATCGATACGTTCGGCGCCCGGAATTATCGTTTGAGGTTTGATCCCGATAGTTATCGGGATTGATGTTTGAGATTGTTGTGATAAACAAATTGAAATGCTCAAACAAAAACATGCAAGGAACAGGATTGATTTCATATTATTATGGCTTCAAATTTCAGCAAAATTATCAGTAAGACCTCAATTAATATTTGGAGGGTTGCATTAGGGGTTTTTGAATTATCTTGCACGTTCGTTTATTCTTTTTATCTTCTTAATTGCTCTGCAGCATTATAATTGTAGAGCCGATAGCTATCGGCTGCGACGCAACGAAAGATGATAAGAATCGCGATAGTTATCGGGACGAAAGCTAATTACATAAAAATTTAAAACAACCCTTGGGTTTCAAACACCCTTGGGGGATGGGGGTTTAATCATGCAACAAGTAAAAAGCGGAGACAAAGTGAAAGTACATTACCATGGTCGCCTTACAAGTGGAGAAACATTTGACTCATCAGAAGGTCGCCAGCCACTCGAATTTGAAGTAGGTAGCGGAATGGTGATAAAAGGATTTGATGATGGTGTAACCGGGATGAAAGTAGGAGATAAAAAAACAATTAATATTTCTGCTGAAAATGCTTATGGGGAAAAGAATTCTGATATGCTCATAGAATATCCAAAAGCACAATTTCCGGAAGACATAGAATTAGAAGTGGGTACGCAACTAGCGATGAGCAGTGCATCAGGTCAGCAGTTTCAGGTAAAAATTGCAGAGATCAGGGATAATGTTGTTGTTCTTGATGCCAATCATCCATTAGCCGGAGAGGAATTGATTTTCGATCTGGAATTGATAGAGATCGTTGGAAGCAAGCCGCTGATCATAATGCCTTAGTTGAGTCTTTAGTCCATAGTTCAGAGTCGGGAGTTGTGTATGACTCCGAACTCTGAACTAAGAACTCGAAACTATTTTCTATTCAACCACCATCCCAGCCAGATCCCAACCAATCCCCAGGCAACAAGTGCATCAATTAGGTGCCCGGTGTATGCTTCTGTAGGTGTTTGAAACCAGTTATGCATTGTGTAGGGTCCCGCCAGGAATGTAAATAATCCAACGGCAACCGAACCTGCAAGGATTCTTACGGTTGTTGGTGTGCCGGCCCGTGTAAGAATATAGATCAATGTAAATACAAGAAACCAGTCTACAAGAAAGCCGCGGATCAATTGCATTGCCATCTCAGGTTTATATGCATTTCTGTAGATCACGGTCGCCCATGGTTTGCCGTTCATTTCGTTCATTAGTTTTTCGTGCTCGTCCATTGAAGCACCCGGCTGAACAGTGGGCAACATGTACACGCCGTCTTCTTTAAGCGAAGCTGAAAGTGAATTCATGATTTCATTCTGTGCAGGTGTGTACTTTGCTTCACCACTGTGAACAGGCAGTATTGTCCATGAAAGAAACTGCCATGCGAATACAAGAATGGCTCCGACAAAAGAGCCGATTAACCATTTTTTCATGATAGTTGATTTTGGTTTAGGAATAAAAGGTAGAAACTTATTTTAGGTTTTGCAAGTGTAGTTGTTAACCAGCTTTGCAGCCCTCGTTGATCGTGCCTTGCGACGCATAGCCTGCACTAAGCGAAGCGAAGTGTTTGGGTATTGTAACTCCGGTTCATCTTTTCCTCAATTGTGAACGATGAATAGTCAATAAAGAACAGACGAGTTTTGTAAGCAGCTAATTCACTATTCATAATTGACGATTGACAATTACCATTCACCCCTCACCATTGACCGTTGACGGCTTTTCGTCGTATATTCGTTTCCCATTTTAAGAAAAGCTATGTTTGAAAATTACAAGTTCACCGCGGCAGAACGGTTTTTGCGATATGTCCAGATAGATACCCAAAGCGATCCGCAATCAAAGTCAAGCCCTTCAACGGAAAAACAAAAAGATTTAAGTAAGATGCTGGTGGAAGAATTAAAACAGATCAGTTTGCGTGACGTGCACATGGATGAATGGGGTTATGTATATGCAACAATTCCGTCTAATACAGAAAAGAAGGTTCCGGTTATTTGTTTTTGTGCGCATATCGATACTGCACCAGATTGCAGCGGTACCGACGTAAAGCCAATTGTCCATAAAAATTACCAGGGACAGGACATTAGTTTGCCGGATGATGAAACCCAGGTTTTGAAACCAAGTGATTATCCTTACCTGCAAACAAAAACTGGCAATGACATTATCACTGCGTCAGGAAAAACATTATTGGGGAGTGACGATAAAGCTGGTGTCGCGGAGATCATGGATCTGGCAAATTTTTTAATGACAAATAAAAATGTAAAGCATGGTGAAATAAAAATTTTATTTACCCCTGATGAAGAAGTAGGAAGAGGAACAGAAAAAGTTGATCTGAAAAAATTAGGTGCTGATTTTGCCTATACGCTGGATGGGGGTGAAGCAGGCAGCCTTGAAGATGAAACTTTCAGTGCAGACGCAATACAGGTGATCATACATGGCGTTATTGCGCACCCGGGATATGCAAAAGGTAAAATGATAAATGCCATGAAGATTGCAGGTGAAATTCTTGCAGCACTTCCTAAAGATCGCCTATCACCCGAATCGACCGAAGGCAAAAGAGGATTTATTCACCCTGTAAGACTGGAGGGCGTTGCGGAAAAATGCACGATTGATTTTATAATTCGTGATTTCGAGACAAAGGGTCTTCAAAAAAAAGAAGATTACCTGCGCACACAAATTGAAGAGCTGATGCGACTTTATCCTAAAGCCTCTTTTGAATATATAGTAACTGAACAATACCGTAACATGAAAGAAGTATTGCTGCTTCATCCTGAAGTTGTGGATCATGCTAAAGAAGCAATTAAAAGAGCAGGTTTACAGGTAAAAATGGAAAGCATTCGTGGAGGTACAGATGGAAGCCGTTTATCTTTTATGGGTTTGCCATGTCCAAATTTATTTGCAGGTGAACAGGCCATTCATTCCAAACTGGAGTTTATCAGTGTGCAGGATATGAATAAGGCGGTGGAAACAATGGTGCATTTAGCCGGCATTTGGGAGGAAAAGTCTTAGCTATTTGTGCATTAACCGGCAATCTTTTTATAAAGGTTACCTCGTTGCCGTTTTTAGATTTCATTTTTCCATACTCTCATATACCAATAGATTGGGTAACCGACAATACCTGCAAATAAGAAAACAAGTATCCAGATGATCTTTTCTATAGAATCCATCGTCTTATTTCGCACAAGGTGCATAACAAAAAAGATAAGCAGTCCAAGTGAAAGTATTCCAAGGAAGATGCCGAGCATAAAGAGGGGCCCAAAAACACCGAAGATTTCCTGCGGGGCTGGTTCATATTTGTCCCATTCTATAAAAGTGGGGATCAGCCGCAATACCATAAATAACAAAATAAAACAAAGAATAATAGGTAAGAAGCTAAGCAAGCCAATAAATAGTTTTGAGTTGCGTGACATACAAAGAATTTTTGTAAAGTTAATTCTATTCTTTTCCAATGTCAACGTCGGTAAAATAATTCCCTGCCATTGAAAATCTTGGTACATTAGCTCATTCAAAAAATAAATTTATGCAAGAGTTTTGGGCCAACTATTGGTGGACAATAGTTCTTTTCCTTCTTTTATTCAGTTCATTTTTCACCATCAACCAGGGTTTTATCGGTGTCATTACTATGTTTGGGAAATATCAACGAATAGCCCGACCGGGTTTGCGGATGAAAATCCCCTTTATTGAAACGGTGCACAAAAGAGTTTCCATTCAAAATCGTTCAGTAGAATTGGAATTCCAGGCAGTAACCCATGACCAGGCAAATGTTTATTTTAAAAGCATGCTTTTGTATTCCGTCCAAAATGCCGATGAAGAAACAATTAAAAAAG
Source organism: Chitinophagaceae bacterium (assembly GCA_025923075.1). GTDB lineage: Bacteria > Bacteroidota > Bacteroidia > Chitinophagales > Chitinophagaceae > VBAS01. Next base: position 18,628 of record JAICGN010000080.1, read on the forward strand.
TGGCCTTTAAATTTATTGCTGATAAAGACCTGATGCAGGCGTTGATCCGAACCATAGAAGGTAATATCCGTTCTTTTGTTGCCACAAAAAAGCAAGCAGAAGTATTGGGTCTTCGCAAAGAGATCGTTGATTATGTAAAGGACGAGGTTGATCATTCATTGGAGAATTGGGGTTATCATTTGCTGGATCTGCAGATAAACGATATCACATTTGATAAAGTGATCCTGGATTCAATGAGCAAAGTAGTGGCCAGCAATAACCTCAAAGCAGCGGCTGAAAATGAGGGCCAGGCATTATTAATTACTAAAACTAAATCCGCAGAAGCGGAAGGAAATTCGATTAAGATCTCTGCAGAGGCAGAAAAAGAAGCAGCCAGGCTGCGTGGCCAGGGTGTTGCCTTATTTCGGATGGAGGTGGCACAGGGTATGACAGAAGCTGCCGAGCAAATGAAACAAGCCAATCTTGATACAAATGTGATCCTCTTTAGTATGTGGACGGAAGCAATCAAGAATTTTGCAGAGTTCGGTAAAGGCAATGTGATCTTTCTTGATGGTAGCGCGCAGGGAATGGAAAATACGATGAAGCAGATACAGGCATTGATGATGAAGCCAGCCGGGTCTTCACCAAAATAGTCGTTTGCTAAAGTTTAACGTTTCATAAGGCTAAGATGGTCAACTGACCGTTGACAATTGGACACAATTTCTTCCGATAAGGCCTTGTTAAAGAACTCCAAAACTTCACTATCGCTCACAACGTGGCATTGTTTTTCACGTTCTTCCACAGTTGTTGAAAATTTATTCATCGTAAGTTTTCACATAAACTTACTTTTACGAACCAAAGAAATAAATAAATGATTCACCTCTTACAGACTGACACATTAAATCAGCTTGCTTCGAATGTAAACAGTGCTATTTCAAGTGCAGATAAAAATGGAGACGGAAGTTTAAGTCTTGGTGAGCTTCTCGCTATGGGCGGCTGGCTCATGTATCCATTGATCGGCTTATTGTTACTGGCTATTTTCTTTTTTGTAGAAAGATTGATCGCTATTCGTAAAGCGGGTACGATCGATCAAAATTTCATGAACCATATCCGGGATCATATTGTCAATGGTAATGTGTCGGCAGCGAGGAGTTTTGCAAAAAATACGAACAATCCTGTTGCGAGGATTATTGATAAAGGTATCCAGCGAATCGGCAAACCAATCGACATCATTGAAGACAGTATGGAGAATGTAGGTAAACTTGAGCTCTACAGTTTAGAAAGAAATCTTTCGGTGCTTTCACTGGTTTATGGAATTGCACCCATGCTGGGTTTCTTAGGAACTATTATTGGTATGCTGCAATTATTTTATAGCATCAGCGCTACCGGTGAATTTACAGCAGCATCGATCGCCGGTGGTATCTATACAAAAATGATCACTTCGGCGGCCGGACTTATTATTGGTATGCTTGCATATATTGGATACAACTTTTTAAATTCTCAAATAGCAAAGGTGACCAACAGGATGGAAGCAAGCGCTTCAGAGTTTATGGATATTTTACAGGAACCAACGAGGTAAAAAATTAATAATTAGTAATTATTAATTAATAATTCAGAATGAATATCAAAAAAAGATATAGGTCTCAACCAGAGTTGCATGCAGGCGCATTAAATGACATTTTATTCATCCTCCTTTTCTTTTTCCTTATAGTTTCCACGCTTGCCAATCCGAATGTAATCCCATTGACCGTGCCTAAAGCAAAAAGCCAGTCAAAAGCCAAACAATCGGTGATCGTCAATATAAAACCAACGGGTGAGTATATTCTTAACGGCAAATCAGTACCGTTTGATCAACTGAAGGCTGCTGTAGAGCCATATATATTGAAAGATACTGCACAGGCCACCATCGCAATAAATGCTGATAAAACTGTGCCTCTCGATAATGTAGTTGCGGTAATGCGCATTGCGCAGGAGCTTGGCGCTAAAAGCACGTTGCTGGTTGACCCGAAGCCACAGAAGTAGCTCCGAATATTTAGAAATGACATAATTAAAACATTAAGGTAAGGCCATTACCATTCTGTCTTTGCCCTGCATGTCTTTTTTCAATTCCACATTTACAAATCCGGCAGATCGAAACAGGTTGGCCACCATTTCACCAAGTGCTTCATTTATTTCAACAAATAACCTGCCTCCTGGCTCCAGATGTTTCAATGAAAAATCCGATAGTTTTCTATAAAATAACAGTGCATCATTGTCAGGAACAAATAATGCAAGACGAGGCTCAAAATTCAAGACTCTTTCGTGCATTGTTGGCGTTTCGCTTTGTTTTACATACGGGGGATTACTGACAATGATATCAAACTGCCCAAGTGCCTGCCACTTTTCTTCATCCAGAAAATCAAGTACAACAAAATCTACGTCAGCATTATGCTCAATTGCATTTTCGGTTGCAACAAACAAGGCTTCACTGCAAACCTCGATTGCTGATATCACCGCATCTGGCAATTTCTTTTTTAGCGTGATCGGAATACACCCGCTCCCCGTTCCTACGTCAAGAATCTTTTGACTTTTGTCCCGATAGCTATCGGGATTTGACTTTTGACTTTCCTCTATCACCCAATCCACCAATTCCTCCGTTTCCGGTCTTGGTATCAGCACATTTTTGTTCACTTTAAATTTCATCCCGCCAAACCATGCTTCACCCAATACATATTGAACCGGTTCATTGCTTCTTAATCTTTCAGTAATTGAATCTATCGTTTCAAGTTGTGTGCAGGTGAGATAAGCCAACTTACTTTTTACCTGTTCGCTCCGTGACATACTTGTTATATGTTCCAACACAAGATCAACAATGTTCTTTAATTCATCATTGTTGTAAATAGTTTTAAGTTCTTTAGTCAAAACTGTCCGGGCTTCAGTCAAGGTCATGAGCAAACTTACGACCTGAATGGTGATTCAACTGTGTTCATCCCGACACAAATTTTTATGAAAGCACAAACGACTACTTTTGTATTTTATTCACGATTTTCAATTGACGCTCCACGAAAAATACATGTACCGCTGTCTCGAACTGGCAGAAAAAGGGTCCGGCTATGTCGCCCCAAATCCGATGGTTGGTGCCATCCTTGTTCATGATGGAAAAATTATTGGTGAAGGATATCATCGGCAGTACGGACAGGCACATGCTGAAGTGAATTGTATTAATTCGGTTGATACAGCGGAAAAGAAAAAGATCAAGGACTCCGTTTTATATGTTTCACTTGAGCCTTGCGCACATTTGGGTAAAACACCACCCTGTACAGATCTAATAATTGCCAATCAAATCCCTGAAGTTGTTATCGGTTGTCGCGATCCCTTTAAAGAAGTTGATGGAAAAGGGATTGAAAAGCTCAAAGCTGCCAGCGTACACGTCGTGTATGGGATTCTTGAACAGGAATGTCAGCAAACTAATAAACGATTTTTTACATATCATACAAAGCACCGGCCCTATATTATTTTAAAATGGGCTGAAACGGGCGACAGGAAGATAGCCGGAATGGGGACAGACCGCTTGTATATTTCAAATGACCAGACAAACCGACTTGTTCATAAATGGAGAAGTGAGGATGCTTCAATTCTTATTGGTACCAATACGGCTTTGCGTGATGATCCGGAACTGACAACAAGGAATTGGGAAGGCCCTTCACCGGTACGATTGGTAGTTGATATGGATCTAAAATTACCTTTATCATTAAAGATTTTTAATGGTAACCAAAAGACAATTGTCTTTAACACGATAAAGCACGAAGAGAATGACTATTTGAATTTTTACCAGGTTACAGAAGATGTTAGCC
>JAICGN010000081.1 GCA_025923075.1 Chitinophagaceae bacterium
ACACCGGGCAGTTGTGCTAATGAATATACCGTAACAAGAACATGGACAGCGAGGGATGCATGTGGTAACACATCAACAGCTGACCAGGCAATAACAGTAGAAGATAATACAGCACCGGTGATAAGTGGAGTGGGAGCAGATGGAACGGTTGAGTGTCCTGCTACACCTGTATTCTCTAATCCAACAGCATCGGATGCATGCGGTCCGCATACATTAACACAAAGTGATGCAACAACACCGGGCAGTTGTGCTAATGAATATACCGTAACAAGAACATGGACAGCGAGGGATGCATGTGGTAACACATCCACAGCTGACCAGGCAATAACAGTAGAAGACAATACAGCACCAAGCGGTCCTACGACCCTTGTGTTGAACAAGACATGTCTCTGGCCGCCAAATCATAAAATGGTGGATATAGCAATAACACCAACAGCCAGTGACGCTTGCGGATCAATTGCTGTCAATAGTCTTGTAGTTACAAGCAATGAACCTGCAAATGATATAGGTGATGGTAATACCGAGGTAGATATAGCCTGGACAGGCGGAGTTGTGCAATCAAGCGATCCGCATATAGTAGCGGGACCTATAACGGTGGGTACTGATGGTAAGTTTCATATTCAGCTTCGAGCCGAAAGATCAGGAGTAAATGCCCTGGCACCGGAATCAGGCAGGATCTATACGATATATTACACAGCAACTGATGCCTGTGGAAATACAGCTACGGCATCTAATACAGTGACCGTTGCACATAATATCACTAATCCCCATCCGGGTAATGCATACGAGATAAACACAACCGTTAATCTTGCCGGTACTTTCTGGGATGTGCCTGGTAAGACGCACACCGCGAAATGGGTAGTTGATGGCACTACTATAAACGGTACGGTGACAGCTGAACCAAGCGGAAATAAAATGGGTAAAGTAACCGGTAGTTTCAAACCTACTGTGGCCGGTGTATATAAAATAAGAATGAACGTAACTGATCAGTCCGGCGTAACCAGCTATGCGACGACCAGTGGTGATTACGAAGCCTATTTCGTGGCCTTCGATCCAAAGGGTGGATTTACTTATGGCGGTGGTCAATTCACTTCACCGGCAGGAGCATTACCAGCGAGACCGAATCTTACAAGCACGGTTACATTTGGATTTGCTTCCAACTACTATAAGAACGCTACGAATCCAAAAGGAGAAACACAAATTGATCTCAAACTAACCGACGGTGATTATAGTTTTGCTTTTAATGCCTTGAATTATGACTACCTGGTGGCAAATGGCTCAAACGCTACTTACAAGGGGCTGGGTAAAACAACAATTAACGGCGTTGAGCAAAGCGGGCTTGCATTTATCTTAAAGGTTATAGACGGAAAGACCCTGGATAATCCTGGTGGCGTTGATAAGATCAGGATGAAGATCTATAATAAGAATACCGGCGCCGTTATTTATGATAATCAGATCGGAGCCAGTGAGACCGCTGATCCTGTGACGCCGGTAGATCAGCCGAAAGCGGATGGTACCGATATAGTCGTGGTAAGTAATCCTGGAACTACTACAAACATTACTGCGCAAAATTTGCAGATGGAAACTGTTGCACCGGAATTATTCAAATTCAATGTAAAAGTATTCCCGAATCCAACCGAGCACCAGTTTACATTAGTATTGGATGGTGCAAGCAATGAAAAGGTCCAGATCGTAGTGTACGATGCGGTCGGCAGACAGGTGAAAATGTTTGAGAAAGAAAGCGCCAATATTCCGATCCGCTTTGGTGCCGATCTGAAAACAGGTGCATATATTGTTGAAGTGAGACAGGGTGATAACCGCAAAACACTTAAGCTGGTAAAACAATAAGGAAATTCATTTAAGGACGGTTTTCGAACCAGGCCATCCCGAGATTATCGGGGTGGCTTTTTTGTTTTTAATCTTTTGCCCCTAAATCCCTACCTGTCCGGCAGGCAGGCCCTAAAGGGGACTCCGGCAATAGGTCATTGATTTGACTTATGTAGTCTTTGCTGCTTTAGTTTTTCTATTGTGCTTCTTATCCTTTCGATAACCAGACTTGTTTCCTTAATCACCTCATCGGTTGTGAAGCGCAATATTTCAATTTGAAATTCTTTTAATATTATATCTCTGCTAATATCGTATTCTTTGTTCTCAGGCGAACCATGAATTCCTCCGTCGATTTCTATTACAAGTTTTACTTCATGACAATAAAAGTCGGCAATAAATTTCCAGATCGGATGCTGCCTTCTGATGCGTACACCAAGCTGCTTCTTAGAAACTCTTTCCCAGATCATTTGCTCTGTTACCGACATGTCTCTACGTAATCTTTCCGCAACTTGAAAAATTTCCATTGGTGCTCCATAATGCATACTTGTCGACATGGATTGATCAATAGAGGTTTGAAGATGAAAGTCAAGCAGTAAGTCGATACCTGCACGTAAGCCAAAGTCCCCTTTAGGGGATTTAGGGGCATAAATCCCCAGGCAGCGGAATAACCAAAGTGATTAAATTTTATTTTCAATAACCGACATTCGATTAGAGTTTTAACGACGTTGTTTCTATTTTAGGTTAAACAGTTTTGCTCAACCCAGATCAATAATTGAATAAGTAAATATTTTTAGAGAGTGCAAAGCATTTAATTCACCCCCTTAATCACTCCATCCTGCCATTTGATGAAATACAATTTCTTGTTTTCAAAATATTCCATCGTCATCGTTTGCTTGTTCAGCACCGGTTGAATGTCAAAATCTGTAAAGACCTTATTGCTTTTGTTAGAAAGATTGGATGAAAGATCATTTTTGTATTGCGACAGCAGCTTTGAATATTTCCACATCACTTCATAACCGCGATACACCATATCACTTGGACGGGCAAACATTTTTGTGGAGAAATGATTATTGATCTCGACACTTACTTTATCCACCTTGGGGTTGTAAAAGGGCTGCCCGTAAATGATCTCAGGTCCTTTGAATTCAGGTCTTGAAAATTCCTTGGTTAGATTATCAAGTGTTGGCATACCAATTATGCTCGTCTTGTATGATTTACCGGCTAATGCAAATTGAGTAAGAAGACGACGGTTGAAATTATCATCCATACTTGCTGCAAGAAAAGTATTGTGACGATTGCTATCAAGCAACGGCAATAATTTTTTTACGGTAAAACTGTCAGCAAGGTCAACATATTTTAATTTCAATGGAACCGACGCAGTTGATTTACTAAAATCTTCTAAATAAGTTTTGATAAGATCTTCCAACTGTCCTTTTTTCCCGAGCACTGTTATTGTATTTACCGCAAAATATTTTTGCAGGTAACGATATACACTTTCCACGTGTGTCCGGAGGGAAGGGTTAAGCATTACAAAATAAGGATTGTTGGTAATGCCCCCATCGTTAGGAAGATTGACATTTATATACGGTACTTTCCTGAGGCGGGCTTCATCAGCCAGCACCCAGTTTTCCTGCGCATTGGCGTGACCAATAATTAAACCCACACTGTCCAACTCGTTTATTTGTTCAAGTAGTAATGTTTTTGCTGACCTTGTATCAAAAACAAAGATCTCAAGTTGTGCATTTTCTTTGGCCAGCGAATCAAGAGCAAACTGAACACCTTCATAAAATTCAAGACCGGGATTGATAAACTTAGGAAAGGTTTTGTCGTAGCGATAACCGTTTGTTGCATCAAAAGCCGAGTCGAGATACAGAGGTGCAAAGACGGCGATCTTTTGTTTTGAATTGCCATTCTGTGCAAACGAGTATTCAGTTTGTGCAAATAATAAGAATGCAACGATTGAAAAGTATATCCCTCTTGTCCTCATAATCCCTTTTAATCTTAAAAAATCGTGGTTCTATTCCCACTCTATCGTCGCAGGCGGTTTGCTACTGATATCATACACCACCCGGTTAATTCCTTTTACATTGTTTATGATCTCACTGCTTACCTCGGCCAGGAAATCATAAGGCAAATGTGCCCAGTCAGCTGTCATTCCATCTACACTTGTCACTGCTCTCAATGCCACGGTGAATTCATACGTTCTTTCATCACCCATCACGCCGACACTTTTTACCGGCAATAAGATTGCACCAGCCTGCCATACCGTTGCATACAGGTGATGATCTTTTAATGCTTTTATATACACATCATCTGCCTGCTGCAACAAACGCACTTTTTCTTCATTCACTTCTCCTAAAATTCTTATAGCAAGTCCCGGGCCGGGAAAAGGATGCCGGTCGATCATGCCGGGAGGAATACCAAGCTCTCGTCCTACTTTTCTTACTTCATCTTTAAATAATAAACGCAACGGCTCTACCAGTTCAAGATGCAGGTGTTCAGGTAAGCCGCCTACATTGTGATGTGATTTGATGGTTTGGGAAGGGCCATGTACCGACATGCTCTCGATTACATCAGGATAGATAGTTCCTTGTCCAAGCAAGCCGATCCCTTCAATTTTTTTTGCTTCTTCCTGGAAAATATCAATAAATAAACTCCCGATCACTTTTCGTTTTGCTTCAGGATCAGTTTTTCCGGCAAGCTCCTTATAAAAAATATTTTTCGCATCAATTCCTTTTACATTCAAACCAAGTGTTGCATAGGTGGCTAACACATTTTCAAATTCATTTTTACGAAGTACACCGTTGTCGACAAATATTCCATAAAGCCGATCACCAATTGCTTTATGAATCAATGTAGCAGCAACCGTGGAATCAACCCCACCGCTCAATGCCATAATCACTTTGCGATCGCCAATTTGTTTTTTCAGTGTTTCAACTGTATCAGAAATAAAATGTGCGGGTGTCCAATCCTGACTGCAGCCGCAAATGTTTACCAAAAAGTTGTGCAGTATTTTCTTACCCTCGATGCTGTGGTATACTTCGGGATGGAACTGTAAACCGTAGAGAGGAAAGTTCAGAGTTCGGAGTTCAGAGTTCGGGGTTCCGTTTGACTTTTGACTTTTGACTTTTGACTTTGAAGTTGACTTTCTAAACGCAGCTACGGGAATACTTTCAGTCGTTGCCAACAATTCAAAACCTTCAGGCAATTCAAGAATGGTATCGGCATGACTCATCCACACCTGGCTTCTTTCCATTACATCGTGCAGCAACACATCATCCTTTTCTTTGTGAAGCAAGGCTCTTCCATATTCGCGCTTATTACTTTTTTCTACCCGGCCGCCAAATCGTTTTGCAGTGAGCTGAGCACCATAGCAAACCCCAAGTACTGGTACCCGGTCAGCCATGAACTGAATATTTACATCAGGGGAGTTAACATCATTAACGGAAAATGGAGAACCGCTCAGAATAATCCCTTTCAGGCCGGGCTCGTATTCAAAATTTTTATGAAAAGGAATTATTTCGCAGTACACGTTGGCTTCCCTTACCACGCGGGCGATCAGTTGGGTATATTGGGAGCCAAAATCGAGGATCAGTATTTTTTCGGTCATGGCTGCGAAGATAACCAGTTTATAGGTTTGGGTTGATGGTTATGAGCATTAGTCCAATGGTTAATGGCTAATGGTTAATGGTCAATGGTGCATTTTGGTCGTCGAATAATTAACCATTAACCATTCACCATGGCTCCACAAATCTTCAAGAGCCCTGTAACCTCTTTCTGCTGGCCGTAGTCTTAAGGTCGGGTTCCCACATGGGAAAACTATTTATCTTCGACACTCCTAAACTAACAACGATGAAAAAAGTATTTCTACTCTCATTGGTCATTCTGGTATTCGCTTCAGGTTGCCGTGAAATTGCGGGCAGAAGGGTCAGGGGCAGCGGTCACATTACAAGTCAAACCCGTAGTGTTTCGGGCTTCAATAACGTTCATGTATCGGGTGCTATTGATGTCTTTGTAAAACAGGATTCTGCAACCTCAGTAAAAGTAGAGGCAGATGATAATTTATTAGAATACATCGAAGTGTACACAGACAATGCAACGCTTGTGATACACACTGAAAATGGTATGAGGCTGAGACCAAGCAATAAAATAAAGGTATATATCAGCAACCCAAATTACAGGGAATTCGAGGTGTCAGGAGCTAGCAGCATTCTTAGTGAAAATCAAATCACTTCAACCGAAATGCTTCGTGTTGGGTTAAGCGGAGCCAGTGATGGAAAAATGGAATTCAATGCACCCAGAATAGCTGTTGATCTTTCAGGTGCAAGCAACATTACACTACGAGGCAGGACAAAAGATTTTGAAGGGGGAGCATCCGGCGCGAGTGATCTTAGGTGTTTTGACCTGCTTACGGAAAATTCCGATATAGAATTAAGCGGGGCCAGCGGCGCAGAAATTTATGCCAGTGTAAAACTTGCGGGAAATGTATCCGGTGCGTCGCATATAAAATATAAAGGAAACGCTACAACCAGTGTTAGTTCTTCCGGAGCAAGCGGTGTGAATAAAGTTGATTAGAAAAATAAAAGTTAATATGGCTCAACCCGCAATCTGCGGGTTTTTTTTACGTTATTTTTGAGGAGACAATACATACCCAACCCTCAAAATACCTCGCAACGCCCATGAAACAATCAACAAAGCAATCTGCACTTACATCGATCAGTTATCTTTTGGTTGGCTTTCTCAGTTTGTTTATAGCATTCCCGATTTTTATTTTGCTACACAAAAAATTACCGGCCTATGAGTGGCCTCTTTATGCTGATCGTATCCTGCTTTTTCTTTTAGTGATCGTTTTTGTATTGCTATTGCTTAGCATGTTTCGTCCTGTTATCAATTTTATTTTTGTTGGTACCCTGGTTTTGCTGGTGTATGGCACATTCACCGACACTTATGGATTTACTAACCTGGCTACCGATTACAAAGCCATGTTCTCCGCTATAAAACCTGACGCTGATGAGAATATCATGATACTTGACGATTCAAAATTTTATTACAAGGCTGATATACTTGCCGCCACCACGGATAAGGATTCGGAAGTGAGAGGATTTGCCATAAGAGCGGCCAATGCAAATTTTAAAAAGGAACAAAACCTGCATGAAAGATACCGCGACATAATACAATGCTTCGCTGTTTTTAAAAAGATAAACCGTAAATGGAATTATGTAAATGACCCGGTAGGCAAGGAATATTTTGCAAAAGCCAGTGAGTCTGTAAAATTTCTTGCCGGTGACTGTGATGATCATGCAATCATGATGGTGGCAGCGATAAAATCAATTGGAGGCCGGGCAAGATTTGTAAGCACTACAGGTCATTTATATCCTGAAATAATGATCGGGGATAAATTCGATCTTGTGAGAATTGAAGATCTTATCAAGAACGTTCTTTTCCCAATAGAAAGTAAGGACCAAAGTTTGCATTATCATACAGATGCCGATGGAAAGATCTGGTTGAACCTTGACTATACCGCAGCCTATCCCGGCGGAAGGTTTTATGCCGATCCGATTCTTGGAATCTTGTATCCGAGGAATTAAATAGTAAAAATTCAAAATTAAAGACTAAGACTCTGAACTCTGAACTCCGAACTCGGAACTCACAGATTCACATGTCTCACCATAATCTTTATATCCCTGTTTCTTCCCTTATCGTCAGTGCACGAGATTTTTACCGGTCCTTCATCAGGAACAAAAAATTGTTTTTCACCCGGTGCACAGGTTTTATAAAATTTATTATTGATATACCAATACACTTTGCTTACATCGCTTGCGGTTTTGCAGGTAAGCTGTAACGGTTCTTTATTCTTTTTGCTGATCAAATATTCTGAACCGTTTGCCGGCGAAGTAATCGAAGGAGCGTTGCCTTTAAAAATTATTTCGCAGTCGGCATTATGCGGAGGAATTTTCTGGTAAGCAATTTTATTTTCCTCAAACCAGGTCTGCATTTCAGTTTCTGTCACTTTATACGTTTTCTTTTTATAGCCTGCCTGTGGCGCACAGTCTTTACAATAAGAAATTTTTTCATCACCTGATACAAGCACCTCCTGTATATTATTGCATTTAGAAGTTGAAGAAATAAGTGGGATAAAATAGTCCATTACCAGGTTTGTGCAATGGTCAGCGGGCAATAGCCCTGTTTCAGAGCAAACCATCCTTGTTTCGCAATCTTTAGGGGGTGTGAACCATTCCTCATCACTGTCATAATCGATAGTATTGAAAATTTTAAAAAGTAACGGAGTGGCCGTGTTGGATCCGCTCAGATCAGGAACCCCAAGGCCTGAAAAATTTCCTACCCACACGCCAACAGTATAATTTTTATTATAACCGATGCTCCATGCATCTTTTCTTCCGTAGCTCGTTCCTGTCTTCCAGGCGATCTTTGGCATTCGCTCCGTGGATTGCCAGTTCAATGGAAAATCCGGCCTGTTCACTTTTGATAAAATATCATTGATCATAAATGCCGCTTCAGGGCTTACTACATTAACTTTTTTATGGAATGTATCCTTGTCAGAAAAAGATGGAGAGATATAAACACCATTGTTTGCAAATGCCGAGAATAAACCGGTGAGTTCTTCTAAGGTTGTACCGCACCCGCCAAGTATCATTGACAAGCCCAGCTTATACCTGTCTTTTTCAATTTGTTTAAAACCACAGGCGGAAAGTTTTTGAACCAGCTTATCCTTCCCAAGTGTTCGTAATTCTTTTACTGCAGGAATATTTAATGAATGTTCCAATGCATATTCCGCAGTCACATAACCATTATATTTCTGGTCGTAATTCTCCGGCGCATAGCCATTATAGTTCACCGCGACATCGTTCATCATCACTTTTGGTGTAAGATATCCTTCGTCCATACACATTGCATAAAGAAGCGGTTTTAGAGTACTCCCCGGCTGCCGTGTTGCCGCAACGCCATTTACCTGGCCTGCATCTGTTGTATCATTAAAATTTGCTGAACCGACATAAGCGATTACTTTATGTGTTTTGTTATCAATTATCATCACTGCTCCGTTATTTATGTTGCGTAACCGCTGAGCTCTTATATAATCTGCAACGATCTTTTCAGTTTTTAGCTGGGTGTTCAGATCAAGATGTGTTTTATAGGAATAGTGTCCCTGTTTAAATAATTTATTGGAAAGATGTTTTGCAAAATGGGGAACTGTCTTTCTTGTTGCAGTAAGCGGCTCGTTTAAAGCATCTTCAATTTCCTTTTCAGTAAATACTTTATCGGTTGAAAATTTTTTCAACCAGCGATTTCTTTCATTTATGATCAGGTCATTATTTCTTCCGATTACCAGTGACGAAGGCCGGTTAGGAATAATACTTAACGCAGTGATCTCCGCCAGGGAAAGGTGATCCGGATTTTTTGAAAAATATAAAAGCGATGCCGCTTTCACACCTTCTAAATTCCCTCCGTATGGCACAAGGTTAAGGTACAGCTGTAAGATTTCATCCTTGCTGTATTTCCATTCCAATTGAAATGCCCGGAACATTTCGATCGTCTTGCTGCCGATATTTCTTTTCCTGGGTTCAAGTGCACGCGCCACCTGCATAGTGATTGTGCTGGCGCCACTGGTACGTCTCATTCTGAAAATGTTTTTAAACGCCGCCCGGACAACTGCCACCGGGTTTACACCCGGGTGAGAGTAGAAATATTTATCTTCCTTGGCAATGATCGTTTTTCGAAGAAGAGGGGAGATGTCAGTTAGCTCTGTTTTCATTCTCCATTTCTCATCTTTTGTTAAGAAAGCATTGATCACTTCGCCATTCTTGTCTGTAATGATCGTGGAATATTCCACTTTGTCTTTTAAAGGGAAAATGAGATTTAATATAAGGAAAAGAAGGAATAACCCTATAGTGGGGATTCCAAGGCGTTTTAAAAACCGAATGATATGTTGTTTAGTGATGCGGAGTTTCATATTGTTTTGTTTCTGCTCAAATCCGTGCCACGGTTTAAAACCGTGGCACGGATTCCTGGCGGTGTCTCGGCTCAAAGCCGTGGCACCATTGATTCCGGCTACAGAATATTACTTGTATCATCATAACTAATTTGTCGATATGCATCCTCATAAAATGTTTTTAAGTTAAGATCAAGGATTTTGACTGCAAGCTCTTTGTTACACAACGTTCCATGTCGTTTACCACAATAATCCCGAAAAGATGAATATTCCCATTCTTCCATTTTTTCTACCAGGTTTGTTTTTAGTGGATTTTGGTGAATATAATGGAGGCAGATCCGATCATAATTTCTGCTTCCTTTTATTATTGGTTTGGCCTTTGTGTTCTGCTGAAATAATGAACCTGTGGAACTGTTTTGTTTGTTTATGGCCTGGGTATATGAACTGAGCAAATGCCTGATTCCCTCCGAAAGTACATTTTTATCTTTACCTGCAACCGATTTTGTAGCGATCGTTCTTTCATCCGACCGAATAAGAAGATGAAAATGATTTGGCATAAGGCAATAAGCTAATACATCACAATAAGGAAGAATATAACGCCTGATTTTACCAAGAAAGAATATATAATTATCAGGGTTGAAGAAGATCTTTTGTCGATTATTGCCTCTGTTATAAATATGATATAGTTCGTTTCTAAAAAACTCCATAGTGAACTTTTTTGATCATCCCTGCTTATCGGTGCCACAGCTCAAAGCCGTGGCACCGATAAAGCCGTGGCATCGACAGTAGCTTAACATTTATTTATCTTCCGAAATTTGCAAACACAATTTTCTTACTGCTAACTTTCCATTCAAATTCTTTCAAGCTATATGGATCCTGCTGATTCGTCCCGCCCCACGCGGGATATTCCTCCCTAGCTTTTCGCAATACTAATTTCTGTTTTTCTGAAAAAGAAAAAAGAATAAAGCAGAGAAATTTTTACAACTCATTTTTTATTTAACTTATCTTTCGATTACACACTCAACCTACAAACCTATATGCGTAGTAAACCTGTTTTAGTAATCCCGATTGCTATCGGGATTACTATTTTTTTATCTGCCTGTAAAAAGAATGCCGTCGAGCTTGAATACACAAATGCAAAAGGTGAAGTGCCACAAATGGGCAATCTTGTTTTTCGTTTCAATAAATCATTGATAAAAGATTCTTTGCTCAATGCATGGGATTCCACTGATTATATTTCATTCACTCCAAAAATACCGGGACGCTTCCGCTGGGAAAGCCCGGATCAACTTGTGTTTTCGCCATCACAACCTCTGCTACCAGCCACTACTTATAGCGCAAAGTTTGGAAATGAACTATTTCGCTATAGCAAGTATAATAAAGTAGAGGGCGCCGACAAGGTTAGTTTTAATACCCCGGCGCTTGCATTGGAAAATGCGCAGGTTGTCTGGACAATGCCTGATGAAGCTACCCGCA
This sequence comes from Chitinophagaceae bacterium, assembly GCA_025923075.1. GTDB lineage: Bacteria > Bacteroidota > Bacteroidia > Chitinophagales > Chitinophagaceae > VBAS01. The sequence goes on from JAICGN010000081.1 coordinate 11,252, forward strand.
ATGTTATTCCTCAATTAGATCTTTTCTTTAATTATAAGATCGATCCTGCAACGCTTAAAGAGAAATTGACGATCCATGTTGATGGAAAGGAAACGTCTTTTACCCCGCAAACAGTTTCACCTGATTCAAAGATCTCTTTTCGACTTGCCAGCTTTAAACCCGAGGACAGGAACTATGAAACAAAAATTACAATTGATAAAGGATTGAAACCAGAAGGAGGAACAAATTCAATTGTTGAATCGATCACAGAAAATCTTTCTATCCCTTCCCCTTATGTGCTTACGATCCAAAACGTGGAATCTGAGCATGATGGTACTGAAGGAACGATCAGGATAACAACTAACCAGCAACTGGTAGAAACTGATCTGAAATCTTATATCAGTTTTGAACCGGCTATACAGTATGTAACTGAAATGGACGAAAGCGGACTGACATTACGCAGTGATAAATTCGATATCGAAAAAAGTTACACCGTAACATTCAAAGAGGGAATGAGAGGAAAGATCGGCGGCGAATTAAAAGAAGAGTCGCAGCACCAGGTGGCTTTTGGTGAGTTGGAAGCAGGCATAAGTTTTACCACCAGGAAGGCAGTGTATTTATCAAAACGTGGTGCAAAAAATATGGAAGTGAAGATCACCAACATTCCAAAAGTAAAACTGACGATCTCAAAAATATATGAGAGCAATTTACTGATGGTGGATCGGTATGGTTATTATCCCCAGCCCACATCTGCCAGCTACAGAAGTTATGATGATGAAGGCGAATATTACAATGAATATGGTGGAAGTGACGCAACACTTGGTGATATTATTTATGAAAAAGAAATTGATACCCGTTCGCTGCCAAAAAGCGGGGGCGGAAAAATTCTGAATGTTTCGCAATTTGAAGACAGGCTGCCTGAGTTCAAAGGCATTTATCATGTACAGATCAGCTCAATGAAAGACTATTGGATAAAGGACAGCCGTTATATTTCTGTATCTGATATTGGTTTGGTAGCAAAGGAAGGCGTTGATAAAATAGTTGTATTTACTAACTCGATCAAGACTGCGGAAGGAATGAATGGAGTAGATGTTTCAGTTTATTCAAAGAATAATCAATTGATAGGAACAGGGAGCACCAATAATGATGGTGTTGCGGAAATAGCTTATACCAGGAAAGACTTCCGCGGATTTCAACCCGCGCTGATCATTGCAAAAACCGCAGATGATTTTAATTACCTGCCATTTAGTTCTACAAGAGTAAACACCTCCCGTTTTGATGTGGGGGGAAAAAGAAATAATCCTTCTGGTCTTGATGCATTTGTTTATGCTGAAAGAGATATTTACCGGCCGGGTGAAAAAATTAATTTCTCCGTTATCATTCGAAATCGTGAATGGCGAAGCCCGGGTGAGATCCCTGTAAAAATGAAATTCCTATTGCCTAACGGAAAAGAATTAAAAGCATTCCGCAAGACATTAAATGAAGAAGGTTCAGCTGAAGGTAATATTGAAATGGCGCTGTCTGCCATTACGGGTTCGTATACATTGGAAGTTTATACGTCCAATGACCTGCTGCTTGCTTCAAAAGATTTTCGAATTGAAGAGTTTGTTCCTGACAGGATAAGGGTAAATGCAAAATTGGATAAAACGTTTTTGAAAGCAGATGAGTCAACAACACTGGCGATCAATGCAATGAATTTTTTTGGCCCGCCGGCGGCTAATCGTAAATACGAAACCGAGATCCAGACAAAGCATAAGTATTTTTCCCCGGAAAAATTTGCTGACTTTAATTTTTCTTTCACGAATCAGAATACTTCGATAAGCAAGGAAGTAAGAGAAGGGAGTACCGACGCGGAAGGGAATGCCAAACAAGTATTCACTGTTTCAGATGATTTGAGAAACAAAGGGGTTCTGCAAACAACTTTTTATACAACGGTGTTTGATGAAACGGGGAGACCGGTAAGCCGTGCGACTTCTATTGATGTACTTACACAGGATGTTTTCTTTGGAATTAAGTATGATGGCTGGTACTATCATGCATTGAACCAGCCAGTGCAGTTTATATTAGCATCAGTAAATAAAGATGGTAATGCAGTAAATGCAAAAGCAAAGATTGAAATAATAAAACGGGAATACAACACACATCTCGTTAACACAGGCGGTTATTTCCGCTATGAATCAAGCGAGGAAGTGAAGAATATAGAAACCAGGGAGTTGACAATTGGCGCGGCTTCATCATATCGTTTTGTACCCAGAATTCCGGGGCGTTATGAATTAAGAGTATATGTTCCCGGTTCAACGAATTATGTCAGTCAAAGTTTTTACAGTTATGGTCGCTGGGGTTGGTCCGATAACAATTCTTTTGAAGTTAGCAATGAGGGGAATGTTGAGATCGATATTGATAAGAAATCTTATCTCGCAGGTGAAACGGTAAGTGCACATTTTAAGCCCCCATTCAGCGGTCGGATGCTGGTGACGATGGAAACAGATAAGGTGGTTAGTCATCAATATGTGAATGTTGATGTGAATGATAAAAACCGTACGGTAAAAGTCGATCTACTACTGACTTCGGAGCATGTGCCGAATGTTTATATCACGGCTACGCTAATCAAAGCACACGAAATTTCAGATCTGCCACTTACCGTGGCACACGGTTTTAAAAATATAAAGGTGGAAGAGAAGAACAGGAAGATGGAAGTGAGCATCAATGCCTCAAAAACTGTTCGTTCAAAAACAAAACAAAAAGTAACAGTGAAAGCGGCGCCGGGTAGTTATGTTACGTTGTCGGCCGTTGACAATGGTGTGTTGCAGGTCAGCAATTTTGAAACGCCTGATCCTTATGATTTCTTTTACCAGAAAAAAGCATTGCAGGTTTCTGCATTTGATCTTTATCCGTTATTGTTTCCTGAATTAAGAGCAAAATTCAGCAGCACCGGGGGTGATGGTGAAATGGATATGTCAAAAAGGGTGAATCCTATGCCGGCAAAACGAATAAAAGTAGTATCCTATTGGAGCGGTATCCGGCAAGCGAATGGAAACGGCGAAGCAAGTTTTGAATTTTCTGTTCCGCAATTCAGCGGAGAAATAAGACTAATGGCTGTTGCGTATAAGAATCAAAGTTTTGGTAGCAGTGAAAAGACAATGACTGTTGCCGATCCGATCGTTATCAGTACGGCATTGCCAAGATTCCTAAGTCCGGGTGATACAGTAACAGTTCCTGTTACACTCAGTAATACAACTGCCAGGTCCGCGAATATTGCCGCAGCTATTTCAGTCGAAGGTCCTTTGAAAATAATTGGAGAAAGCAATCAGTCAGCCACCATCAATGCAAATAGCGAAGGACGTGCAGTTTTCCAGGTAGCCGCTGATCCTTCTGTTGCAGTCGGTAAAATAAAAATTGCAGTAAATGGCATGGGAGAAAAATTTACAGATGAAACGGAGATATCAGTCCGCCCGGCATCCCCGCTGCAAAAAGTTTCTTCGAGTGGCTCAATAGTAGGAGGCACTACGCAAAAGATAAATATTGGTGTCAGTGATCCGATAGCTATCGGATTCATTCCATCGAGTGTTGCATACAAACTTGTTGTCAGCCGTTCGCCTGCATTAGAACTCGGCGAGCATCTTCGTTATCTTGTGGAATATCCTTATGGCTGTACTGAGCAAACCATATCTGCCGCATTTCCCCAGTTATATTATGGTGATATGTCCGATCTGATGGGACTGAACCAGAAATTAAAAGCAAATGCGAACACGAATATCCTTGAAGCGATACGCAAAATAAAAATGCGGCAAACATATAAAGGGGGCCTGATGCTTTGGGATAATGATGACACCGAGCATTGGTGGGCCACAGTATATGCAGCGCATTTTTTACTCGAAGCAAAGAAAGCAGGTTTTGATGTTGACAATAGTTTGATCGAAACCACGCTGGGCTATATCAATGGTCGTTTGAAAACCAGGGAAACGATCAATTATTACTACAATCGTGACCAGAATAAGAAAATTGCACCAAAAGAAGTGGCGTATAGTTTATATGTATTGGCGCTCGCAGGTAAAAGCAATGTATCGGCAATGAATTATTATAAAGCAAACCAACAATTGCTTGCATTGGATAGCCGTTATCTGTTATCGGCGGCCTATGCTGCAGCAGGTGATAAAAAATCTTTTAATAGTTTATTGCCTTCGGCATTTGCAGGAGAAGAATCAGTGCCACAAACAGGCGGTAGTTTTTATTCCGATGTTCGTGATGAAGCCATTGCGTTGAATGCATTGATCGATGCTGATCCGGGAAATAGCCAGATCGGTATCATGGCAAAACATGTTAGTGATAAACTGAAAAACCGTAACTGGCTCAGTACGCAGGAAAGATCATTTTCATTTCTTGCATTGGGCAAGTTGGCAAAAGCTGCCGTGAAATCTGATGTAACGGCTGATATAAAAGTAAATGGTAAAACTGTTGCAAAAGTAGATGGCGGCCAATGGACGGGAACTCAATCCGCATTGCAAGGAACCAATATCGATATAGAAACAAAAGGCAGCGGGCGTCTTTATTATTTCTGGGTAGCGGAAGGCATTAGTACGAGCGGGGCATACAAAGAAGAAGATAATTACCTGCGTGTGCGGAAACGTTTTTATGATCGCAATGGGAGGCCATTGACTGGAAATACATTCAAGCAAAATGACCTGATCATTGTCGGCATCACGTTGGAACGTTCTTATTCAACCGATATTGAAAATGTGGTGATCACTGATCTGTTACCTGCCGGTTTTGAAATTGAAAATCCGCGGACAAAAGAAATACCTGGTATGGATTGGATAAAAGATGCATCTGATGTGAGGTCTCTCGATGTTCGTGACGATCGCATTCATTTTTTTGTGGATGCAGATCGTGCAAAGAAGAATTTTTATTACGCCGTTCGTGCCGTATCGCCGGGAATCTATAAACTGGGTCCCGTCGGCGCCGATGCGATGTATAATGGAGAATATCATTCATATCATGGGGCAGGAGTGATTAGGGTGGTGCAGTAGGAGTTTATAGTTAATGGTTTGTAGTTTATGGTTTGACCTTGGAATAACTTAATTAAGCTGGTAATAATTTTGATTACCAGCTTTATAATTATATTAAGCTTTGTTGCGTCGTCGCGATAGCTATCGAAGAAAGCTTTTCATTGTTCCCCGCCGGCGGGGCCGGATGTACAATTCAAAGACAATATCAAAAGGGGGTGGACAAAAATCACAATTCGATTGGAAGCATAGCGTTAAGTCCACCCCCAACTGAAATTTCTTTTTTTATCAAAGTGCTTCCCGCGCTGGCGGGGACAAAGTGCAACGATTCTGTTTGACCTTTTTCGTTACGTCGTTCCGATAGCTATCGGGATACGTTCTTATCGCTATTCAGCTTTATCCACCCCCATTCGAAACCTCTTTACAATCGAAGTACTTCCCCCGCCAGCGGGGGATAACCTACAGCTCCCTACACTCGTACAGTTTTTATTCTTTTCGAAGGGAAAGCTTTTCATTGTTTCCCGCTGGCGGGGCCGGATGTGCGACTTAAAGAAAAAATCAAGAGGGGGTGGATACCTTCGTATTTGGCGATGCCTTGTTAGCGGCGGACATGTTTTAGTTTTCTAAGTCTTGCATTAATTGAGGGTATATTTTCTCGTTCAACTTTTTTTAGTATCAGGTTGAAATCCTGGATCATTCCTTTATTGCTATATAGAATAGTATAAAGTGCCTGTAAAGAGTTTACTCTTACTATTTTGCTTTCCTTTTTGTCAGTTGCCCAATTTGTCAGGATTTGCCAAATCCTCGCCACTTCATTTCTCGTTAGGTCAAGTCGGGACACTAATAAGGCTAAATGCCATTTTAACTCAACGTGCTTTGCCTCTTCGCAAAGTGCGATAATCTTATCCTTATGTTGTCGCAAGTAACCGGGATTTTTGACGGTAATTTTTTCAATGGCATCTGCCGCCCGCATTACCACTTTTCTGTCGGTGTTATCAAGCGCTGTGAATAACCTGTCAAAGCTTTGTTGGTCGTTTACCTGTGCAACTACCCGATTTGCCTTGCCGAGGGAGCGTAAATCCCCTCCTTTCAATATATCAGCAAAATTCTTCATTTTCCGGGGTTGTAACAAGAGTTCTAATTTCCTGCTGCTTTTTATGCCGAGCGCTAATACATAAATTTATACCCTCATAAGCCAAATCCAAAAAAGGACTCCAGAACTTAAGCTTTAATCCTATGCTTTTTGCATTGCAATGGCGTCAATGACCGCCTTCAGATTTAAAAATTTTCTATTTAAGAACTGATCTGGTTATTTGATCATGCCATATCCGATACCCCAAACGAATAGCATCTTTTACTTTTACTCATCTCAAAAAATTATCGGAAGTTTACAGAAAGAATTATTCCTTATCGTGCTATGAAAAAACTTTTTGTACTCTTTATACTTTTTATCACTTGTCTTTCATTCACTTTTTTGATTAAGACAGATGAACCTGTCTTTGTTCCTCCAAGTCCCCAAAGAACGGGAGGTGATTCAGCCAGGGGATATGATTATTTGGTCAATGGTGATTATGTGAGGGGAGGAGTTCCGGAAATGATCTTTAAAAAGGGGATTGGTAATCCAACCATTCATCTTGAAAGAAGTGCAGCTAATGAAGGCATACCTCACGATTATACGGCCGTAAAAGCATTTAATGGGGAAATTGTAATTGCGCCAAACTGTTTACAATGTCATGCGCAGGTTTTTGAAGACAAGCTCTATATTGGGCTGGGCAATACATTTCTTGATTTCAGCGACCGGGAAACACTCAGCGTAAAAAATTTGGAGAAAGCCGAGAAGTTTTTAAAAACGCTTGCACCCAAGAAATGGAAAGCGTCAGAACATTTTTTTGAAGTGGCCAAGATAACCGGTCCGCAACTTTATACGGAAACAAGAGGAGTTAACGCTGCTGACCGCCTTAGTGCCGTTCTCGCCGCCCATCGGGATCCTGTAACATTCAAATGGAGTTCAGAACCTTTGCTTCAAATCCCTCAACAAGTCATTCCCTCTGATGTTCCTGCCTGGTGGTTATTAAAAAAGAAGCATGGGATGTTTTATAATGCATTTGGCCGCGGCGATTTTGGCAGATTTTTAATGGCTTCAAATCTTTTGACTGTAAACGATACGTTGGAATCAGCAGAAGTAGATAGTCACATGCCAGATGTACTGGCTTATATTAATTCATTGCAGGCACCGGCATATCCAAAATCAATTGATGCAGGTCTTGCAGAACGAGGAAGAATAATCTTTAATAATATTTGTTCCGAATGTCATGGCACGTATGGAAATGATGGACAATATCCTAATCTTTTAATTCCGCAATCAGTTATTCAAACCGATTCATTATTGCAAGCTTCAAATTATTCAAATCCTGAGTTTGTAGATTGGTTTAATAGGAGTTGGTTCAGCAGTGGTGATCACCCCGGGAAGCTGGTCCCTTTCAAAGGATATCTTGCTCCACCACTGGACGGAGTTTGGGTAACGGCCCCTTATTTCCACAATGCTTCGGTACCCACATTGGAAGCGGTGCTTAACAGTACTATTCGGCCAAAATACTGGTCAAGAAGTTTTGAAACCCCCGAATATGATTATGAAAACCCTGGTTGGAAATTTTCAGTCCATGCTCAGCCAACCGAGAGGATAATTTACAACACTACCTTACCCGGCTATGGAAATTATGGTCATTACTTTGGTGATAAACTTACTGCTGAAGAACGAAAAGCTGTGATTGAATACCTAAAAACGTTGTGAGATATCGGGTTGCGTTGCTCCGCCCTTTAGGGTGGAGTTCAGATAGATTAATTATAGCCCCTGCCCTAAAGGGCAGGCCAATTCAGGCAGGGCAATTCAGGCAGGGGAAATCAGGGTAAACAAATTCAAGATATTGCATTTCATTCTAGAGCCACCCAATGATCGTTTTTTTCATTACTTTGTTTAACCTCTATAAGACAAATTTCATGAAAACACGACTAATAGTTTTTTCTTTCTTTATTTCTTCAACAATTTTTTCTCAAGACTGGCAATCATTATTTGATGGCAAATCACTTAAGGGCTGGAAGCTCGTGGCAGGAAAGGCTGAATATAAAGTGGAGGATGGCGCTATTGTTGGCACTACAGTTATGAATTCACCAAATTCATTTCTTGTATCCGATAAAAAATTTACCGGGGATTTTATTTTAGAACTGGAAGCAATGCTGAGCGATACAAATACAAACTCAGGTATTCAATTTAAAAGCAATTTCGATTCGGCATGGAATGGAGGAAATGGCAGAGTGTTCGGCTATCAATATGAACTTGATCCTTCACTACGTAAGTGGAGTGGGGGTATTTATGATGAGGGGAGAAGGGACTGGCTTTACCCGGTTTCGTTAAATGCAAAAGCCCAGACATATTTTACGCCAAATGTTTATCATAAAATAAAAATTGAATGTACGGGTAATACTGTCAAAACCTGGCTTGATGGAGTGGCAACGGCCTATTTAATTGATACTATAAAAAAGAATGAAGGGCTGCTTGCGTTACAGGTCCATTCTATTAACCGCGCCGAACTGAAGGGAATAAAACTGTACTGGAAAAATATCAGGATCAAAGCGGGAAATGTTTCTCCCACAACTTTTCCAAAAGGAATTTATGTTGCCAATTTACTACCGAATTCTCTGAACGGATATGAAGTTCAGGATGGCTGGAAATTATTATTTGATGGAAGAAGCAGTGAAGGATGGAAGGGAGCGTATAAAAGAACTTTTCCAGAAAAAGGGTGGGAGATAAAAGATGGAGTAATAAAAGTATTGGCATCTGCAGGCGGTGAATCAACGAATGGTGGCGATATCGTAACCAAAGAGCAGTTTAGCGCTTTTGATCTTTCATTTGAGTTTAAACTTACTCCCGGCGCAAATAGTGGTGTAAAATATTTTGTTACACTTACTGAAAACAACCCCGGTTCGGCGATCGGCCTGGAATATCAATTACTCGATGATACGCTGCATCCCGATGCAAAAATGGGATTGAACGGGAACCGGACACTTGCGTCGCTTTATGATCTTATCAAAGCGAATAAACAATCCCGGTTTATTAAACAGCCAGGTAGTTGGAATACGGGCCGAATCATTGTTTATCCAAACAATCATGTTGAACATTACCTGAATGGCGTAAAAGTGTTAGAATACGAAAGACGTTCACAAGCATACCGTGACCTTGTTGCTATCAGTAAATATAAAGTGTGGCAAAACTTCGGTGAAGCAACCCAAGGTCATATTCTCCTACAGGATCATGGAAATGAAGTAAGCTTTAGGAGTATAAAGATCAAAAGACTGAATTAGCCAATGTGCAAATTCAAAACCTTTACTTAAACTATTTATTAGCACATAAGCAAATTGGCCCATTACTCATTTAAACCTATAACAAACTCCGGCTGTAATATTATCATACCCAGTCATTTTTTCTGCTTTAGGAAAACCAATAGGAGGACCATCTGCCAGCAACACAAAACCTGATTCAATGAAAGGATAAATGTTTTTTGAAGCGGCATACCTGAGTCCCACTAATGGCATCATTGTAAAACTTACATTGTTTACAGATTCGCCGGTGGTAGGGGAAGTATCATAATTAAGATTAAAGAACGTAATGCCTAATCCTCCTGTGATATAGGGCTGAAGACTTCCTTGTATTGAAGAATATTCCGCAGTAAGAATCAAAGGAGCAATTGTCATTCTTGCATTCTGAAATTGATCCGCCGGGTTCTTATCATTCTGCAATCGTACATATTGTGCTTTCATACCAACAGCAAATTTTCCCTTTTTAAATCGATAACGACCATCTGCATTTATCAGCCATCCTGTTTTTAGTACTTCGCCATAGCCGGTTATTGGGAGGCTGATACCCAATCCGGCACCAGTTTCCCATTGACTGAAAATGGTTTTAGAAGTCAAAACGAAAATGACTGCGATAAAAAACTTTAGTTTCATAATTGATAATTTAATTTTTTTGAAAATTTATAGGATAAGTTTTTCCAAATAGCTTCGACTGGCCCCTGGTCATGATATTTTAGCCAGGTTTTACTAAAAACAACCTGGATTCCGAAAAAGAGAAAAGCAATAAGATAAGTTTCTGTCATGTTTATTTCCCCAAATAATTGCATACCATGCGTCCAATGAAAAAATACCAGCAGGTAAAATATGGTTTGAAACAGGTAATTGGTGAGAGACATCTTACCAACAGGGATAAAGACCGATAAAACTTTTTTACACCGAGGTGATTGAAATAAACTTACAAATGCGGAAATATAAAACAGGCTTTGTAAAACCATACCCGCGACTATTAGAAAAGGTAACCAGAGCAGCGCCGGAGTTAGTTCCAGCTTGCCGCTTGTAACTAACCAAAATATATAACTTGCTGATACACCTATCGGCCCGCCTATTATTATTAATTTTTTTCCCGACCGTTTAAATTTATCCGGTTGCTGAAAAAAACCGGCCTTCGCCATCCAAAAACCAATCAGCATATTGCCAAAACAGAACACCAATGTGATAGGAGAGTCCTGTAAAAAATTTGTGAAGGGATCTATTCTTGCATTTACCCATAGGTATTGCCAGTAAGAATTTGTAATTGGATGATCCCTTACAATTGATGTATCATATGAGTATTGCGGTCCTAATGCACTGTTG
>JAICGN010000082.1 GCA_025923075.1 Chitinophagaceae bacterium
ATATCCTGGTTTTTTGAAAGCTCATTTTGTAAATAGCCCATCTTTGTTTTGCTGATGCTATCTTGCGGTATGTTAACATTAAGGATCGCAGACTGATCAAATCCCAGGGTTGCATTCCTGAAAAAATTCATCTGGCTCATGGCGATCAGTGTCCCAATGATCATTACATGTGCAATGGCAAATTGTAATATTACCAACACCCTTCTTAAAGAGATACCACCGGCCATTCTTGATGAAATTTTATTTTTTAATGCAGTGATGGGATTGAAACCAGATATTACGATTGCGGGATAGATACCGGATAAAAAACTAACTCCGATCAGAACAGCTGGAAGGAACAGGATGATGGATGGATTGGAAAAATCAAGAGTCATCCTTGTATTTAAAAGTTCATTTAAAGATGGCAATACTAAATATGATATGGCAACAGATATTACCAGCGCAAAAACAACAATGATCGATGTTTCACTTAAGAACTGCGCAGCTAATTGTCCACGATTGCTGCCAAGAACTTTCCGAACACCAACCTCTTTGGAACGATTAACGGCTTGCGCAGTGGCAAGGTTTACAAAATTTACACAAGCGATCAATATGAGGAAGAGACCAATAAGTTTTAATACAGTTACCAATGAATCACTGAAAAAATGATCCCCATAACTACCAAAGCGCTCATCGGAATGAATGGTCCTTAAAGGTTGTGCCATATAAGAATCTTTAGAATATTCCACGGGCCGATGCTTTTTGGCAAATGTGGCAAGATCCTTATTGAACTGTGCGGATGAATAGTTATCAGGTAAAACAACAAATGTGTATGCAGCGCCGAACGTACTTACCCAATCTTCCATATTCCTTCCAATGCTTGTACCTTTTAGAGTTGAATAAGAGACTACAATTCCAAGAGGGAAATCTGTATTGGGCGGAACATTCTTTAAAATACCTGACACTTTATAAACTTGCGCGTTATCATTATTGTATTTGATTGTTTTGCCAATTGCAGATTGCCATGTGCCAAAATATTTCTCTGCGATCTCTTTTGTTAAAACTGCATTCGCGGGTTGAGACAAAGAAGCTCTGGGATCACCTGAAAGCCATTCAAAATTGAACATCCGAAAAAACTCAGGCTCTATATAATATACATCTGATTGAAATTTTTTCTGTTGCGCACCCTCTTCAATTGTGATTTGCTGTGTCCCCCTTCGGAAAGTATTAGCGACTTCTTTTATCTGTGGAAAATCTAAACGAAGTGCAGGCCCCACCGGAAATGGTGTGCCAGCAGAATATGAAGACCCATCCTGCGTGTGAAAAACACTAACTACCCGGTAAATTTGATCCTGCTTTGAATGGAACTTGTCATAACTAGTTTCAAATCTTATGACGAGAAAAATGAGCAGGCTGGCAGCTATCCCCACAGCAAGACCCAACACATTAATAACTGCAAAACTTCTGTTGCGCATTAAGTTGCGAAAAGCTGTCTTAATATAATTTTTGATCATAATGTTTGTTCTAATAATCAATAATTAATAATTATTAATTACTCCGTTCTCAACGATTTCACAGGATTAGCAAGTGCTGCTTTGATTGCCTGGAAACTAACAGTTACTAATGCAATGATAATTGCTGAAACACCCCCCGCCAGGAAAATCCACCAACTTATAGTGATACGGTATACATAATCCTGTAACCATTTATCCATAAAATACCAGGCAATAGGTGATGCAATTACAAACCCGATTAAGACAAGGATGATGAACTCTTTTGAAAAAAGATATATCACATTGCTAACGGAGGCTCCAAGCACTTTCCGAACGCCCACTTCCTTTACTCTTTGTACAGCCATGAATGAAACCAATCCATACAACCCAAGACAGCTAAGGAAGATCGCGATTACTGCAAAAATTTTATAAAGGCTCGACAACTGATTTTCCTGTTTGTAAAAACTCTCAATTTTATCATCAAGAAACTTGTATTCATAAACAAAATTTGGAAATGTTTGCTCCCATATTGATTTAACAGATTGCAGTGTAGAAGACATGTTTTTCGTTTCAAGTTTTATACCAGCCTGGCTGTACATGGTGATGTTGGTGGTAATAAGCAATGGTGCAAGATCATGGCGAAAAGATCTGTCATTAAAATCTTTCAGCACGCCAACAACAGGACATTTTATTCGATCACCCCACATGCTTATTTCTTTGTTCAGTATATCTTCCGGTTTTTTAAGTCCCAAACTTCTCACGAACGATTCATTCACTAAAAATTCTCTTGTTCTATCAGAAGGTTGCAAATTTCTTCCGGCTATTAAAGGCAACTTGTACGCAGACACATATCCGTTGTCGGCGAATTTGGTAATAGCTTTAAAATCAGCTTCTTTTATTGCATTATCAAATTTGAATGTGCTCCATGTATCATTACCATCTTCAACCGGGGTGTTGGAACTGAAGCTTACTGCCTGCACACCATTTACCTGCAATAATTTGTTCTGCAAATGATCCAGCCTGCTGATCCGAAGACTATCAACACGGAAAGGAACATTTATTATTGCATCTTTCTCGAAGCCTAGCGGCTGATCCATAAAATATTTCATTTGCTGTACAATGATGAGTGTTCCGATGATCAGTGCCTGTGCAATAATGAATTGAAACACTACCAGTCCTCTTCTTAATGACATTCCCTTTGCAACATTTACCGTGAGTTTACTCTTTAAAGCATTAACGGGATTGAAGCGTGATAAAACAATAGAAGGATAAAAACCGGCGAGTGCCGTTACAACAATTGTTATAATCAAAAGAAATAAAACAATAGCAGGATTGCTTGGTATGTTGAATGAAAGCGAAAGTTCTAAGAGTTGATTTACATAAGGCAGTGCAAGAATCGTAATAATTGCTGCGAGTATTACAGCGCTTGTAACGATCAAAAATGTTTCGATGAGGAATTGGATTTGCAATTGAGATTTATTACTCCCCAGGACTTTTCTTACACCAACCTCCTTTGCACGATTAACAGCTTGTGCAGTGGAGAGGTTGATAAAATTTACGCAGGCGATTAACAAAATGAATGCTGCAATCAGCCACAATACATTGAGCAGTTCCTGACTGATTGTTTTGTTACTGTAATTACCGGTTTGTGTATCGTAATGAACAGCGGGCAACGGCTGAATAATATAACTATCCTTGTTTTCAGCAGATTGAACCTTTAAAGAATATGCGCTTAACTGCTGATTAAAATTATCAACAGAAGTATTCGGTGGCAACATAATATAGCAACCAAAACCTGCATTCGTTCTATCCTCCCAATCCGTGGATGTTGCCATAAGACTGCCGGTAAAACCAGTTCCATAAGCCACAACAACCTTTAGTTGAAAATCTGTATTTGCAGGCATGTCAGCAAGAATACCTGACACTTTCAATATTTCTTTGCCGTGCTCGAACATATAGCCGCCAACTTCCAGCGTAACGATTTTGCCTATTGCTGTTTTCCAGTCACCGAAATATTTTTCCGCTATCGCTTTTGTGAGCAATACATTGTTTGGTTCTTTTAATGATTCATACGAACCGGCGAGCATAGGGTAGTCAAACATTTTAAAGAATGAAGGCTCTGTAAAAAATACACCTTTGCCTTCTTTAAATGTCCTTACCGTTGTTCCGTTATCGTCAGTTATCAGCAATTGATCATCGTGGCTTGCAAAAATCGGAGCTACTTGTTCTATTTGGGGAAAAGCCGTTTTTAATCCTGTGGGCATTGGAAAAGGAACGTCTTTCCCATAAGCAATAGTTGCTGCCTCAGCATGATGATATTCAGTTAACACACGATAGATGCGATCTTTATTTGAGTGAAAATTATCGAAGCTTGTTTGAAACTGTATAATGATAAAGATCATCATACAAATGGCAATACCAACAGCCAATCCGGCGATGTTGATAATAGTGTAATTCCTGTTGCGGGTTAAACTTCTGAATGCGGTTTTGAAATAGTTCTTAAACATGTCTGTCGTTTTATTATGAGTGATCAGTGATGAATAATGAGTAACCTGAACTCATTACTCATCACTTATTATTCATTCTGTTCTCAATGAATTCACAGGGTTTGCAAGTGCCGCTTTTATCGCCTGGAAGCTCACAGTTAGCAATGCGATGAGTAAAGCAGCAATGCCAGCTGCAACAAATGCCCACCATCCAATATTTATACGATAAGCAAAATTTTCAAGCCATTGATTCATTGCCCACCAGGCCACAGGAAATGCAACCAATACAGAAATTAGAACGAGTTTCACGAAATCTTTTGATAACATCACAGCGATATTGCCGACAGAAGCGCCAACCACTTTTCGTATGCCAATTTCTTTTTGTCTTTTTTGGGCAGTAAATGCAGCAAGCCCAAAAAGTCCTAAACAAGAAATTATAATTGCAAGGCCTGCAAAGTACCGTGACAACACAGCTACTCTTTGCTCAGATGCGTATAAAGCCTGGTAATCTTCATCAAGGAATTTATAATCAAAAACAACCCCAGGATTGTATTTATTATAAAGATCTTTTACCTTATCTAAAGTTGCTTTTTCGGGACCTCCATTAATTTTCGCAATTATGTAATGGGCATTTTTAGGCTCTAATAGAATGAACAGTGGCTTCACATTTTTATGTAAGGATTCAAAGTGAAAATTGTTGACCACACCAATTATCTCCCGGTCAGTTCCCCAAAGATTAATGACCTTACCTACCGGGTCTTTAAGTCCCATCATATCAATTGCAGCTTCATTGAAAATGATCTTTGAACTATCAGCACCAAAAATTTTTGAAAAGCTCCGGCCTAGTTTGATTTTGATACTCATCATTTCGATCATGTCATAATCTGCATGTACTATTTCAAATGGGATTTCCTTGTCAGGTGTTTTGCCAGGCCATTCGACACCTCCTGTTGTATTAAAACCTCCGTCAAAACGATGATCTGTTGCAGAAGCATTCAGAATACCCGGGATATTCTTTAACTCAGAAAGAAATGTTGCTGTATTTTCCTGTATACCTCCTTCTTTTGTAAAATAAAGGGTGTTGTCTTTATTATAACCCAGGTTTTTTGTTTGAATTAATTTTAGCTGGTTATAAATAATAACAACTGATATAATAAAAACAACTGATAAAGAAAACTGAGAGATGACCAATCCTTTTCGTATCCATAATTCACCTATTGAAGTTTTCAATTTTCCTTTTAAGATTGCCACTGGTTTGAAGCCGGATAGATATAATGCAGGATAGCTGCCAGCCAGCAGTCCTGTAAGAATAGCAATCCCCAGAATAGTTAGTGCAAAACCCGGATTCCAGTTTAAAGCAATGTGTTTTGATGTGATGATACTAAATTGAGGAAGGAGCAGCGCAACCATTACGATGGAAATAATTAATGAGAAAAAAACCATCAGTACGGATTCTCCCAGGTATTGAAAAATAAGGGTAGATCTTCCTGCTCCAACTACTTTCTTAATTCCCACTTCTTTTAGTCTTCGCGAAGCTTTTGCTGTTGAAAGATTCATGAAGTTGATACAAGCTATAATAAGAATGATAATGGCAACTATCGTAAAGAGATGGACGTATTCGATCCTTCCGCCCGACTGTATTCCATTCTCATATTTTCCATACAAATAATTACCTGAAAAAGATGCCAGAAATATACTTCTTCCTGTTTCCGGCTTTTTTGTTTTAATAAATCCCGCAATCTTATTATTGAATTGCTTTACGTCTGTGCCTTTTTTAAGAACAACGTAGGTATTAGTACCGTTGTTACCCCATTCGAGTACTGGTGGAGATATTTCTTTAAATGTTTCAAATGACAACACAAAATCAAATTGCTCGGAAGAATTGGCAGGCATTTTTCTGAAAACCCCTGAAATATTTACAAGTGCTTTAAAACTACTTAACTCCCATTCCAGCGTCTTACCGATTATGTTTTGCGTGCTGTTGAATAATTTTAAAGCCAGCTCATCTGATATTACAACCGCTCGTTTATCAGCTAATACAGCGTTTTTGTCACCTTGTATAATATCATAAGAAAAAACATTGAAAAATTCTTTATCGGCAAATTGACCTACCGCTTTTATTTTTTTACTTCGATCGGCGGATACCATGAATTTTGGAAACCATGAATAATGCATAACAGCCGTTGCATTTTCTACCTCCGGCATTTCTTGTTTTAGCGCTTCTGCAACGGGCCCTGAAGTACGATGGCTTACAGTAATGCCGTTATTCTGCTGTTCCTTTTCCATTACCTGGAAAAGACGGCTATCATTTTCATGAAATTTATCAACATGCCTTTCATCATTCACCCACAAAAAAATAAACAATGTACAAGCCAATCCTATAGAAAGGCCTACTATGTTAAGAAAAGTAAATTGACGATCCCTTATTAGATTACGCCATGCAACCTTGAGATGATTTTTGATCATAAACCCTCCTGCCTTCCGCCTATGGCGGATGTGTTTAGAAATTCTGATTAGCTTTGAATAAATGCTCATCAGTTGAGTAATGTTGAATTAAAGAACTATAGCTGAACAGGGTTACTCAAACCTAAGCCCCTTTTAGAACGCTTTGGGGGTTTTATTCTGTTCTCAAACTTTTCACAGGGTTAGCAAGCGCAGCTTTGATTGCCTGGAAACTCACGGTTAGCAATGCAATAAGCAAAGCTGCAATTCCTGCGACAGGGAAAACCCACCATTCAATATGAATTCTGTAGGCAAAATCTTCCAACCATTTATTCATTGCCCACCAGCCAAGAGGAAAAGCGATCAGTGCCGCGATGATCACCAACACAAGAAATTCTTTTGACAATAATCTTACAACACTGCCTACACTTGCTCCTAATACTTTTCGAATTCCAATTTCTCTGGTCCTTCTTACCACAGTAAGTGTGGCCAGGCCAAATAATCCCATACATGCAATAAAGATGGAAAGCGCCGATGCAATCTTTACAATAGTCGCTGTACGTTGTTCCTGCCGGTATTGAGCAGCAACGGTTTCATCAAGAAAACGGTATTCAAATTCCTGGTCAGGCGCCACATTTTTCCAAACTTGTTTTATAGTAGCGAGATTAGCACTTAAATTACCGGCCTTTAATCGTACAGAAATTCTTGGTTGAAGTGGCGCATTAAAACTTATATCATTAATGCGACGGAAAAAAGTATCTGGCTTTACAACCATAGCCAATGGCTCAACCCTTGTGTGCAATGATTGATAATTAAAATCTTTTACAACGCCAACAATTTGCTGCTCTATTCGTCCCGGCAACTTTTGTCCTACTCCGCTCTTCCATCCAAATTGTTTAACCAAAGCCTCGTTCACGATCATTGATGATGTATAATCAGCAGGATTATCTGCAGAAAAATCTCTGCCCTCAGCGATTTGAATTCCCATTGTTTTTAAAAAGTAAGGATCAATAGCATTGAATTGAAAATTCCGGTATACATTCTTATCATCACTATATCCAACATTTACCCATGGTGTTTCTGCAAAACTCATAAGTGATACCGAAGCTCCCGCTACCTGTGGTTGCTTTAATAATTCGTTTCGATACAATTCAGCCAATTCCATTCCCCTTAGCCTTGGTTTATTAGTAGGAACTATAATAACCTGCTCTTTTTGATACCCGAGATCTTTATTCTGTAAATAATCTAATTGACCACCAATCACAATTGTGCAAACGATCATTGCGATTGAGGTAACGAACTGACCAGTGATAAGACTTTTGCGAAACAACCCGGTTTTACTCCCAAGTTTTAGTTTGCCTTTCAGCACTTCGACGGGTCTGAAGCCGGAAAGAATAATGGCAGGATAAATGCCTGCGATCAAACCGATCGTCACAATAATAAGAATACAATAACCAATGAACGTAAGATCGAATTGGACGCTGAGCTGACGGTTTATTATTTGATTGAATGGCTGAGCAAGCAGCATTGTCAAGCCAATCCCTATAATGACAGATATGAATGTGAGTAATATCGCTTCTCCCCAAAACTGCCTGATGAGCTGTTTGCGCTCAGCTCCCAGCACTTTTCGGACGCCCACTTCCATGGCTCTTGTTGCAGACCTGCCAACGGAAAGTGTAATAAAATTGATGCAGGCAACAAGAAGAATCAGGATGCCAATCGTTAAAAGTATATAAGAATATTTTGGATTACTGATAGGCTCGATACCTGCAGGCAAGCTGTTATCAAGATGAATTTTTGTAATGGGTTGCAGGCTTACAATATATCCGCCTTCCCTGTAATCCTCTCCCAGGTGTTGTTTAACCATGGAAGGAAATTTCTTTTCAAGCTTCGCTGGATCGGTATTTTCTCGAAGCAATACATAGGTTTCGGGGTTTATACTGAACCATGCTTTCATTGCTCTTGCACTGAAAATGTATTTTGCATTTGAAAAAGGAATAAGTGCGTTGAATTTGATGCTTGATTCCTCAGGAGCAGCTCTTACTATTCCCGATACAGAAAACAAAACTTTTTCATTGGCAAGCTGTAATTCTATATTTTTTCCAATGGCATTTTCCTTTCCAAAATATTTTTTAGCTATGTTTTCAGTTAGGAGTATTGAGTTGCTTGTTGGAAATGGATTTTCCCTGTCGCCTTTTAAAAGTGCAAAATCAAATACCCTAAAAAAGGTTGAATCAACCATCCTGATATCTTCATTGAAAGATTGTCCGCCTGTTTTAACAAGGCTGTTCAAATTCTGAACGCGACAGGTAGATTCTATTTCACCAAAACTTCCCTGTAAAGCTCCGGCAAGAGGAAGTGGAGTAGTAATATCAATAATATCGTCCTGCTCCTCGTAATGCTCCACTACCCAGGCCCTGTATATCCTGTCTGATTTGCTATGAAATTTATCATAACTGAATTCACTGCGAACAAATAGCATAATGAGTATGCAGCAGGTAATACCAATGGCAAGACCGAGAATATTAATTGCCGTATATCCTTTGTTTCTCAAAAGATACCGCATGGCGACTTTTAAATAATTCTTTATCATAGCTGTGTTTTTATTCGCTTCTTAAATTTTTTACGGGGTTTCTTAACGCTGCCTTCAATGACTGATACATAACGGTTAACAATGCGATCAGCACGATCATGATCACCGGCAAAAAGAAAAACCATACACCGATATTGATATGAAAAGCATAATCCTTTAGCCAGTTGTTGACAAGAATATATGCCACAGGTAATGCAATAACTCCCGCTAACAACACCAGTTTTAAATAATCCCTGGTTATGAGACTGGAAATCTGGAATAATGTCGCACCCAAAACTTTCCGTATACTGATCTCTTTATTTCTTTTTGCAATGGTGAAAAGGGATAATCCGAACAATCCGAGACAGGCGATGCATATTGCTATTGCCGTAAATAACCAGAGCACAGTGGCAAAAAGCCTGTCGCTCTTATATTGTGCATTGAATTGTTCATCTAAAAAGAAAAAGCGGAAAGGACTCTGCGGATAGTAGCTGTTCCATTTTTGTTTTACAAAATCCATAAGAGCAGGGAGATTTGTTGTATTGAACTTCAAAGAAAAATTTCCAAAGCCTCTTTCTTCCTCGGGATAAAAAACGATAGGATCAAAACTATTCTGCAACGATTCCTGGTGATAATCTTTTACCACACCAATTACTTTACAGTGAAATCCGGATCCATCAATATATTGGCCAACTACATCCGGCGGGTTGTTAAATCCAAAGATCTTTGCAGCAGTTTCGTTTAGTATGATATTTACCATGACATTGGTATCAGCTGCCGGATAATCGTTTGTAAAGTTTCGGCCTGCAATCACCTTTAATCCATAATTGGGAATAAAATCCTTATCGACTCCAAGGTTTCTGCAACGCTTACCCGCCAATGAATTCTTTAAATAATAACTTGAAGATCCTCCCACTTCAGCTCCAGGTACAGATGTTGACGCAGTGACTGATTGGATCGCTGGATTCGCTTTCATGTCATTGATGAATCCATTGAATGAAGGAATGCTCGAACTATCAGTATTGGCAGTTTGTTGGACTACCAGTGTTTGGTTTATATTTATACCCAGGCTGCGGGTTTGCATATAATTCAACTGGCGATAAAAACCGATAGCCCCGGCGATCAGCACTATCGCCGCAATAAATTGCAATACCACCAATGATTTTCTTAAAAAGCTCCTGCCTCCTTTTAGCCCTGAGGCTCCTTGTGATGTTTTAATGGAATATATCGGTTGAAAAGAAGACAGAACAAAAGCCGGATAAAATGCAGCAAGTAAAGTACCCAATAAGAAAACAGTAATAATAAACAACCAAAATCTCCAGTCCGTAACGTTGAGATAATTAATGTCCTTTTCAACCAGAGAAGAAAATGATGAAAGTGTCAACTTAAAAATAAGAATACCGATAGCAATGGCAAAGACATTGATAAAAAGTGATTCAGTGAGGAACTGCCTGATAAGTTGAAATTTTCCGGCACCAACTACTTTTCTTATACCAACTTCCTTCGAACGGTCAAGAGAATGTGCCGTTGATAAGTTTACATAATTGATCCATGCAATAAACAAAATAAATAACGCCGCGATACCTAAATATTTTAAGTAAGAAAGATTTCCATTGCCCGCCATTTCATAATCATACTTTGATTTCAGGTGAATGTCCTTTAATGGTTGCAGGTAAAAAAAGTTTTCATAATCTCTTTCCTTCATGTCGGACCCCATGTAGCGTTCTGCAAATGCGGGGAATTTTGCCTCCAATGCTTTTGCATTTGTACCAGGTTTTAATAAAACATAAGTATAAAAGTCTGACCAGCCCCAGCTGGTAGTTGCCGCTCCTTGGGTTAGTTGTATATATTTTTCATAATTGAGAAGAATATTAAAGCGGATATGTGAATTCTCAGGCACATCTTCCAACACTGCTTTGACAATATAATCTTCGTTGCGAAAATGCAGCGGCTTATTAATAGGATCTTCATTGCCAAAATATTTTTTTGCGGTTTCAGCCGTGATCACCGCATTGTTTAATTCCCTGAAAGCTGTTGATGCATTCCCTTTTACAAATCGAAAAGAAAAAATATTGAATAAAGCGGCATCTGCATAATACAATGTCCCCGGTTCGACAATTTTCTGATCCTTGTAAGTTACAACTCCGCCTTGCCTGCGGAAACGTGCCGCGTCTTCAATTTCAGGAAAATCTTTCTTTAGCGCAGGCGCCACGGCAGGATAAGTGAATGCAAAAGTTTGTTCTTTGCCGCCTTTTTCTTTCGTCATCATCGGCACACGAAATATCCGGTCTTTTTTTACATGTGCATCATCATAGCTATATTCGAACCGCAGGTAATTTATTATTAATAAGAAAGCTGCAACGCCAACGGATAAGCCAAAGATGTTGATTGCTGAAAAGGTTTTATTCTTCCAAAGATTTCTCCACGCGGTTTTGAAATAATTTTTTATCATGGCTTTTATTTTATACCGTCCATAAACTTTTGATGCATTATTTTTTCGGCTTACTGAATTCTATATCGGTCAAATAATCCTTGAATATTTTATAGCTATTATCTTTTTGCTTCTTCCAGATCAGGACAAAATTGGTGACGGATTTTGTTTCTTTTCCATTGACGAGATAAGTCAGATCCGAATTCCCCAATTGATAGATATAGTCATCCGTTCCGCCTATTTCTATTACAGTTAGTTTCCATCCGCGCCCCTTGTCTTTAAGAGATAGCCAGTAATTGTCCAGATTCTTTCTTCCGGTCACCACATAATTAGATCCGCTTATTTCCGCATCATCACTATAGAAAGCAGCCGTGGCGGTCATATCATTAGCATTAAAGACTTTCTCCATTTCCCTGTTCAGGTTCTCAATGGTGGTTTTAATTTTAGCCCTGTCCACATTGCCACCCCCCTGAGCAAACAAAGAGTTGATAAAGAAAATGGCGATTAGCAGCATCATTATCCTTTTCATAATACATTTTTTTAGTTATTAATATGTCATTTACTCAGTTCTTAATGATTTTACCGGATTAGTGATCGCAGCCCTTATGGCCTGGAAGCTTACTGTTATCAGCGCTATCAAAATGGCAGCAGCCCCGCCGATAACAAACGCAGTCCATCCTATATTTATCCTGAATGCAAAATCCTGTAACCATTTATTAATTCCCAGGTATGCCAATGGAACAGCAATAACAATCGCAATACAAACCAATAAGATAAAATCTTTTGCAAGCATTGAAACGAGATTAGATACGGAAGCTCCAAGTATTTTCCGGATCCCTATTTCCTTTACACGCTGTTGCGCGGCAAAAGTTATTAATCCCCACAGGCCAAGACAGGATATCAGCATGGTCAACACAGAAAATATTTTAAAAAGACTGAATAGCCTCATTTCCGATTTATACAATGCATCGAGTTGCTGATCCAAGAAATTATATTCAAATATTCCTTCGGGAAATATTTTCTTAAACTTTGTATTTGCCTGTGTTATCACTGTTGGTATATCGGTTCCTGATTGTATTTTAATACCAACTTTGTCTGCAAAAGGAATGTATTGAGTAATCAATGTAGGTTTGATCGCCTCACGTAAAGAGCCGATATTAAAATCTGCAACCACCCCGGTTATTTCGGCATGCCATCCATTCAAACCGGTCCAAAATCTTTTGCCCAATGCCTCCTCATTCGAAGCAAATCCAAGTTCCTTCACCAGTTTTTCATTAACGACCGACCTGGGGAAACGCTGGCCTTCCGGGAGTGTTTCTGAAACTGCAATGGTATCTGCAATTGTAAAAAACCTGCCGGCTTTCAATTGCAACCCGTACATCGTACAAAACCTATCGTCAGTCATGATTGTAGTTACCTGTTTTCGGTTCGGATCTTCTCTTCCGACCAAACTCATCATCGTTCCCCAATGTGTATTCTCACCCCCGCTGGGAGGACTTGAGGAAAACGACCAATCTTTTACACCGGGAATAGTTTTGAATTCTGCTGCAAGCAACTCTTTTTTTGCAATGTTGTCTCCTGGTGGCAGTCGCATCATTACAATATTATCTTTATCAAAACCGAGGTTCTTGTGTCGCAGATAATTCATTTGTTTGCCGATCAACAAAAGTCCGATTAGCAAACAGATTGAAATACTGAATTGGGTAACTACCAATCCTTTCCTTAGAAAAGGTGATTGCCTACCGGTATTTACAGAGCCCGACTTCAAAACCGAAGCTGGATTAAACCTGGTAATGATCCATGCGGGATAAATACCGGCCATTAAAGCAGTGAGAAAAATACCAGTCAATAGTGAGATCATTATTACAGGGGATTGCCAGATCTCAAAAGTTATCTGTTTGCCGGTAAGCTCATTAATATATGGCAATGCAAGTTTGGCTATGATCACACTTATTATAGCTGCAAATAATACAAGCATCAATGCTTCGCTTAGAAATTGCCTGATCAATTGAAATCTGCCTGCACCAATTGATTTACGAACACCAACTTCTTTTGCACGGCTAAGTGATTGCGCTGTAGACAGATTAATAAAATTGATACATGCTAATATCAATACGGCAAAACCTACTGCACCAAAAAACCAGAGCCATTGTGTATTGATCGCCTTGACCCATTCGCCACCACCCGCATACTTAGCATTGAAATGTACATCACTCAATGGTTGTATGTCAGTCTCTACATGCGTACCTTTTGCCATCCATGGCTGATTATTTATAAACCTGTCGTTTATACTTTTCAGCGCAGCTTTAAGACCAGCTCCCGGTTTAGTTCCATTAGGCAAGACAATAAAAGTTGACCCCCCCGACACCGACCCATAATGGGTGGTGCTTGTCATCAAATATTTTTCATTGTCGGAGAAAGAAAGCAACATCGAAGCAGGCAAATGTGTGTTGCCCGGAAAATCTTTTATGATACTGCCGACTGTTACATTGAAACTATCATTGTATATAAATGTCTTTCCGAGCGGGTCTTCATTTCCAAAGAACTTCTCTGCTGTGGATTCTGTCAATACAGCCTGGTAAGGCTTTCTCAATGTCTCATGTGCATTGCCTTTTACAACTTTTACATCAAATACATCCAGGAATTCAGGGTCCGTCAGCATAACCTGATCCTGTTTGAATCGTTTAGCCGGATTGATCTCAATGATTGCCTGGAAAGGATGATGAACTTTTGTCACATATTCTAACCCGGGAACATCTTTTCGAATTTGATCGGCTAAAGGAAATGGCGATGAGTAATGAAATTCTTTTTTTCCAAAATCTACCCATACAGAAGTTAAACGGTAAGTCCTATCTGCCTTGCTCTCGTAAGCGTCGAAGCTTAATTCATATTTCACAAATAGCCCAATAAGTAGACAAACAGTAATACCTAATGTCAATCCAACAATATGTAAAGCCGTAGTAAGCTTTTGCCGGGTAAACCGGCGAATTATAATTGAAATATTCTTAGTTATCATAATTGATTTTTATTCTGTTCTTAATGATTTTACAGGGTTAGCTAATGCAGCTTTTACCGCCCTGAAACTTATTGTTATCAATGCAATGAGTAAAGCAGTAATGCCCGCGACTGCAAATACCCACCAACCAATATTTATCCGGTATGCAAAATCCTGTAACCATTCATGCATGAAATACCAGGCAAAAGGAGAAGCAATGACTGCTGCGATCAATACCAGTTTTAAAAAATCGGTTGAAAGCAGGCCAACAATGCCCGGAATGCTTGCCCCAAGTACTTTTCGAATACCTATCTCCTTTACTTTTCTTTCTACCACAAAAATTGATAATCCAAAAAGGCCCAGGCAAGCGATCAACAAGGAAAGACCCGCAAAACCATAAAAGATGCCCTGCATCTTTTGTTCATTACCATATTGCTTTGCTATGCTTTCATCAACAAAGGCAAATTCTAACGGTATATCCGGGACTGAAGACATCCATGTTTTTTGAAGGTGATTAACCGCTTCGTCAGTATGCCGTGAGTCTATCTTTAATGAAAGCCGGTTACCCCCCTGGGCATAATAAATCAATAGAGCTTCTACAGGTTTATGCAGACTTTCAAAATTGAAATCCTTGACAACACCAATGACAGATCTGGCATCGTCACCCTTGCCGAAACGTTTCCCGATAGCATTCTCTGCTTTTTCCCAGCCAAATGTTCTAACTGCTGCCTCATTTACAAGTACCGCCTTTGCCGTATCAGTAGGGAAATTCTTAGAAAAAAATCGTCCGGCTGCGAGCCTCATGCCATACGTATCAAAAAAAGTAGTATCCACTCCAATGTTATAAAGACTGCTGGATATTTCATCTCCTTTCAAATTTTCAGTAGTTGTCCATCCATTGCCAAGACCTCCAACAACATTCTGATTATGCTTGCTTACATTTAATATATATGGACTTTGCAATAATTGGTTTCGCAATGAAACATATTGGTCGATTACACTTTGTTCGCCAAAAAATCTTACTTCTATCACGGCATTCCCATCAAAGCCCAATGACCTGTTTTTTATAAAACTCATTTGTTTGCTGATAATAAGAATAGATGCGACCAACCCGATAGTGATAGTAAATTGGAAAACAACAAGCCCTTTACGGATAAAATTTCCCCTGGTGCTTTGTAAAAAGCTTCCTTTTAATGATACAGCAGGATTAAAGGAAGATAAAACCGCAGCAGGATATATACCGGCTATCGCGGATATAAAAATGACAAAGCCTGTGATAATTAAACTATTTACTATGGTGAACGAGAAATCATAGGGCGCGCCGATCCATGTTGAAAATGCGGGCAATATTAATTTCAGTATCAAAATACCAATTAACACTGCTATTGTACATATTAAGAATGTCTCAAGGAAGAATTGCCGTATCAATTGAAGCTTTGAAGCTCCGACAACCTTTCTTACCGACGTTTCCCTTGCTCTTTTAATTGCGCCGGCTGTTGTAAGATTAATATAATTGATGCAGGCTAGGAGCAGGACAATTATTCCAACAATGGAAAAGATTTTTACTCTGGCAAGGCTTCCGTTATTTGGAGCGTCGTACCGCAATTTGGATTTTAAATGAATATCCCGGATCGGTTGTAAATGGTAGGTGTACGACATTTTGTTCTGCTTCCATTCCTTTTCGGCGTGCTTTTTTGCAACTACATTTATTTGATCTTCGGTCTGCCTCCATTTTTCAGGATTATTCAGCTGTACATAAACAAAGGGCCATCCGCCTGACCATAAACTATCCGGATCAAAATTATATTTGGTCTTCATCTGGCTTTTTAAATGCGCATAAGGGATCAGCAGATCGAACTGTATTTGGGAATTCGGAGGTACATTGGCTGCAATGCCCGTAATTGTTTTTGGAAACTCTCCGTCAATCTCGACTGTTTTTCCAATGGCGGCGCTTACAGAACCAAAATACCTTACTGCAAGCCTTTCTGTGATCACCATTTTATCCAATGAACTCAGTACTTGTTCAGGCTCGCCTTTTAAAAGTTTGAACCCGAAAAATTTGAAAAAATTGCTATCAACGATTCTTCCATTTGATTCGATAAATAAATTATCTCCGCTTTTAACCTTGAACGACTCCCCAAACACCCTACATGCAGACTGCACCTCCGGGAGTTCTTTAGTTAAGTGTGCGCCAAAGGCAACCCCGCTCGGCCCCTGTGAAAATGATTCGCTTTCACTTTTGAAAGTATTTGAAATACGAAAAATCTTATTTCCGTTTGGATGAAAATTATCGAAACTCAATTCACGTTGCAGCCATACTCCGATCACAAGACAGACAACGATACCAATTGCAAGCCCTGAAATATTCAGGATAGAAGTAGCCTTATTCTTCACAAGGTTTCTATACGCTACAAGAAAAAAATTCTTTATCATGGCAATACTTTTTAATTTTCATTCTGTTCGTAATGATTTTACCGGGTTGCTGATAGCGGCTTTGATCGCCTGGGTACTGATGGTTATAAAGGCGATAATGACAGCAATGATGGCTGCCACTAAAAAAATCCACCACTCAATATTTACCCGGTATGCAAAATCCTTTAACCACTCATTCATCAGATACCATGCAATAGGAGTTGCCAATACCAAAGCAATAAGCACAAGCTTTAAGAAATCTTTTGACAGAAGTGCAACAACATGCGGCACCGACGCACCTAACACTTTGCGAACACCTATTTCTTTTACCCGCTGTTGTGCAGAAAATGTGGCAAGCCCAAGCAATCCAAGACAAGCGATCAGGATTCCCAATATCACAAGACTGATAAATAATTTTTGAAAGCGCCCCTCCGATGCATAGAGTTTTGAAAAAGTGTCATCAAGAAATACATATTCAAAATCCCTTTTTGCCCGGAAATTCTTCCACTCTCTTTCTAACTGGCTAAGTGTTGATTTAATATTATCTGCTGACAACTTGATCGTGAAATTGAAGCCGTTCCTGGGCACACAGATGAATCCAAAAGGTTTGACCTCATTCTTAAGCGAAGTAAAATGGAAATCCTTCGTAACGCCAATTATGCTTACATAATAAGAAGTATCTCCATCATCACCCCAAAGAAATTGCTTACCAACCGCCGGATATCCAAGACCAAATTCTTTAACTGCCGTTTCATTAATCACTATACCACCGATGTTTTGCTCAAGCGGACCATTTGGTATTCCATTGTTCATCGTATCTGCGGGATACTTTGCTGAAAAGGCATGTCCTTCCTTCATTTCTATACCTACAACATCCAAATAATCGAACCCTACATTGGCAAAATTCAATTGTATCTCCTGATCTGATCCTTTTACACTCAGCCTGGTCGTAGAAAACCCTTCCCCTAATGAAAAATTTCCCGACGCCGCTTTTTTTACACCAGGAAGCCGCTTGATAGTATTCAAATAGGCATTTCTATCAGATAAAGGCATGCTGCCCGAATTCTTTATTACGACTACCTGTTCTTTATCTACTCCAAGTTTTGCATTTTGAATAAAATTCATTTGCTGAGCAATGATCAATGCGCCAATGATCAGGACACATGAAATAGTGAACTGAACAACCACTAAGGCCTTTCGAAGGGTCAATGCCCCGCCTTCATTTAATTTCAAACCCTTTAATACAAGTATTGGTTTGAATGAAGAAAGATATAGGGCAGGGAAAAGACCAGCGACCAGTCCAACAAACAAAGCAGCGAGGATCATAAATCCGAGTGTCAGCGGATTGCCAAACACAGACAGTTTCTTTAAGGTGATATCATTAACTACCGGAATAAGCAGCTGCGCAATGACAATAGCCAATACAGAAGAAAGAAAACAAGTAACAAGTGATTCAAATAAAAATTGCTTAACAAGAGAACTTCTCATCGCTCCTGAAACCTTTCTTACGCCAACTTCTTTTGTCCTTAAAGATGATTTTGCTGTTGAAAGATTGATATAATTTATTGCAGCAATAAGGAGAATGAATAATCCTATAATAGCAAATACATAAACATATAACCTGTCTCCGTTTGGTTCCAGTTCCCATTTCAGGTGTGAGGTTAAATGTATGTCTGTCAACTGCTGTACATAAAAAACACTGTAATTTTCATCCTGGTTACGCTTATAGGTTTCCTGTATCTTTTTTGTAAGCGTTTCGATGTTTGTTCCGGTTTTTATTTTAGCGTATGTATAATAATTATACTGGCCCCAGTTATTATCAATATTACCTAACTGCCTGAATGACGAAAGGAGATCAAAATGAAAATGTGAATTTGCCGGCACATCCTTTATTACACCTGTTACTTTCAGGGATCCGCCACAACAGGAGATCTTAAGTGTTTTACCCATTGGATCTTCATTACCGAAATAACGCTTTGCCACAGTCTCCGTAATTACAACAGAGGTCACATCATTCAAAGCAGTCTTTGGGTTGCCTTTAATAAATGAATAGGTAAATACATCAAAGAAATTACTATCCGCCCTCCAGAATTTTTGTTCTGTTATTTTTTTATCACCATATTCCACAAGCCAGCTACCACCCCAGTTGGGCATTAATCTTGTCACGCCTTCCACTTCAGGAATTTCCCGTTGCATTGCAGGAGCTAATGCCGCAGGACTGGTAGCATCAGGAATACGGCTGCCATCATCGTTGATAAAATCCTTTACTACCCGGTAGATCTTTGCTGAGTCTTTATGATAACGGTCATAGCTTAATTCATCCTTTACAAAAAGAAAGATCAATAAACTACAAGCCATACCAGTTGCCAATCCAAAAATATTTATGAAAGAAAATCCCTTGTATTTTAAGAGACTTCTCCACGCTATTTTGAAATAATTTTTAATCATGGCTTATCACTTTATTTTTATGTTATCAACATTTATAACTCTATTCGTCGTCCCTTGCGTCGCACTCTTCGACTGAAACAATTCTGCTCAGCAGAATTCGGAACGTACAAGAGTGCGACGCAACAGCAGCTAAATCTTTATTCTATATCCTGGTTCATAAATAATTTCCTCAAAATCACTTTTAATCCTAAAAATCCTGGTTCTATTCTGTTCTTAATGATTTTACCGGGTTAGTTAATGCAGCTTTTATCGCCTGGAAGCTTATGGTGATCAACGCGATCACTGCCGCCAGGATCCCTGCGGTTAAAAACATCCACCATGGCATCGATATGCGATAAGCAAAATCTTCTAACCATTTATTCATAAAATACCAGGAAACAATAAAAGCGGGGATTGCCGCAACCGCCACCAGTTTTAAAAAATCTTTTGAAAGCAATGCAACAATAGTTGACATATCTGCGCCTAAAACTTTGCGAATTCCGATCTCTTTGATGCGTTGTAAGATCGCAAACGCTGAAAGACCAAATAACCCCAAACAAGCAATAAAAATGGCAAGGAATGCAAATATGATAAGTAAGGTCTTTTGTCTTTTCTCGGCCTCATAAAGCTTTGCGAAATTTTCGTCGAGGAAAGTATATTGATAGGGTGTCTCAGGAAGAAATTTTTTCCAGGTTTTTTCAACCTGGGCCAGCGCCAGCGCCATATTTGATCCTGCAATTTTTATCGATATCCTATTATAAAAATTCTGGTTTCTTGGAACAAATAAAACCAGCGGTGTGATCTGTTCATGCAATGACTCAAAATGAAAATCGTTGAACACACCGATCAGTTTTCCTGTGAGATTGCCATATCCAAAATCTTTTCCAATTGCATCCTGGTTTGATTTGAATCCCAGCGCTTTTGCTGCTGCTTCGTTGATCAAAAAACCGGATGTGTCCATCCCAAAATCCCGGGAAAAACCACGTCCTGCAAGGACCTTCACACCATAAGTGGAAATGAAATCATAGTCGGCGGAAACCATTTTGATCTCAATATTTACAGGAGCAAGTGTATCCCCCGATTTCATCCTTGCACCCATGTTGTCGAGTAATCGTCCGGTTGGTATGCGAGATGAGCGCCCAACATTTTTTATGCTTGAATTTGCCAGCAACTCATTTCTAAATGCCTCATAATTTTCAGTCAGTGCCGTGGCATAAGGAAGCGTGAGAATTTTCTCCTTGTCATAGCCCAGGCTTTTGTTTTGCATGTACCGCATTTGCCAGAAAACAATCCCCGTGGCGATGATCAGGATGATCGATATACCAAACTGAAAAGCGACCAATGCTTTTCTGAATGAGATTCCTCCACCAATCCTGAGTATTCCTTTCAATACTCTTATCGGATGGAAAGAAGACATGAACAGAGCCGGGTAAATCCCAGAAATAAATCCAACAACAAATGGAATAAGCAAAAGGGGAAGAATGATCTTCCAATTCAGGATGGTGTCAACATTCAGTTCCTGCCCTGAAATCTTACTTAACCAGGGAATTGCCATCCACGTCAAACCAAATGCTGCAAACATCGAGAGCCATGAGACAAGAACCGATTCGCTCAGAAACTGGAAGATGATCTCTTTTTTTTCTGCCCCAACAACTTTCCTGATGCCAATCTCCCTGGCTCTCAAAGTTGACCTTGCTGTGGAAAGATTCATGTAATTGATACAGGCGATCAGCAGGATGAACAGCGCTATCGCTGAAAAGATCCAAACTCTTTTTATGTCGCCGTTTTCTTCAGCCTCGTAATCCGTGTGCGAGCGGAGGTGTATATCAGTGAGTTTTTGCAAGCCAAGCTCGGTGCCCTTTGACGGTTTGTAAGAGGTATACTGATCCGCCATGTGCTTATCGAGAAAGGCCGGGAACTGCGCTTTTAATTTGTTGGGGTCATAGCCCTTTGGCAATCTTATGTAGGTGAAAAATGAATTATTGCCCCAATTGGTTGCAAGATTTCTTGCACCATAGATAAGGGAGTCATTAAGTGTATTGAACGATAACATGATCTCGGGGTGAAAATGCGTATTGGAGGGTAGTGCTTCAAAAATTCCTGTGACTTTAAAATCAAAATAATTACCAAAATTTACCCGTAGCGTCTTGTTCATCGGGTCCTCGTCTCCGAAATATTTTCTCGCCACGTCTTTTGTGAGCATGACGCTGAAGGGATCAGTTAGCGCTTTCACCTGATAACCGCTGGTGAGGTTTATTTTGAAGAAGTTGAAGAAATCCTGGTCAGCGAAAAAAACTTTTCTTTCAGTGAACATCTTATCCTCGTAGCGAACAGCAACTCCATTCTGAGATAACGCCAGTGTCCTAGTCATTGCCTCGATCTCACCGAAATCATTTTTTAAGAGCGGGCCGAATGGAGGAGAAATCGTGCTCAGTTCGAGATTTACTGCCTTTGTTTCAGGATTCATGAAGGTCCTGGTAACCCGATAAACTCTATCTGCGTTTGGCTGATATTTATCATAGCTCAACTCATTCAAAATATAGGTAAGGATCAGCATGCAACAAGCTAATCCCACGGTCAATCCAAAAAT
>JAICGN010000083.1 GCA_025923075.1 Chitinophagaceae bacterium
CAATTCTATTTTGTCGGATTCTTTTTTGTAAAAGGAATGATCTTTGGCACCAGGCGTTTATAATTCGAATATTTATCTCCAAAATGAGTCAACAGGTCTTTCTCTTCAAACTTTATTGCAGCGAGAATATAACCCGTCGTAAGCGCAGCAAACAATAAATGCGCGGCAGACATTACCGGGGTTGCCCAGAAAGCAATCAGCCAACCCAGATAAAGCGGGTGACGAACATATTTATAGAAGAAAGGAATCCGGAACCGAAGGGGCTCATATTTTTTTCCTAAGAAATAAAGCCATACCTGGCGCAAACCGAAAAGGTCAAAGTGATTTATCATAAACGTGCTCCACAGTACAATCAACCAGCCGGTAATAAAGAGCACGGTCAGAATGGTCTTAGCTACCGGCTCTTCTACTCTCCAGATAAATCCTCCCAGAGGCTGCCACTGCCATACGAGCAAAATGAGGCAAAGACTTGACAGCAACACATAAGTGCTCCGCTCGGCCGGCTCCGGAATTATCTTGGTCCACCAGTTTTTAAATGCAGGTCTTGCCATTATGCTGTGCTGCAAAGCAAAAAGTAAAAGCAGTGAGGCATTGATCAATATAGCCTGTGCCAAAGGCACCTGGGGTACACCATCAATTGATTTCGGAACAAAAAGATTTCCGACAAAACCAAACGCATAAAGGAAGGTACCAAAGAACAGGAGATAAGAAATCACTCCATAAAGAAGAACAAGGATTTTTTTCATGATCAAAAAATTATTAGTTAAGATTTTCGTTTTGAACAAGCGGTGTCTTTTTGTTTTCATAGACCCGGCGATAAGTAAAATCATATTCTTCTGATTCGCGGATATTCAGTTTGCCCTTGAGTACAATGTCAACTATGCAGTTGCCATTGATCAGTATGTTCAATACTGGCGATTGCAGCGTATTATATGAAACAACTTTGGCATCAGCATTTACTTCGATATTTTCTAGGCCCTTGACCGGTATGTAAACAATTCCTTGCTCTTTCACATCCTTAAAACTTTTCGTTCTTACTACGAGGTCTTTATCGGCCTGCAGTATCATTATTTTATCAATAAATTCCTGAGTACCTTCTATTCGCACTGAATCCTCAGGAGCATCTTCTATCAGCATAATAGTCATGTCACTTCTAATAATAAGCTTGTTAAAAACCGTCACGGCAATTTTCTTTATAGATGCAGGTGATGAATTCTCCTGGGAAAGCAGTGGCGAAACAAATACGGTAATCAATAGGATAAATGATAAGATCTTTTTTTTCATTGTTGATAAGGTTTGTCGTCTGTCCCGGATGGGGACAGACGGGTTAAATGGTTTTGATTAGGATTTTATAAATGGCAAATGGTTCCATGACTTATGATTTATTCTTCAGCGTTAATTAATCCCTGAATGGTATAAAAAAATCTGAGACATTATCGACTTTATTATTTTCGGCTCCTTCCTGTATTTCTCTTCTAAATTTTTCAGCGTGAAATTTTTCACGTTCAGTATATCGCAAATAGGCAGCACATGCAACGAACAAAATGATTATCGGCGCAAGAACTTCTATCCCTTTTGCCATCTTGTCAATTAATTTCATTTGAGAAGGTTTAGATTTCACCCGCAAGTTTACAGTCACAACATTGCGATTGAAACAGGTGATTAGTCAGTTGGCCCTATTCGCTCTCAATTACATGGTTATCTTGAGGGATGCTATCTTCCCGAACATAAAAACCGCTACTCAAGATCACCGGCTTTCCGCTCAACCCCTTTAGAGTTTCAATCAATAACTATTGGATAACTAAGGAAAAATGAGTTAGTTGTAGTCAGTTTTAGCCGATTGCAAAAAATGGTGTAAATTATTTCACACATTCCTTCTAATGAACCGCTTCAGAAATATAATTGTCTTGTTGACTCTCAGTTTTGTTTTTGGGCTGGAGGGATACTCTCAATTCAAGTTTGAAAAACCTGTTTTAATAACAAAAGAAAATGGGTTACCAATACATGATATCCGCTCTGTAAAAAAAGGTGATGATGGTTTTATATGGATGGCGACACCAAAAGGGCTTTGTCGGTTTGACGGGCTGCAAATAAAAGTATTTGGAGAAGGGGAAGATTTACGTTATTCTCTTTTTGATAGCTGGGTGGAAAGTGTGCAACCTGTAAAGAATTATATATGGGCAGCCACACACCAGGGTTTGTCAGTACTTAACACCAAGGACAATACTTTCAGACATTATCAGCTTGATAATACTGGTAAACTGGATTCTTTAAAGAGACAACTTGACCAGACCGTTAATGTAGTATACAAGGACAAGAATGAGAACATTTGGATAGGTACACGTGACCGGGGAGTTTGTATGTATGACAGCGCTAAAGATAATTTTCGGTTTTTCCCGGTACCCCCGAATAAATATCCGCCACTCATACCTTCACTGGCGTCTTACAACGGAATTCTGAATATCAGGGAATCCAGAACGAACGATTCAATAATCTGGGCAGGGACCCCAGGTGGTTTATTGGAAATAAATGAATATTCAGGGGAGGTCAAGCTCTTTACATTTCCTCAAAAAAGCAAAGATTACCAGGTGGCATTAAACGCCTTTCGTCGCCTGTATCAACATGACGATGGCCTTTTATATGTAGGTAGTTGGGCGGCTGGGGTAAATGTTTTTGACCCGATAGCCAGGACATTTACTCCCATAGAAGTGAAGAATCAGGAAGGAAAGAGGATCCTGAGCGGTGTTATCAGTAATCTTACTAGGAAAAGTGATCATGAAATATGGATCACCTCAGGTTTTGGTTTAGTTATTTATGATTCCAGGCTGAAGGATGTAACCTGGTATAAACTTAACGATCCTGTCAACCTGGAATTTTATGCGGTTAATTTAATTGATGAGGCAAACCGGGTATGGTATACGGATATTAATGGTTTAAGTTGTTTTGATCCGGTTGTCCAGCAATTTGCCAGTCATTCATTTAAGCACCTGAGCGGCACTAACTGGGGGATGGCTTTTTACATCATACCAGATAAAAACGGTAACATTATTACAGTTTGCCCAAGAGTTGCAGATGGATTCTATCGGTTTAACCGCTTAAAAAACCAATGGACCAAAACAACATTTCCCGGTGACAAGACTTTTCTGAATGAAAGAGACGTTGTGAGAGGCTTTGTTCAACTGGCTTCCGGAGATTATATCATTTCTTCTGACAAAGGGATATTTCTTTATTCTGTAAAACAAAACAGGATATCCAGTTTACAAAAAGAACTTCCTTTTGCTGAGCCGACGAGGCGTGGAGAAATAATGCTCGATCGATCTGGAAATTTATGGATCACTGATGATATCCAGGGATTAATAAAATGGCGACCGGGCACACATACTTATCGTTTTTATAAAAAAGAGTTACTGTGGACCGATACAAGCACAAGGAGTGTTGGCAGGGTCGAAAATCTTTTTGAAGATAGCAAAGGAAATATTTGGTTTCAACGGGGAACTGGGATGGGAGTTTATCTTGTTGCTAAGGATTCGATCCTGAATTTTATTTACCCGGATAATCCTGCTAACAGCCTGCTCCTTATCACTTCTTTTGCGGAAGACCGAAGCGGAAAAATATGGGTTAGCGCTGGGGAAGGATGGTTTGGTTATGCGTTGGTTAATGATCCTTACAAAGGAATTGTATACAAATCAACTCTTAGAGAAAGGGGAATCAATTCTACCTTTCCATACCTGGCAACAGATAAAAACGGTGAAGTTTGGGGATATACATCGGATGAGTTGGTGAAAATAAATGCAGATAATTTATCATTCACAACCTATAGTTTTCATTATGGTGCCAAAGAGCCGGATTTCTTTCATTTTTCATTCTTACCTACCGGCGAAATGGTCTTCGGCGGCAGGAATGACATCACGATTGCCAATCCTTCTGAGTTAAAAAGAAATACAGAGTTGCCGGTTCCTTATATCGCAGAAATGAAAGTGCTGAATCAGTCATATAATTTAACAACTGAAGGTTCCCCTTTACGGCTTAAGCACAAACAAAATTTTTTCTCCATCGGTTTTTCCGCACAGGCCTACACAATGGCCAAAGATGTAAAATTTCGCTACCGGCTCAAGGAGTTTGACGATTGGACGGAAGTAACGGGTCGACGTTTCGCTAACTATACAAACGTACCCGGAGGAGATTATGTGTTTCAATTACAGGCTGCCAACAATGAAGGTGTGTGGAATGAAAAGATATTGGAGATGCCAATATTTATAGCGACTCCCATTTGGCTGACATGGTGGTTTCGTATTGTTGTAATCCTGGCGGTGATCTCGTTGGCATATTGGCTTTATCGTTACCGGGTTCAGCAGGTAAAGAAAAAACAAAGATTAAAATCGGATTATGAAAAGAAGCTGGCCAACGTAGAAATGAGTGCTTTGCTTGCACAGATGAACCCGCATTTTCTTTTTAACAGTCTTAACTCGATTGATAGTTATATCATCCGCAACGAATCAAAGAAAGCATCCGAATACCTGAATAATTTTGCCAGATTGATGCGTTTGATTCTGCAAAATTCCCGTTCAAACTATATCAATCTCAAAGATGAACTGGAAGCACTGGAGCTTTATATGCAAATGGAAAGTCTTCGGTTTAAAAATAAATTCAGTTATTCGATTGCTGTTGATGAAAATGTTGAGGCAAGCTCGATCGTGATACCGCCAATGTTGATACAGCCTTACGTGGAAAATGCGATCTGGCATGGCCTGATGCATAAAACAAACGGTACCGAAGGATTGGTCAAGATCAATATTTCAAAAAATTCAGATGACTTGCTGTGTGTAATTGAAGATAACGGCATCGGTAGAAAAAAAGCTGCGGAATTAAAAGGTCAAAAGCAAAACAATCATAAGCGAAGCATGGGCATGCAAATAACGCAGGATCGCATCGAGATCATCAATAAATTGTATAACATGAACGCATCAATCCACATTTATGATATGGAAGATCCGCAGGGAAATGCAAAAGGGACAAAAGTTGAATTAATAATTCCTGTTTAAGTAAAAAATTTTTTTATGATAAGAGCAGTGATCATTGACGATGAAAAAGACAGCATCGATACGTTGAAATGGAAGTTGGAAAATTACTGTCCGGATGTAAGCGTTGTTTCATCATTTGAAAAGCCAGCTGAGGGAGTAAGCTACCTGAAAAAGAATCCGGTCGATCTCGTATTCCTGGATATCGAAATGCCGATGCTTACTGGCTTTGATGTACTTGAAGAATTGGGCCGCGATATTCCATTTGACATCATTTTCATCACAGCGTATGACAATTTCGGTATACAAGCAGTAAAATTCAGTGCGCTCGATTATTTATTAAAACCTGTTCAAAACAAGGAACTAAAGGAAGCTATTGATAAACATTTAAAAAAGTTACAGCAAAAGATCCCTTCTGAACAGATCGATCTTTTATTAAACAATGTGCAGGCGGAACGGAAGGGAAAACGAGGGAGAATTGCACTTGCGTCGAAGGAAAGTATTGAGTTTGTTGACCCAAACGATATTGTTGTTTGCGAAGCCAACAGCAACTATACAAACGTCTATCTTATTGAGGGAAGAAAACGGGTCATTTCAAAAACGCTAAAGGAATTTGAAGAGATGTTGATGCAGTTCGATTTTTTCCGGCCGCATAATTCAAACCTTATCAATCTGGCAAGGGTAAAGGAATTTATCCGCGGCGACGGGGGCTATCTTGTTATGGAAAACAAGATGAAAATCCCTGTTTCAAAGAACAAAAAGGAGGAGTTAATGCAGCTTCTTGCTTAGGCGCTACACTCATAAAACAGGCTTTTCGCTCAAATACCGGACTGTTCCAGGCAAATGCGGGCTAAATAAACGAATGCTTGTTTAATCTTTGCCTTTAAGGTTAAAGTAAGTAAGCATGCATTCAAGTACCACAATACGAACTAATGACGGAACAAGGATATGGATCAGTTATTATACACCCGAAAAAACTAATAAAAAGGTTATCGTAATAGCGCCGGGTGTAGGCTTAACACATAAGTATTATGATCTTTTTTCAAACTTTTTAATTCAGCATGGATTTGCAGTTGTAGCGTTTGATTATCGCGGCATGGGAAAATCAGCTCCGGAAAAGCTGAGTGGTTATTCCGCAAATATGCACCAATGGGCTGTACAGGATATAAATGCCGTGTTGCTTTATGTAAAACAACATTACCCGGGTGAAGAGATTATTTATATTGGACATTGTATGGGTGGAGAAATTATTGGGCTGTCACCAGCCAGTCAATACGTCAACAAAATTATTTTGGTGAGCAGTGCATTAACCTGCGAGAAATTATATCCCTGGCATAGAAGGATGTTACTTAAGATCTCAAAATCGAAAAGCAGGGCGATGAGCTGGCTGCTTGGTTATGCACCGGCAGACAAGAAAAGAAAAAGAGAGAAGATACCGAAGGGTGTTTACCTCCAGTTGGCAAACTGGTGCGATAACCCAAATGGTTTATTTGATGCATTTCCTGATAATAACTACAGGAAAATAAATGTCCCGTTGCTGGCATACACATTTACCGACGACTGGTATTGCCCTCCCAAAGCAGTAAATGAGTTATTAAATCACTTTGCGAGCGCATCGATCACCTGGTATCACCTGAAGCCAAAAGAAATTGGATTGAAACAAGTGGGGCATATCGATTTTTTTAACTCCGAAATGCGATCTACGCTATGGCAATCATTATTACAATGGGTAAATAAAGGGGGGAGAAACGCAACCGAAGAAAACCATTTAAAAATAAAACCTTATTTGTATGAAGAGCGAAACTAACCATCGTGATTTTGTAAAAGAAGAAACGCTGGATCCCGGCGATTGGACAGCATTAAGAAAACTTGGCAATACTATGCTGAATGATATGATCGATCTTTTGCAAACTATCAGGGAGCAACCAGTGTGGAGAAAACCACCGGAACGGGTGAAAAATCATTTTAAAAAGGAGTTACCGCAATTACCAATGCAACTGGAGGAGGTATACGACGAATTTAAAGAGAATATTCTTCCTTATTATCTCGGGAATATCCATCCGCGATACTGGAGTTGGGTAATGGGTACAGGCAGCGCTCAAGCTATGTTGGCGGAGATGCTGGCGGCAGGTTTGAATTGCAATGTTGGTATTGGTGATCAGGCGCCCATGTATGTCGATCAACAGGTGATCGAATGGTGTAAGCAAATAATGCACTTTCCCAGGGAAAGCAGCGGGGCGCTGGTAAGCAGCGCTTCGATCGCCAATCTGAATGCATTGATAGTGGCAAGGAATTCTGTCAATGATACGATCAGGAGATCGGGGATCAATGAGCAAAAAAAGATGCTTATTTATGCTTCAACAGAAGCACATAGTTGTATTCAAAAGGCAGCGGAAATAATTGGAATAGGAACTGAGGGTGTAAGAAAGGTGAATGTCAATGATAAATACGAAATGGATATTGTACACCTGCAAGAGCTTATTGCCAAGGATAAGAGGGAAGGTAACGTTCCATTTTGCGTGGTGGCAAACGTAGGTACTGTAAATACTGGTGCCATTGATCCGTTGGATAAAATATTCTGGATCTGTTGCAAGGAAAATTTATGGATGCATGTTGATGGTGCATTTGGCGCTTTATTAAAACAGCTGCCGGAGTATAAGAAACAACTGGGTTACTTAGAGTTTGCGGATAGTATAGCTTTTGATTTGCATAAATGGATGTCGATCCCTTATGAAGCAGGTGTGGTCCTGGTTCAGGACGCCGATGTGCATCGTAAGACATTTGCATTGCAGCCGGATTATATTTCGAACAATGAAAGAGGAATTGGTGCGGGACCTGAATTGACATCTAATTTCGGTTTTGAACTGTCAAGAAATTTTAAAGCGTTAAAAGTTTGGATGAGTTTAAAGGAACACGGAATAGAAAAGTTCGCAAGGCTTATCCGGCAAAATATTACCCAGTCAAAATACCTGGCAATGCTGATTGAACAAGATAGTTTACTGGAACTCATGGCTCCGGTAAGTACAAATATTGTTTGTTTTCGTTTTAATCCACGGAAAAATCATCTTGATCTAAATATGTTGAATAAGGAAATATTGATGAGGTTACAGGAAAGCGGAATTGCAGCACCCTCATATACCAGGCTAAAAGGTAATTATTGTTTGCGGGTAGCCAATGTCAATCATCGTACTGAACTGAAAGATTTCGACGTACTGGTAAATGAAGTAATAAAAATCGGTAACCAGGTGATCATGGAGGAAGAAGCAAAACGGGAACCAGTCAATACAGCTTGATCAAAACGCTTCCTTTTCCTTTTTATTTCTATACCATTTCCATGGTTTTAAATATTTGATTCCTTTTGAAGTTTGGAATCTTGTGGGCACTTGCTGCCAACCACGGCTATCATTTTTCCAAACAATAAAATGCAGATGCGGCATAGCGGCATATCCGGTCTTGCCGCTCCGTCCTATCACCTGTCCTTGTTTGACCGTATCACCCACATTTACCAATGCACCGTCTTTTTGTAAATGCCAGTAACCGCTTCGCGACTTATCACTATGCTGAATAATAATATTATTTCCCTGGCTACGGTATTTTCTGCTCCAGCCACCTTTTGAGCCATCCTCCTTCACTCTTATCACCACGCCGTCTCTTACGGCAACGATGTTCGTCCCTCTTTTCATTTTAAAGTCAAGTGCGGCCCTTTCTTTATGAGAAAAAATTCCAAAATAACCCTGAACGAGTAAATGGGAGTTGTCGTTTTCAAACGGTAACAAATACACAAAACTGGTGTCATCCTTAATGACGCCTTTTTGTAATTGTTTAACTTCCTTCCGCAGCGGGTTATTGCTAACTGCACAGCCAACAAAAAAGTAACTACAAACAACTAATATCGGGATTTTTAAAGACCAGCTATTCATCGGCCATTCTAACGCTACATTCATACCACAAATTTCGGGGTTCATAATTATTTAATTTTTCCGGCAGTAAAATATTCGTAGCTTCTGTGTCCTTTTTTAACTTTTAAACCAAAATCTATGTCTACGCTAGAAGCTGTAATGACCACACAGGAAGTGGCTAATCGTTTTAATGAGCTTGCTCAAACAAATCAATGGGACCAGATCCAGGACGAATTATTTGCAAACAATGCAGTAAGCGTTGAACCTCCGGGTGCTCAAGGGCTACAATCTGTTGAAGGATTGGCGGCCATCAAGGAAAAGGGAAAACAATTTGCAGAATCTCTTGAAGAGATGCATGGGGGTTACACAACAGCGCCCGTTGTTGGCGGAAGATTCTTCAGCGTTGCAATGGGAATGGATTGCACTATGAAAGGCATGGGTCGTATGAAAATGGATGAAGTAGCCGTGTATGAAGTGAAAGACGGAAAGATCGTGAAAGAGCAATTCTTCTATTGAACAGATCAGGGTTAGTAATCCCGTCCCGCCCCGAAGGCGGGACGGGATTTGTTTTATAAATAATTTACTTTGCGTCATGCACAAAAAAATATTATTGCTTGGAAGCGGCGAACTGGGCAAAGAATTAGTAATAGCATTAAAAAGGTTAGGACAAACCGTAATTGCTGCAGATAGTTATGCTGGTGCGCCGGCTATGCAGGTTGCAGATAGCTTTGAAGTCCTTGATATGCTCAATGGCGAACAACTCGATGCAATTGTTGCAAAACACAAACCCGATCTGATAGTACCGGAGATAGAAGCAATAAGAACGGAAAAGTTTTATGAATATGAAAAACAGAACATCAAAGTGATCCCAAGTGCGCGAGCGGCCAACTTTACTATGAATAGAAAACTTATCCGCGACCTGGTAAATAAGGAATTGGGGCTGCGGACTGCAAAGTATTTCTATGCCAGAACGTTCGAGGAATTTACAACAGCAGTAAATAATATTGGTTTGCCTTGCGTAATAAAACCACTTATGTCTTCTTCGGGCAAGGGGCAGAGCGTTCTGAAAAATGCAATTGATCAGCAAAAGGGTTGGGATTATGCTATTAATAATTCAAGAGGTGATATTATGGAAGTGATCATTGAAGAATTTATTCCTTTTCATACGGAGATCACTTTGCTGACAGTTACCCAGGAGAACGGAGATACCTTATTCTGTCCTCCAATCGGACACCGGCAGGAAAGAGGCGATTACCAGGAAAGCTGGCAACCGGTAACAATAGCCAAGGAAGATTTTGATGCTGCGTGCGAAATGGCAAAACAAATAACGAGCGCCTTAACCGGGGCCGGAATTTGGGGAGTGGAATTTTTTATCACTCACAATGGTGTTTATTTTTCTGAATTAAGTCCCAGGCCACATGATACAGGTATGGTGACATTAGCAGGCACACAAAACTTTTCAGAGTTTGAGTTACATGCACGAGCAATTCTTGGTTTGCCTATCCCTCACATTTATCTTGAAAAAGCCGGAGCCAGTGCCGTAATACTTGCTGATAAAAAAGCAGAACATTTTACCATCAGTGGATTGGATAAAGCCTTGGAAGAACCCAATACGGATGTGCGGATCTTCGGAAAGCCAACAACAAGACCTTACCGCCGTATGGGTGTGGCGCTGGTACATGACGATCTGAATGCGGATATAAATGCATTACGTCAGAAAGCAAAAGATACAGCAGATAAAATTTCAATTAAATGATCGTTAAATGGCTAGATGATTAAAATGTTATAGAGCCATTTGACAATTTAACCCTGTCTGCCGACAGGGAGGCATTCAAAATAGATATTAATATGGAAAAGGTAAACCTTGCAGAAAAGTTCTCGCAGTTCTCAGAATATTATAGTCCAAAGATCGCCGGAGAGCTTAATGGGCAAATGGTAAAACTTGTAAAATTCAAGGGGCCATTTGTATGGCATCATCATGAAAATGAGGATGAATTATTTTATGTGGTGAAAGGAAATTTTGATATGGAGTTCCGGGATAAAACAGTTACGATCAATGAAGGTGAATTCATCATTGTACCACGTGGTGTTGAACATCGGCCTAATGCAAAAGAAGAAGTACATGTCGTTTTATTTGAACCGGGAACGACATTGAATACAGGGAATGTGAAGAATGAGATGACGTTAGAAAAGTTAGGAAGGGTTTGATGGAGCGCGTAACGTGGGCGGCTTGCGGTAAACCGTTGTTAGCTGAAGTTATTCCCAGTTTGCTCTCAGGCGATCAATTTTCGCCGCCTCTTTTAACTCTACATCTACATCTACGTCCCAAATTACATTTTGCAGTAGCCACGTGTCCTTTGGTTTATATAAGATAAAGGTAAATCTAACTGGTTGACGGTCATACTTTGCTAAAAAACTTTTCAAAATGTAGCTAGGGCCAGCTTGCTTTTCTGTAATAAACTCAACCCCGTGGTAGCTACCCAACTGATCAAGCAAGTCTTTTAATTTAATCTTATTTGTTTCAATTGTACTCTGCTGAGAGGCCATCCATTTGTTGTTCGAAAAGAGCTTACCGTAAGCAGCTAAAGGGTCTTTTTGATATTCAATAAAATAATTAGCCGTAATATCCTCCTTTGTCATTTGCGAGTAAGAAGAAAGAGCAATTAAAACACTCGTTACAATTAAAAATATTCTTTTCATGGACTTTCTGTTTGATTATAAATTTCAGCTAACTCATAAATATACGCCACTCCGGTACAAATTTCTATTGCTTATGATAGGAAATTTGTACCAGCTAAGCTTAACCTAAAATTGATCTTTTTCCGAAGAAATTCGGCGTGACCAGTCTTTATACGTTTCCTCATACAATGTCCGCATGCCCGGTAACCATTGTTCACTGCTTCTTTTTCTGAAAAAAAGAAAACACGATTCTCTTTTCTCATTCTTTTGCCTGAAATACAATTAAGTGTTCCATAGATCCTTAATTTTTTATTTCCTGCAAGAGTGATTTGTTTGTTTTTTATTTTGGCAAAAAGCATTCGTGAGTCTATATCATTATGATTTATCATGATAAAGCAATTTCACAGAAAATATCCGTAAGCTCCTTTGGTTTGCTGAAGAATGGCGAATGACTTGTCGCCATCTTGTATACCTTTTCACAGGGAGTTTCCGCATACATTTTTCTTTGAATGTATGGAGTTACAGCCTTGTCTTCTGT
The DNA here is from genome assembly GCA_025923075.1 of Chitinophagaceae bacterium. Classification (GTDB taxonomy): domain Bacteria; phylum Bacteroidota; class Bacteroidia; order Chitinophagales; family Chitinophagaceae; genus VBAS01. Next base: position 12,135 of record JAICGN010000083.1, read on the forward strand.
GCATTCTATATAAAACTTTGGAACGCTACCATAATTTTTTTCAGTCAGTTGCAAAGGAGTGATGCCTGATTCAAATGGTTCATGACTTAATAAAATCTTTGCCAGCTCGGTAATGTCATCATCACAATCCGAATAAAGACCTTCTTTATAAATTTCGGGCTGGAGTGTATGTGCATTTAATTCTTCATACATAGTTACATAAGGTTTCAACACACCCTGTGTGTCCTGTAACGAATATTCTCTTTGTGTTTTTCCATTTGGTATTAAATAAGCAGCCAGGTAAATCAGCTTTTCAATCTTGTCCGGCCGGTATTCGGCTGCTTGTGAGATCATTATTCCGTTTTTACTATGACCTACGAGAATTACCTTGCCATCTACGCTATCGATGAGTTGACAGATCTTTTCGACCGTAGTCTTCATTTTTACTTCCTGTACGGGAGTTTTATCCCTGCCCATACCAGGAAGATCAATTGCAATTGCCCGATGCCCTTGTTTTTCCAGTAGCGGGATCACTTTGTGCCAGTTCCACGCACTATGCCATGAACCATGAATAAGAATAAATGTTTTCATTTCAATAAAGTTTTAATGACGTAAAATTGGAGTAATTAAAAGGCGAAGTCAACCCGGAAGTTGCTGAGTTAGTTCCCGGGATTTGTTTTGGCAGCTTCCCAACCAAGCATTGCAGTCTTCCTCGTGCTGCCCCAATGATAGTTTCCAAATTCGCCCGTAGACCTGATAACGCGATGACAGGGAATTAAAAAGGCTACAGGGTTGTCGCCAATGGCTGTTCCAACAGCCCGTGAAGCACTGGGATTATTAATAGTAGTGGCAATGCCCGAATAAGTTGATACATCACCCATCGGAATTTTCAACAACGCCTCCCATACTTTGATTTGAAAAGGTGTTCCTTTTAAATGCAATTTTATTTTCGAAAGGTTTTTCCAGTCCTGTGTAAAGATGAATAACGCATTTTGCTGAATGGTGTCTACGACTTGCCTGAATTCTGCTTTTGGAAATTGAGATCGTAATTGTTGCAGCGCATCTTTTTCATCATCGGCAAATGCAAGATGACAAATCCCCTTTGTAGTCGAGGCAACAATTATATTTCCGAAAGGACTCTCTGCGAAGCTGTAATTGATCCGTAATTGTTCACCGCCGTTTTTATATTCGCCGGGTGTCATTCCTTCAATATTGATAAAAAGATCGTGCAAGCGGCCTGACCCCGACAACCCGGTTTCATAAGCTGTATCACTGACTGTATGCTGTCGTAAAAGTTTTTTGGCGTGCTGCAGACTGATATACTGCAAAAATTTTTTCGGACTTACCCCGGCCCAATCTTTAAATAAACGTTGAAAATGAAATGGGCTTAAATAAACTTCCTTAGCTAAAGCATCCAGGTCGGGCTGTTGCTGAAAATTAGCTTGTATGTACTCGATCGCTTTTTTTATTCTTTCGTAGTCTGTCATTGTTTTCAATTTAACACAAAACTATTTACAGGCAAAGGACATATCAACCCGAAACTTGCTCAATTCATATTTATTCAAGTTGGAACCACCAGGACACTAAGGCACAAAGAGGCACAAAGAATTATTCGTGATACTTAGTGTCTTTCTGCCTTAGTGGTTTACAAATTAATTCAGGAAATTCCTGTTAAGATTTTCGCATCTTTACCCTACAAATCTGGTATATGAAATGAGGCATAAAAATTTTCGAGCAATTTTAGTCAGTAGCGATGAAAATTTTTATGACGAATTCCATGCGACCTTAATATTAAATAAAAATTATACGCATGAAAGTTGCTGTACTTGGGGCCGGAATGGTGGGAAGTGCTATTGCCTTAGACCTGGCTTCCCGTCACCATGTTACCGCTTTTGACGTGAGCAACACGACCCTTGAATTGCTGAGGAAAAGAAATCCAAGAATTGAAACACAGCAAGCCGATCTTCAGGATTATTTATCTTATCCGCAACGACTTTCTTCATTTGATATTATAGTTACAGCTGTTCCGGGGTTTATGGGATACAAAACACTGGAGGCTTCAATCAAATGTGCGAAGAATATAGTTGACATTTCTTTTTTTCCTGAAGATGTTTTGCAACTGGATCAACTTGCTAGAGAAAAAGGAGTAACGGTTATCACGGATTGCGGTGTAGCGCCCGGCATGAGCAATTTTATTATTGGTCGTTATAATGAAGAAATGAAAATTGAGGCATTGGAAATTTATGTCGGAGGGTTACCTAAAGTAAGAAAGAAACCATTTCAATACAAGGCGCCATTTTCGCCCGCTGATGTAATTGAAGAATATACAAGACCGGCACGCCTGATGGAAAATGGCCACATAATAGTAAGGCCAGCATTAAGCGAGGTAGAATGGATACATTTCGAAAACCTTGGAACACTGGAGGCATTTAATACTGATGGCCTTCGATCATTGCTCTACACCATGCCGCATATAAAGAATCAAAAGGAAAAAACACTTCGCTATCCGGGACATGTCGACATTATCATTTCATTAAAAGAAAGCGGCTTCTTCAATGAAACACCGATCGATGTAAATGGAGTGAGCATCTCTCCACTGAAAGTAACATCCCAAATTCTATTTAATGAATGGAAACTTGGACTTGAAGAGGAAGAACTGACGGTAATGAAAGTAAAATTGATCGGCCAATCTAAAACTATAGAATGGAACCTGCTTGATTTTTATGATCATGAAACAAAAGTATCTTCAATGGCACGTACCACAGGATATACATGTACTGCTGCGGTAAACCTTCTTGCTCAAAACCTTTTTAATGAAAAAGGTGTGTTTCCGCCCGAGCTTATCGGTAACCACAAAAAATGTTTTGATTTTGTCCTTGAATATTTGAAAGAAAGAAAAGTGAACTGGGTAAAGAAAGAAATTTAATCATCCTTCGCACATTCTTTTAAGGTTGTTTAATCCCGTTACAAATTGCTCATTCAGATCTTTTGTGATCTTTGGTCCAATCAGCCTTGCGACCGGCCAGGGAAACTCACCGCTGTTTTGCCAGGTTACTTTCGTTTCGTTACCATCGCTCCAATGTTCAAATAACCAGTTATCCTTTGCTTTTGATTTGAAAGGTTTAAAAAATTCAAGGATAAAATGAATATGTTTATCATCAATAGAATTAAGTGTTAAACTGCCCACACCTACTTTTTTTCCTTCCCAGGAATATTTGTGACCGGGAGTTTTCGGCGTTCCTGTAATCGTTGATTTCGCAGAGGGGTCCATCTGCTGCCAGGGGTTCCATTTGCTGTAATAATTCAGATCGCCAACTTTATTCATTACATCGTTAGGACTTCTTTTGATGATCGTTGACTTCTCAACATTATAAGCTTTTGGCAATAGCGCTGCTATGATCAATAACACCACAATGAGCCCAACTATAATATAGACTACTATCATAACCTTAGTTTGTTGAAAGTTACGGATTGAATATGTCTAACACAAACCTTTTATCGATGTCTTGTCCTGAAAACGGTGCAAGTCGTAAATAAACGATGCAATACTCAGTCTAAATCCTGCAACTGAAATTTCCTTTTCTGTCATTACCAATCACTTCAAAAAGTAATGAGGAAAGGAAAAAAAGAAATATTTCATTATTCAAGATTTGCCAGGCCCGGAATTTCTCTTCTTAATATTTCTTCAAAAAGCGGGTTGCCGGGCTCAGGCATTTGGGCATTGATTATTTTTCCATCAGGCCCTAACAAAATATACCGGGGAATGTAATCAATACCATAGAGCCGGCTAAACGAGTTTTTATCATTTGCATGTAACTGGATCACCCGCAAAGATCTTTCACCTGCTTCATATTGCCAGCCCCATTTATTATCATCAATTGACAGAGCAACAAAAGCTACATTTTGACTTGAGTATTGCTCGGCCAGTCCGTCGAAATTTGGTGCTTGCACCTGGCAGGGTTGGCACCATGTGGCCCATACATCGATCAATACATATTTTCCCTGGAAATTTTTCAAAGAAAAAGTGTCCTTATTCAAGGCAGTGGTAAGCAAGTCTGGAGCAGGTTTTCCACGGCTTAGGCTTTTTAACAGTATATGCTGCGCAAGTATTTGCTGTTGAATTTTAGGTTGAGAAATTTTGGGCACAAATTCTGTAATCAGCATTTCCCTTCTTGTTGTATCAATTGTTTTGCCAATCACCTCTTTCAATTTATTATAAATAAGATAATCTCGTACCGCACCCGCAGGCATTACGGTGCATAGTTTGGAAATGTAAGCCGCGGCATTAAAAGGGCTCAGCCTGTGTTTCTGCTGGATATAATCCCTTATGTTATCACGGTATTGAGAATAACTTAACAGCGTACTGTCATTATAACTCACTGCACTCCTGATCGCTTCAACCGACTTCGGATATTCAAGTGTTTCAGTGGGATGATAGATGCTGAACCACTGCGGATACCTGTTATCCAATAATCTTAAATAAGAAAGTGAGATCAATTTTTTTTGCAGCGTGATAAATTCTTCACCCGGCTTCAGGTTGTCAGCAGTTTTAAAGTTATTAAGCCAGTCAACATTGTTTTTCCAGAGCCGGACCACTGCATTTGCATATGCATTTGGCGTCATTTCATAACCACGGTTTTCAAGATGCCATATGTCGCCCCCATCGTTGCCATCCCTGCCAGTTCTTAGGTATTCATTTTCTGCAGTTCTGTTTCCAGACGTGGTCACCCGGCTGCCCCTGTCATCATTTTTTATTTTTAGAAATAAACTATCATTATTTCCAAAAAAGACTTTTTGGTTTATGCTTCCTAATTTAAAGGAATACACACCCGCAGGAATTACCTTATCAGTACTTACACGAAAACGATCATTCACGATCGGAATTTCCAGGATCGTGTCCATTAGTGGGTCAGCCAAAAGGTATGCAGTTTTAAATTGATCTTTTGATTCAAGACTTCCGGCAATTACTGTACGCTTATGTGAGGGGAGTTGAACTGGTTTATTTATGTAAACAAAAAAAGCAGCAAATAGCGCCGCAGGTATAAGCAGGTAAATCAATCTCGGCGCGGGTTTAAAGAAGGCTCTTTTAAGATTTTTTCGTTCGTACCATTGATAACCGAGCCACAATGCAATGATCATCCATGCAAGGCTCAGCCATTCATAATACATAAGGAAATTTCCCGCACTGCTGCCTTCCGGGTTTGTTACAGTAAGACCGGGAGCAATATATGGCCACCACAGTGCTTTTCTGAATCCAAATAATATTGTACCGGTAATGGTGCCCACAAGCCCGATCGCAAATGGCCAGATAAAACCACTGATGACCACGGAAAATAAATATTGAATACCAAGCACACCGAGTCCTGCAACAAGTAAACGGAGGCCAAAACCACTGATAAACTCCCACGGAATAGAAAATCTTGAGAACCCCGATCCCGGTTTTGCTAACATGATAATTGTGCCACCCAGTAAACTGAAAAGTATAAGCGCAACAATACACATAAGCGCCACTGTGACTGCTATGCTAAATTTTCCGAGGTACAAAGACAGCTTGGAAATGGGTTGCACCTCAATAAGCTTCCATCCCCCTCCGCGGTGTTCCATCTGCGTAAGCCGTATGACAAGCAGCGTAAGGAAAATAGGATAGAAAAAGATTCCAAATCCCGTGAAACAATTAGCGACAAATGATCTCCATGCGTTTTGAGTGTTGCCGGATGCAATACCGCTTTCACTGGTGACTAAACCCGCCAAGGTAAAAATGCCGGGAATAAAAGCTGCCATTATTAATACCAGCCAAAACATTCCCGAATTCCTAAGCTTCAACCATTCCGCTTTAAATGCTTTTATATAATCAGAGAAAAAATTCATAGTAGTTAGTTTGATGTCATTTTAATAAACCATTCTTCCAATCCTTCATTAGTGCGAACTCCTCTTACCGGAACCCCCTGCATTACTAATTCACGGGTGATGTTTGTAACATCCTCGCTATTCTCGACAGGTAAAACAAATTCGTTACTTACCAATGCCGTTGCTTGCGGATATTTTTCTGTAACCAAATTTTTCCATCTTGGTGTATCATCTACTTTTATAGTTACTTGCTTGCCATGACCAGCACTTTCCTGCAGATCGGCCATTGTTCCCTGGAATTGCATTAAGCCTTTATGGATAATACCAACATGCGTACAGGTTCTTTCAACTTCATTAAGCAGATGACTTGATACAAAGATCGTTTTACCCAGATCCCTGTTCAATCTTTTTAGCATTTCTCTTATTTCTATAATCCCCGCCGGGTCAAGCCCATTGGCGGGTTCATCAAGAATCAACAAAGATGGATCGGGTAGCAATGCCATTGCCACACCCAGTCTTTGCTTCATACCGAGTGAATACTCTTTCACTTTTCTTTTACGATCATTAAACAAACCCACAACCTGTAAAACTTCATCAACCCTGGTTTCATCCATTTTTCGCAGCCGTGTGATCACCCTTAAATTATCACGGGCATTTAAATGAAGATAAAGTGATGGGGTTTCTATCAGCGTGCCTATACCTTCAAATATTCCCGGAAGATTTTTCTTCAGGGATTTACCACGTATAAAAATATTGTCCTTATCATTTTCCAGCATACCGGTAAGTAACCTGATTGTTGTTGTTTTACCGGCGCCATTCGGACCAAGAAATCCAAATATGCTCCCGTCGGGAACTTTCAGGCTTACCTCATTTACTACTTTTCTTCCATGTCTGAACATATAGTTCAACCCGGAAGTTTCTATAGCATAAGCGTTGGTCTTGTTCATCGTTTAGTTATTAAGCGGTAAACATAAAATAAAAAAGGCGAACATAATGTCCGCCTGTATATTTCCTGATAATCTTTCCAGATCGTAAATATCATGGTTTATTCTGCTTCTGCCACCACTTCCTTTACTTCGGGTATCATTCTTTTCATCATTCCTTCAATTCCTGCTTTCAGGGTGATCATTGATGAAGGACAACCGCTGCAGCTTCCCTGTAACATGAGATTAACTACGCCATCGTCATAGCTTTTAAATTGAATAGCTCCTCCATCCATTTCTACCGCAGGTTTCACATAATTTTCCAGCAATTCTTTGATGCGCTTTACCACATCATCATCATCAGCGCTGATCTCGTTGCTGCTGTCTTTTTTAGTTGTTACAATTTCCTCTTCATTAATCACTGCTTTACCTTCTTCCAAATATTCTTTCAAAAACTGGCGGATGGTTGGGATCACATCACTCCAGTCGGTATCAGGAGTTTTAGTAAGCGTTACAAAATTGCTGGCAATAAATACCGCCTTTATAAAAGGGTAGCCAAATAATTCAATGGCAAGCGGGGAAGGTTTTGCGTTTTCTACGTCTGGAAAATCTATGCTTTTGCCGGGATATAAAAGCTTGTTAGCCACAAACTTCATTGTCTCAGGGTTTGGCGTCATTTCCGTGTAAATACTGATAATCGGGTTTCCTGTTTTGATCATAGCTCACAAAATTGATTTACAAAAATAGCGAGAATAGAAAACAGAGGTTTACGAAGGCGGGAAAGAGATTTTGAGACGAGCTTTTGTGCCTTGATTTGACTTTTCTTGCAAGTTTACCCAGAGCTTGTCGAGGGGCTCCATTCGTCTTCTGGTTTTCTATTCGGCTTTCTTCACGCTGTGATCGCAGCAAAATTGGTATATGATATATTTGTGGTGAACCCTGCTTCGCAGCAATCATCGCGGGAAAATCAAACAGTATGAAAAAGATCTATACAATCGGTATTTGCACTACCAGCCAGGCGCTTTTTAAAGAAACGGGCCTTGACAAATTAATAAAGGGTAAGGGCGGTTTTGAATTTCAGGATATAAAGTTTGAAAAGGTAACCCCAGCCCAACTTGAGGAAATGAAAAAGATGGCGGGAACTTACGAAGCATTATTTAGCCGCAGAGCCATTAAGTATAAAGAATGGAAACTAAAAGATAAACACCTTACTGAAAAAGATTATCGTCAATACATTTTAGATGAATACACTTTTCTAAAACGCCCTGTCATTATCATGGATGATAAAATTTTTGTTGGCAGCGAAAAGAAGACAGTGGCAGCAATAAAAAGGGAGCTGCAATAAATGCAGCCCCTCTGCTCTCATAGAGCTGTCCGGCTATTGCGAACTAGAAACGAACTTTTGCACCGATCGTTGCATAAAACATTTTCTCACCTATTTCAGAAAGTTCGGGTCTTCCTTCATTTATTAAAAGATTTTGGGGTATTACGTAAGCCGGTGTAAATAGCAATTGCAATTTTCCAGTCGCAAAGATTACAGGCGCAGAAAATTCAAATGATAGAACAGCAAACTTTTGCGCTGATTCGGTTACGACTTGTTCAGAACCAGGAAACAATAGAAATCCAGTAGTTCTTTTTAAATAACTTTTAGTGAATTGTTGCGTTCCGGCATTCACGTATACTGAGGGATCAATCACCAAAACCGATTTTTCATTTATTTGACGCCTGAAAACATGATCCAGCCCGGCGGTAACACCATAGTCCATATTCTCGCTAAATTTCACATCAGCGCCTGCAGTTACATTCAACGCTTTATTCAGCCAGGTTAGGCTCACTCCCGCCTGTGCGTTCAATGCTGATTGAACGAGATCACTGTTCTCCTGGTAAAATGATTTTATCAGGTAAATATTTCCCAACCATTTATTATTTGAATTGAATTGATAACCCACTGAACTAACTGTACCGGCGTATTCAAAGGATACAGTCGGATTATTTACGAATACCGGTGCTGCATTTACATAAAAATTTTCATTGAACCACAATTCTGCCAATGGAAAAATACCACTGCTATGGAGGCTATCAACTCGTCCATAATAATTGAGCCCGGTGTTATAATTAACACTGATCTTAAATTCAGTTTTCTTCTTTTCAGCAACGGGTTGGGATTGACCAGTTGAATAATGGCCAACCAGGATGAACAGTAGCACACATTCTGTATGTCTCATAATTTTCATGCGACTGATTTTTTTAGAAGATTCTGTCCCGCCTCAGGCGAGACAGAATCTATCGGATGAAGGATAAGAGAGAATTCAGAATATGGATTTAATTTTTTGAAGTTTTGACTTTTGTTTCAGATTTTACGTCCCCTGAAACCGAAGCATTTGCTTTAGGTTTTGCTGACGCCGTTGTTTGTTTTGCAGCTTTTGCGTCGGCTTTTAATTCATTCCCGGTTTTTGTTTTCAGTGATTTTGTCGTCTCCAATGTTGCATCAGTCTTCTTTCCTGCCGTTGCGGAAATATTTGTTGCTGCTTTTTCGGTTGTTTCAATTGTTTTCTTTCCATTTACATTCACTTCTGTTTTACTATTAGCGGATGTAGTTGACTTTGCATCAGCATGAACAACTGAGTTAGGTGCCGCATTTTCCTGTGCCTGCGCAGATGCATTTGTTGACGCTTGCGCATTAGCAGCAGCAGTTGCATTGATGTCTGCGCTGTTCTTTGCATCATTTCTTAATTCAGTAGTAGTTTGTACTGTTTTTGTTGCCTTGGCGTC
>JAICGN010000084.1 GCA_025923075.1 Chitinophagaceae bacterium
AAAGTCTGATCTCGTTGCAAAACGAAACCAGACTTTAAAGACAGTGAATATTTGTTAGATATTAATAGTCGCTGTTATAACCGCCACGGTCGCGATAGCCACCGCTACCCCCACCTTTGTTGTAGCCGCCTTTTTTGAAGCCGCCACCACCGCTGCCACCACCAAAGCTGCGTTTCTTGAAGCCACCACCGCCGCCACTACCACCTTCCTGTTTAGGACGGCTTTCGTTTACAACGATGTTGCGGCCATCAACTTCAGTACCGTTCAATGCTGTAATAGCTGCATTGGCCTGGTCGTCGTTTGGCATTTCAACAAAACCAAAGCCTTTACTGCGGCCTGTGAATTTGTCGGTAACAATTTTTGCTGAGCTTACTTCACCATGCGTGGCGAAAAGGTTTTGCAGATCCTGATCTTTCAGGTTCCAGCTGAGATTTCCTGCGTAAATGTTCATTTTTTTGAGAAATTTTTAAATACAAATAAGTGTCAACAGTAACCAATAACCAATGAACATTTACCTAAATTCGAAACGTTCATGAACTTGTGAAACTGTAAAGAGCACCGAATACAATACAAAATAACGTTTTTTATATGATAATATTACAAAATTTTCCCTGCTAACATGGTAGAGTTTAATCTAGGTAAAAGCCAACCAGTTAGGCAGTAAAAAAGCTTCTCGGCGGGGAGAAGCTTACGATTAATACTTTGAAAAGATCATTATTCCCCTACTACTTCAAAGTCAACATCTGCATTCTTACCATTACCAAAGTCAATATGCGCTTTGTATGAACCGATCTCTTTGACTTCATCAGTGATACTGATCTTCTTGCGATCGATCTCGTATCCCTTTTGCTCGCGGATAGCACGGCTGATCTGTAAAGATGTTACACTTCCAAAGATCTTTCCGCTCGTTCCTGTCTTAGCACCGATTTTTAAAGGAGCTTCATTCAATTTAGCAATTACATTGTTGACCTCAGCAAGCATTTTATCTTCTTTCTTTTTTGCCTGCTTCATCTTTTCTTCCATTTGCTTCACATTGCTGGGGCTTGCTTCTACAGCCAGCTTGCGGGGAATAAGATAATTGCGGGCATAGCCATTTCTGACTTTCACCATTTCATTGGCGCCGCCCAGGTTATCGACATCTTGAATTAATATTACTTCCATGATCGTGGTTTTTATCCCAGTGAATTACAGGCTTCACTGTTCCCTTCCCTTTGGGAAGGGTTAGGGATGGGCCGTTATTTTAAAAGATCAGTTACATAAGGTAACAATGCCATTTGACGTGCCTTCTTCACCGCATCACTTACCTTGCGTTGGTACTTCAGTGAATTTCCACTTAAGCGGCGGGGAAGAAGTTTACCTTGTTCATTTAAAAACTTTTTCAAAAACTCTACATCTTTGTAATCGATGTAGCGGATGCCATATTTTTTAAAGCGACAGAATTTTTTTACAACCTTATCGCTTTTAATGGCCGTCAGGTATTTTATTTCATTTGCCTTTGCCATAGTTTTAAGCCTCCACAGTTTTTGCGATCTTTTCTTTTCCTGTTGCTACACCACTTCTCTTTTTTTCATTGTACTCGACGGCGTATTTATCGAGTCTTGTTACAAGATGACGAAGTACTGATTCGTCACGGAGAAGCTGAATTTTCATCTTCTCGTTGAAGTCGGATGGCGCAGTAAATTCCATAACCCAATAAAGACCGGTGGTCTTCTTCTGGATCGGATACGCCAGTGATTTCAGGCCCCAGGCATTTTCATGTATCACTTCACCTTTTACAGATTTAACCAGCGAAGCATACTTTTTTTGAGCGGCTTTGAATTCTTCGTCGCTCAATACCGGGGTAAAAATCACCATCAATTCGTAATTGTTCATTTACCCTTTTGTTTTTTAATTAATAAATCGGTTTACCCATTGGACATCCGCTTGCCCGTGGCAAGAGAAAGAATCTGACGATAACAGATTTGGGGTCGCAAAGGTAAGGGAATGAATGCAGAAGACAGAGTGTGGAGGAAAGATTTTTATGATACTGGCAACATCGCTTTACCTCAGGTGCTCAGGCAAGCTTATCCCGGGTTTGTCAAGGGAAGCAGATCAAGTTTTATCCCCGATTTTAGCAATTTAGATATTGATTTTCAATAAAAAGAAACGCGTTCCCGGTTCGAACGCTTCTCATCTGTGATAAATATAAGAGGCTATTGAATTTTATCAGCTTTATGACCTTCCTTTTAGTGTCTTGAATGATTTGCGCGAGATACACACCCGGACGATACCTCCCGCCAATCTTAATGATTTGATTTGCCGTCAGATGTTGACGTTCAATAACTCTTCCGGAAATATCAATAATACTAAGTATCAATGGGGCATCTGCATAAGACGAAGCATTCAGCGTGAAACTTCCTGATGATGGATTGGACATCACAGTTACTAAAAGTCTTCGGGTAGTTATCTGCAGAATATTACCGAACGAGTTGTTAATCTCCCTGTTTTAAAAGGATCACTCCTTCAAGCCGCTTTAATTTTTTTACGCTGAAGATCTCTTTATAACCTTTTTGAAGAAGGATTTCTTTTTGTTGAGGGTTTGCATAAATAATATATATAATTCTCTTATGTTCTTTTACTGACCGATCTATTTTTTCTAAGAACTTCTCCATGATCTCTTTATTAAACGGATTAAAAAGAAAAAAAACGTTATCGCCGGACTTAATTGTGTAATTCAATATGTCCTTGCAGTAAATATTGAATGTTGTGCCGGGGAATTGTGATTTTATTTTATTGATGTTTTTTTCTGCTGCTGCACAGAGTTCTTTTGCGAAATCCACGCCGGTAATATTTTTAAAGCCATAATGAGCAGCAGCGACAATTATTCTTCCTTTTCCGGAACCAACATCAATTAAACTATTTTCTCCGGGAACTAATTTGCGAAAGTTTTCAAGTAAATTTTCAAGAATAAAATAATTCAACGCTTCGTAGGGAGAGCTTTTGCTTCTATCGCCTTCGGCAATGGTAAGGGCTTTGAGGCTTACCGGTTTTATTGTATTGATATTGTATTTTGGCCCACGTTTTATTTCATGCCAGGTAACAAAAATAGCCAGTGGCAAATTCCAGTTGAATGCGACGTAAAAAAAATTATAAAAATTATGAAGCAGCTTTTTCACGGTTCACTGATTCGGAAATCCAGCACCCGTAATTGTAATGATTTAATTCCGTTCCATTCATTCTCATCGATCTTAAAAACAACGTCGATTGGTTTTTGCATTTGAAGTAAATGAAATTTATCAGACATTTTAAAACCGATTCCGGTGAAAACAATTCCATTTTGCTTTAATGAGAATTTTATGTGTTCTTCTTTTACAATTTTAGAATAACCGGTGTTCCAAACTTTTTTTGCAACAAAAACCGGGCGAAGATTTTCAGGTCCGAACGGTTCCATTTGCTGGATAATGTTGTAGAATGGCCACTGAATATCATTAAAATTTATTTCTGCATCAATTATTATTTCTGGAATAAGTAACTCAGGATGTATAGTAGCAGAAACGATCTCTTCAAACTTGGCTCTGAAAGCATCAATTTTATCCAGTTCCAGTGTTAAACCCGCTGCTGCAAAATGACCTCCATAGCCGATTAAATGTTCACGACATGCATGCACGGCTTCGTATAAATTAAAACCAGGGACACTCCGTGCGCTTCCGGCAGCATAATCACCACTTTGCGTCAGCACAATGGTTGGCCGGTGATAATGTTCGATCAATCTTGATGCAACAATGCCAACCACACCCTTATGCCAGGTGGATTTAAAAACAACCGTCGATTTTCTTTCTTTCCATTCGATATTCCCCGTAATCAGTGTTAATGCTTCGCCGGTAATATTTCCATCCGCTTCTTTTCTGTCAGTATTGTCGCTATGCAGCATTTCTGCATAATGTAATGCTTCATCATAAGTGGCTGCAATAAACATCTGGACTGCTTTTCTTGCATCATCCATTCTCCCTGCCGCATTCACTCTTGGTGCGATCATAAAAACAAGATTGTTGATATGGAGTTCTTTCTTCAGACCACTTAAGAATGCCAATGCTTTAATACCATTGTTGGGATTTTCATTTGCTTTTTTAATGCCATAATATGCAAGGATGCGGTTTTCGCCTGTCATGGGAACAATATCTGCGGCGATGGCCGTAGCAACAAGATCAATATTTTCATAAATGTCTTCATCAGTTAAATCAAATTGCGGAGCTAATGCAGAAATTAGTTTGAAAGCGACTCCACATCCACATAAATCTTTGTAAGGATAATCGCAGTCTTTTTGTTTGGGATTTAGAATAGCAACTGCAGGCGGTAATTCGTCATCAGGCAAATGATGATCACAAACTATAAAATCAACACCCAACTTTTTTGCATACTGAATTAATTCAACTGATTTTATCCCACAATCAAGAGAAATTATAAGTGTAAAGCCGTTTTCATGTGCAAAATCAATTCCGGCTTTACTCACTCCATACCCTTCGCGGTAACGATGAGGGATATAAAAATCAGCTTCAGAATGAATTTTTTTTAAGAACCGGTACATACTTGCAACGGCCGTTGTCCCATCCACATCATAATCGCCAAACACCAGGATTTTCTCGTTGCCATTTACTGCCCTGATAATTCTTTCAACTGCCTTATCCATATCCTTCATCAACCAGGGATCATGAAGTTCGTCTAGCCCGGGACGAAAATATTTTTTTGATTGGTCAAAAGTTTCGATCCCTCTTTGTACAAGTATGTTGCAAATGATGGAAGATATTTTTAGAGATTGTTTAAGCAAATCAGATTTTTGCTTATCAGCTGTTAATATTTTCCATCTTCTTTCCATCAAACTAAAATCTCAAATTAAAAACTCAATATTTTCTGTTGATCACAAAACTGATCAGGTCTTCAAGCCCTGTTCTTGAATCATTGTCCGGAAATTGGTAAAGGATGTCTTTAGCTTGTCCATAAAACGCATTCATTTTCTCGGTTGCATACTGAATACCTCCTGATCGTGTGACAAGTTCCGCAACTTTTTTTACCTGGGCGGCATCATTGTTTTTATTTTTTACAATGTAAATAATTTCTCTTCTGGTTGCTTTATCACAATTCTTTAAAGTGAAAATGAGAGGGAGTGTTAATTTTTTTTCTTTGATATCGTTACCTGTCGGCTTCCCAATTTTATCACTGGCATAATCAAAAAGATCATCTTTGATCTGGAACGCCATGCCTACGCACTCACCAAACGCCCTCAGCTTTTCGGTTTTTTGTTCGTCATTTGATGACGACCAGGCTCCGGCAGCACAAGCGGATGCAAGCAGCGAAGCAGTTTTGTTTCGTATGATATCGTAGTAAACGTCTTCCTCTATTGAAAGAGTTCTTGCTTTTTCGAGTTGAAGTAATTCACCTTCACTCATTTTTCTTACGGCATCAGAAAGTATGTGAAGGATCTTATAATCATTGTTATCAAGCGATAAAAGAAGGCCTTTAGCAAGTAAGTAATCACCGATCAAAACCGAAGCCTTGGTTTTCCATAAAGCATAGACAGAAAAAAAACCTCTTCTTTCTGCGGAATCATCCACCACATCGTCATGAACAAGAGTAGCTGTATGCAATAATTCAACAAGTGAAGCCGCACGGTAAGTGCTTTCAGTAATGGATCCGCAAAGCCGGGCCGACAACAGCACAAACATCGGGCGCAGTTGCTTACCTTTCCTTTTTACAACATACCGCATGATACGATCCAAAAGCGGGGCATTGCTTTTCGCTGCTTCTTTGAATCTGACTTCAAAGGTTTTAAGTTCATTTTCGATTAATGCTGTGGGTAAGTTCATCGTTTAAAAAACAGGGCAATATACGGATCAAAAGAATATCACTATCATATAACCGAAAGGGGTATAGTTCGTTTTTGTAGAACAAATTCCACAACGGTTTCTACTTAAATAAATCGCATAAAAATTTGGTTTTTAAGCTTCAATTTATATTTTTGCCTAAATTTGGACATTCGAATTCTCTTATCAAAAACTAACTCTCAGTTATGGCAAGCAAAAAGTACATTTTACTGGCTGGCATTATATGTCTGCTGGCATCAGGAAGTTATGGTCAGGTAGGCGCAAGCTATGATGTAAAAGATTCTTCCCTTATCCCTTCGAAGCGAATGCCTCAGCATTCAGAATTCTTAAACGGAACTTACAATTTTCCGGCAAAACCCCGTAACCAATGGGAAGTAGGTCTCAAAGTCGGTATGTTTGCGATCAGTGGCGATGTACCGGGACTGACCCCTACTCCTGGCTTTGGTGTTCACGTAAGAAAAGCATTCGGATATGTCTTCTCCATGCGTATGGAATACCTGTATGGTACAGCAAAAGGATTGCATTGGTTAAGTGCTAATAACTATGGTCGTAATCCGGCATGGGGCGGTCGATATGTAGCACCTTTATTGGGACTGCATCCCGCTACTGCGCAGCCTGCATTTCACAATTCAACTAATGGCGCACTTCTTACTAATAGCGATGGGCTCGACAGAGTGTTTTATAACTACAAAACAAAAGTGCAGGATTTGTCCTTGCAAGGAGTTGTTACGTTAAACAATATTCGCTTCCACAAAGCCAAAACCGGATTCAATTTATACGGATTTGGTGGGTTCGGTGCAACGGTTTATGATGTTGATGTAAATGCGCTGAATGAAAGCGGAAATCCATACGATTTTTCTACGATCCCCGACGGAACTCATAAAGATAGAAAAGATACCCGTGATGCATTGAAAGACCTCATGGACGACACGTATGAGACACCAGCTGAAAACCACGGTGACCGCAGGCCAAAGCTTTTCAATAAAACCCTAAAGCCAACACTTACCGGTGGTGTTGGTATTGCCTTTAAACTTAGCAACAGGCTTAACCTGGCTCTTGAAGATCGTGTTACGTTTACTAAAGATGACCTTCTAGATGGCCAACGCTGGCAGGAATCTAATCTCGGTACTCCGTCGCTTACCCGTGATTTCGACAGCTATAACTTTTTATCACTTGGTTTAAATATTAATCTTGGTGCAAAATCGGTTGAACCTCTATGGTGGTTAAACCCGCTTGATTATGCATACAGCGAAATCCGCAATCCGCGTTTGATGCGTTTGCCAAAACCTGTATTGCCTGATAGCGATCTTGATGGCGTTACTGACCAGTTTGACCAGGAACAAACTCCCGAAGGTTGCCCGGTTGACACCCATGGCGTGACCCGTGATACAGATGGCGATGGTGTTCCTGATTGTAAGGATAAAGAATTGATTACCCCAACATATTGCCAGCCGGTTGATGCTGATGGTATTGGTAAATGTCCTGTTGCTTGCCCGGATTCAACTTGTCCAGGTTTCATGGCTAGACCGGATTGTGCAGTTTCTTTGGGTGCATTGCCAAGTGTGACATTTGCTAAGAATTCAGTCAGACTTAGCGCTGACGCTCAGAGATTACTCGCAGTTGTTGCTGACCGTATGCGCAATTCTCCTGGTTGTAACGTAGTTGTAACCGGATACTGCGCTGGTAATAAAGTTGAGCAGCAAAGAAGCTGGGATAGAGTAAACGCTATCATCAATTACCTGATCGAAAAAGAAGGCGTAAGTGGAGATCGACTCATCTTTAAATATGGTGAAGAAGGAGGTGACTGCGACACGGTTGATATTCGTTCGGCTAATGAAGGCGAACAAGGACCAAATACAGTTCCGGCTCCTCACCCAAATCTCCGACGGGGCTAATTGAAAGCTATAAATAACTAAAAGACCCTCTTTTTGGGGGGTCTTTTTTCTTGCAGATGTCGAGAAACAGCAGGTATTTACAATAATCTTAACCCCACAGACTTGGCATCAACTATTTTTTAAAGCAGATTTGCCGGATTAATCTATCTTTGCCCACTTTTTATGAGAGTTTTCCTTTTTATCGTCATTGCGGGATTATTAATCAGTTGCAGCGGGATCAACAAGATCTTAAAAAGTAAAGATCCGGAGTATAAGTTGCGAATGGCTGAACAATATTATGTAAAGAAAAAGTATCACTTTGCCCAGGCACTTTATGAGGATGTGATGCCGAATTTCAGAGGTTCTCCACTTTTTGAAGATCTGTACTATAAATATGCTTATTGCGCTTATTACCAAAAAGATTATTTGAACGCTGAGAATCTCTTTAAAAGTTTCCTCGAAGCTTTTCCCAATAGTACAAAAGCTGAAGAACTCGACTATATGAGGGCTTTTTGCTATTTTAAAATGTCACCTAAGGTCGCTCTTGATCAAACTAACACTATCAAGGCAATGGGTATGCTGCAGACGTTTGTAAATACGCATCCTAATTCTCCCAGGAACAAAGAAGCAACCGAGTTCATTGATATTTGCCGGGTTAAATTAGAAGAAAAGGAACGACTCGGCGCCCAGTTGTATTTTGATCTGGGACAGTTCAGAGCTGCAGGGGTTGCCTATGCCAGCTTGCTTAATAATTACCCCGATTCTGAAAAGAGCGATGAATATAAACTGATGGTTATAAAATCTTATTTTAAATTTGCCGAATTAAGTGTGGATGAAAGAAAATTCGAAAGATACGAGCAGGTGATAGCTGAATGCAATGACTTTGTTGACCGTTTCCCTGACAGTAAACTGACGAAGGAAGTAGAAAAATATATTTCATTATCAAATAATAATATTAAAAAAATCTGAACATGAGTAAACTAAGACGCCAGCTTAGCGTTGGTACCAGCAACATAGTTGAAACAAAGAATCTTAACGATATAAAAGAGAAAACAGGCAACCTGTACGAATCTATCTCTATCATTGGCAAGAGGGCTAACCAGATCAACATTTCCTTAAAAGAGGAGCTACATAACAAGCTGGAGGAATTTGCAAGTCATACTGATAGTCTTGAAGAAATTCATGAAAATAAAGAACAAATTGAGATTTCAAGAGCCTATGAGCGAATGCCAAACCCGGCTTTACTGGCTACACAGGAGTTTATGGAGGACAAGGTTTACTTTCGTAAAGGAGAGGATGAGCTTTTTAGCTAATTGGCTGGTAATTGTTTGAACCGATAAAATATTTAGCGTCCCGTATTACAGGGACGCTTTTGGTTTCTGATAGTTAGTTTTAATTTTATAGCCGGATGTTTGAAGGGAAGAAAATATTGCTCGGAATAACGGGAAGCATTGCAGCTTATAAATCTGCATTTCTTGTTCGGCAACTTGTGAAGGCTGGTGCAGATGTCAGGGTGATCATGACACCCGCCGCCACTGACTTTATTTCAAAACTTACCCTTTCGACGTTGTCAAAAAATAAAGTACATGTTGATCTGTTTGATGAAGATTCATGGGTTAATCATGTTTTGCTTGGCCGTTGGGCTGATGTAATGTTGATTGCACCCTTGAGTTGTAACACGCTTGCAAAAATGGCCCATGGGCAATGTGATAATTTATTGCTGGCAGTTTACTTATCAGCTACCTGTCCTGTTGTTCTTGCGCCTGCAATGGATGAGGACATGTGGCATCATCCTTCAACAAAAGAAAACATTAAGAAGCTGATAAGTTTTGAAAATAAGATTATCCCGGTCGATACAGGAGAACTTGCGAGTGGATTAATAGGAGATGGGCGAATGGCTGAGCCTGATAAGATTATTAGATTTATTGACGACAATTTTTTTACACATAAATCATTATCCGGTAAAAAAGCCTTTGTTTCTGCCGGCCCAACGTACGAACCTCTCGATCCAGTTCGTTTTATTGGTAATCATTCTTCAGGCAAAATGGGTGTGGCAATTGCAGAAGAGTTGTATGGCCGTGGCGCTGAAGTCACTTTGATCATGGGGCCGTCGTCAATCAATTTGCCTGCAAATGGAATTAAATCGATTCGGGTTAATACGGCCGACGAAATGTATAATGCCTGTACCAAAGAGTTTGATAGATCAGATATTGGTGTGATGGCCGCCGCTGTTGCCGATTACACGCCGGTTGAAGTTGCGGCCAATAAAATCAAAAAAACGAATAAAGAACTGGTTATTGAATTAAAAAGAACAAAGGATATTTTGAAAAGCCTGGGTGAAAAAAAGTCAGCTGAGCAGGTATTAGTGGGATTTGCTTTAGAAACAAACAATGAACGCGATAATGCGCTCGGAAAATTGAAAAGTAAGAATGTTGATATGGTGGTGATGAATTCGCTGAATGAGGCAGGAGCGGGTTTCGGCACTGATACAAATAAAATCAGCATCTTTGATAAAAGCGGGAAGGAATTCGAATTTGAGCTTATGTCAAAAAAGGAAGTAGCTAAAAATATTGTTGATACCCTTATCCAGTTATACTATGCGTAATAAAATTATTTTGCTCATTACCTGTTCTCTCATTTATACCGTTACCCGATCGCAGGAGATCCAGGCGCGGCTAACGGTAAATGTGAACAAGGATAAAGTAAGCACAACAGTTGACCGGAAGATTTTTCAGACCCTCCAGGCCGGGCTTACTAATTTTATCAATAGCAGGAAATGGACTTCAGACGCTTTTCAGACCATTGAAAAAATTCAATGCAACTTCCTGCTGAATATAAATGACGTAATTGGGCCAAATGTCTATCGTGCAACCCTTACCGTACAGGCAGCGCGCCCTGCATATAACTCTACGTACCAATGCCCGCTTATAAATTACATGGATGAAAACATTGTCTTTCGCTATCTGGAATTTCAGCCAATAGAATTTAACGAGAATCGTATCCAGGGAAGCGATGCACTCGCATCGAATTTAACTGCCGTATTTGCTTATTGGATCTATGTTATCCTCGGATTTGATTATGATTCATTTTCTCTCCGCGGAGGAGATCCTTATTTTATTAAAGCCCAGAATATAGTGAATTATGCACCGGAATCAAGTGAAATTACAGGGTGGAAGAATTACGAAAGTCAGCGAAACCGTTACTGGCTTACAGAAAATATCAATAATAACAGGTTTGCTCTTTTTCACGATGCAATCTATTCTTACTATCGCACCGGTGTGGACGTTTTTTTCGAAAATCAGGATGAAGGCAGGAATGGTATTTTAAATTGCCTTAATTATTTGGCCACGATCGACAAGGAAAATCCTAACTCTATGATCATGCAATTCTTTTTCCAGGGTAAAAGCACGGAACTGGTAAAGGCTTTCAGCAAGGCGAAAAAAGATGTAAAGGATCGGGCGTTAAAACATTTGCTGAAATTGGATATCACCAATTCCCGTTTGTATAATGAACTGAAATGAGAATCCTTCTTTTTTTTATACTTACGATTTTTTTTTCTGCCTGTGTAAGGAATAATAAAATTCCGAAGGGAATTATAGCCCAAAACGAAATGCGCGAACTGATGTGGGATCTGATGCGTGCGGACGCATACATATCTGAATTTGTTATGAAGGATAGCAGCCGTAACCAAAAAGCTGAAAGTGCTATACTCTACGAACAGATCTTTACTATCCACTCAACAACGGCGGAGATCTTCAAAAGAAGTCTCGCATTTTATCAAAATCGTCCCGATCTGCTGAAAGCAATAACTGATTCACTCAGAAGCGATGAGAAAAAAGCACAAGAGTATCGGCCCCGCGATAAAAAGCCGCAAATAGACACCGCCTTCAGAAAAATGAAATTGAACAAGCGACCGGTTAAAACCCAACAATAGTTATACTTCCACTTATTTTTGCGTATTAAAATTTTCGTATGAATAAAATTGTAAATGGAGCAGATGAAGCTATTCATGATATCAGTGATGGTGCGACGATAATGTTAGGGGGTTTCGGATTGTGTGGTATTCCCGAAAATTCTATTAATGCGCTGCGACGTAAGGGTTGTACTGATCTTACCTGTATTTCAAATAATGCTGGTGTTGATGATTTTGGCCTGGGCTTATTGCTAAAAACAAGACAGATAAAAAAGATGATGAGTTCATACGTCGGAGAAAATGAAGAGTTCGAACGACAATTGTTAAGTGGTGAACTCGAAGTTGAATTAATTCCGCAGGGAACGTTGGCAACACGGATTCAAATGGCAGGCATGGGTATCCCGGCATTTTTTACTCCGGCCGGTTTTGGTACTGAAATAGCCGAAGGGAAACCAATAAAGGAATTTAACGGCAAGATGTACCTGATGGAAAATGCGCTTCATGCAGATTTTGCAATAGTGAAAGCTTGGAAAGCAGATCGCTATGGTAACCTTGTTTTCAGGAAGACAACAAGGAATTTTTCAACGTCAATGGCAAAGGCCGGAAATATTACAATTGTGGAAGTTGAAGAAATAGTTGAACCGGGAGAACTGGATCCGGATCATATTCATGTAGCGGGGATTTATGTGCATAGAGTTTTCAAAGGCACTAACTATGAAAAAAGGATTGAGAGGAAAACGATACAAATTAAAAACTAATTAAGTAAAGCTATGGCTATCGATAAGTATGGGATTGCAAAAAGAATTGCGCAGGAGTTACGGGATGGCATGTATGTAAATCTCGGTATTGGCATACCAACCCTTGTTGCCAATTTTATTCCGGCCGGAATCAGTATCATGTTACAAAGCGAAAACGGGATGCTTGGCATGGGACCTTACCCGGTTGAAGAAAAAGTAGATGCTGATCTTATTAATGCAGGAAAAGAAACGGTAACAATTTTGCCGGGTGGCGCTTTTTTTGACAGTGCTGAAAGCTTTGGGATGATCCGCGCAGGAAAAGTTGACCTTACGGTTTTAGGCGCAATGGAAGTGAGCGAAACAGGTGATATTGCCAACTGGAAAATTCCTGGAAAAATGGTGAAGGGTATGGGAGGCGCGATGGATCTCGTGGCCAGTGCCAGGAACATTATAATAGCAATGATGCATACAAACCCCAAGGGCGAATCAAAATTATTGCCAACCTGTCAATTGCCCCTTACAGGGGTAAAGTGTGTAAAGCGAATAGTTACTGATCTGGCAGTCCTTGACATAACCCCGCAAGGATTTAAACTTTTAGAGAGAGCTCCGGGTGTTACTGTTGATGAAATAAGATCGAAGACAGCAGGTAAATTAGTTATTGAAGGTGAAATTCCTGAAATGAGGATCTGAGATTTAATAAATCCGTTTTGACCTCTTCTCAATCGACTAAGTTGTTTTTAACAGCAAAAAATACGAGTCCTGCTGTATTCCTGCTTCCGAATCTTTCCATTAATCTATCCTTAATGGCCTCCACTGTTCTTGCGCTGATCTCCATTTTTTGAGCGATCTCCTGTGCGGTAAATTCCATGCAGATGTAGCGAAGCACATCTCTTTCCTTATCATTTAATGTGATCTCGCTGTTTAGTGAAGGAACTACTTTTTGACGGGCATGTGAACGTTTGAGTAAAATACGGTTAACAAAATTATTCAGGTAATATCCTTTTTCATACACATCCATGATAGCTCTTCTTATTTCCTGTGGTTCTGCATTTTTCAGCAGATAGCCATTGGCCCCATTTTCCATCATATGATAAACAAATCTTTCATCTTCGTACATAGTAAGGACCACGATCTTTATCTGCGGATATTGTTTACTTATGATTTTTGTCGCTTCGATTCCATCTTTACCGGGCATGCGCAGATCCATTAAAATCACATCGGGTTCGTTTCCCGGAATTCCTTTGATGAGTTCTTCACCATTATCCGCCTCGAGTATAAACTTTATATTGGTATAGGGTCGTAGCGAGAGTATAACTCCTCTACGGAAGATTTTATGATCGTCGGCGATTGCTACTTTAATGTTTCCCATAGTGATCAGATTTCACCAAAATTATCAATTAAATCAAAGCGGGAACGGATAAACAGAGCCGGTACAGGATTATGAACTGTACGGATCATCTTTAGGTACTTCGATAGTTACTTTATAATATGTTTGCGAAATATCCTTTTCAAAAAGAATTTCACCCTGCAGCAGCCGAATACGGCTGCCAATATTTTTTAAACCTAAGCCAATGTTGCTTTTATTGAGCTTTTCGAAATCAGATTGCACTATACCGCGACCGTCATGGTGAATGCGGAGGTAGAATTTATCTGCGTGTACATTCTGGGTAAGATGGATAAAACTTGAATTACTGTGTTTTAGAATATTATTGATAAGTTCCTGCACGATACGGAAAACGAGTAATTCCTTTTCAGGCTTAAGCCGGTCTTTGTAATCATGAAAGCGTTGACTTGCGTTGACGGTTCCGCTTCCGCTGATTTTCTGAAAAAGGTCATTAATGGCTGATTCCAGTCCAAAGTTCTTTAGTGTTGGGGGCATCAGGTCATGGCTTATATTGCGAATCAATTGAATTGTATCATCAATGATCTGTCTTGCCTGGAAAATACTTTGGAGCTGGTGCACTTTATCCTGGTTCACCAGGTTTTCATTCAGGTATAATCGTGCTGTAGCAAGCAATGGGCCTGCATCATCATGCAAGTCGGCGGCTAGTCGTTGACGTTCTTCTTCCTGCATTTTAATAGAAGCATTCAGCATCATTTTTTGTTGCTCAATTTCCATTTGCTGCAGCTTTTGCTGAAAGCGCTGCACTCTGCGCTGGTGCATAATAATAAAGACTACAAGCCCGATGGTAAGCACAAGCATGCCGATTGTGCCCAAGAATAGCGCTGTAGTAGTAGATGTATTGGCTTGTAGTAAAAACATAATGGTTCGGGTACAAAGTATTAATTCATATCCAGATATGGTAAACTCTTTTTGATCTTTTCCGGATTTGGTGTGTGTCTTGCCATAACAAACAACCCAATTGCAATAAAGATATTTTTAATAATGTCTGCGATATAAGTCAAGTACCAATACTTAATAATTTCATGTTTTTCCATAACGTTAGCAAGTATGTTGATGAAAAAACTGCCCGATAAGTATATTAATATGCCGATCGCAAACCAAAAACAATAGTTTTCCGATAAATGCTTTCCCTTCGGTTCCTTTATTTGCTCATAAAAAAAGTAAAAGATATAGATCAGGATAAGAATCGTTTCAATCCCGATTGGAAGTGAATCAATTCTTTTAAATTTTCCCGTAAAAAAATATACTATCTGAAAAATGGAAAAAGCAATTGATATAATAATAATGACTTTACGAATATTAACGTTTTTTATGGCAAACCAAAAAACGCCCGTAAAAAAAAGATACTCGAAAAAAGTAAACGATTGATAATAGAGTCGCTTTGAAAAACTGTCGGTTGTCAGTAAATTTTCAAATAAGACAACAAAAAAAAACGTAAGTGAATAGATAGCTATCAAAAGCCCATTTTTCTCCTGTCTCAGTTTATTCCAGAATAGAAAAAATATAAGGGGAGGTAAAAGGTACGTGTACGTTAGAATATTATAAAAAAGGGTTTCTATATTTTTGGATTTAAACCAAAAATAGAAAACCCTATTCTAAATTAATAATTTTTGAAAGATAACTTTCTGAATGATAGAATTTCAAGTAGTTATTCTTCCCAAATTATGCTCAAAATATCATCCGGCCTAACCCGATAAGTCTTTTTCATAACGCTTAGTTTTTAGCCTTAAGATTAATTGTGTGGTAAAAATTGCCCAATTGGGAGGAGTTTTCAAGGGTGTTATTTTCACACATAGGCATTGAAATTGAATGGAATGCAGTTCCAGACAGTATTTCAACTACTTTAAATTGGTAATGGTACGACACAAATACGAGTATAATTTCTAGGTAAAATCCGTATTTTTACGGGTATAAAAATAGGAAACTTACCTGAAACTTCGATTTTTTCTGAAGTTGCTAACAGCTGTGGAAAACTGGAGAAGAAACCCAAATCAACAAGAATGTGTTGATTTTCGAAAGAAAAAGAAGTTGATTGACATTGGACTCGCAATGGTCTTCAAAGGATAATGAGATTTCTTTTTTTGGACGGTTTTTTCCCGATGGAGATCGGGATTAGGACATTGGATGTTTGAGGGAGCTAATCCTCGTCAATCAACTTGGTTCAAATGTATAGCGGCAATTGAAGGGGTGCAAGAGCATTTGTTCCCAATTTTAATGCTATGGTTTTTACTGAATCAGCCGTATATATACATTATAGTAAATGGGAGGTTTACATACAGCCCGTTTTTAAAATCGTTGTAGGCAAAGCATTCTAATTACCAGGATTGACCTTTATGTTCCTGATAACAATGAAATTAAATGATTATAAAAAAGAAGTATTTTCGTCCAGTTTTAGTTAACCCATTAAAGTTACCCGCCAACCATGACTGCTGATCAAATCAAAGTTGCCATTGCTGATGACCATAAGATTTTCCGTGACGGTATTAAGATGGCATTAAGAGATAAAGAATACCTGAAAATACTTTGGGAGGCCGAGGACGGGAAGGATCTGATGCATAAGTTGAAGATCAAGATGCCGGATGTAATACTCATGGATATAAGAATGCCCGAAGTTGATGGAATTAACGCCATCAGCCTGATAAGGAAAGAATATGAGAGTTTGAAGATCATTGTTCTTACCATGTACGATGACCAGGAAATGATCACCAAGATGATGGAGATGGGGGCCAATGCCTATTTAACAAAGACAACGGATCCCGAAGAAATTTACCAGGCGATCCTTACGTGTATGAACGATGATTTTTATTTTAATGACCTGGTGAATAAAGCTGTATTGCTTAAACTGCAGCATAAAAAAAAGGTAAGACAGTTCTATCCAAATCCTGTAAAGCTTTCCGAAAAGGAAATAAAGATATTAAAATTGATTGCCGAGGATAAAACAACGGAGGAGATATCAAAAGAAGTTTTTCTTAGTCCTCGTACGATTGAAACCATTCGGCAGAACATGAAGCAAAAAGTTGGGGCTAAGACCATTGCAGGTTTGGTGATGTATGCTATGCGAAACAAATTATTAGAATAGGATACTGTCGTTATCAAAAAAACTTATAATGTCGCAGAATATACGATCTGAAAACGTCAATAGTTCCTTTTTCGACGGCTACTACAAGGAAATATGGCGACGTATTTTTCCAGAGAAGACAACTTTAGCTGAAATTGAATTTATTGTTAGCGAAGGGAAATTACATGCTGGCAATGCTGTACTTGATGTGATGTGTGGTTATGGGCGCCATAGTCTGGAACTTGCACGAAGAGGAATAAAAGTATCTGCAGTAGATAATCTTGCTGATTATATTGAGGAAATAAGGGAGAAGGCTAGTGCCGAAAAGTTGGAAGTCGAATCGATTTGTGAAGATGTATTGGAAATGCATTTAGATCAACAATATGATGCGATAATATGCATGGGTAATAGCCTCCAGTTTTTTAATGATGAAGAGACTTTAAGATTACTGTCAAATATATCTGCACATCTAAAGCCCGGAGGTAAATTCTTTATTAACACATGGTCTATTGCAGAAATTGCGATTAAGGATTTTAAAGATAAATATTGGAGTAGAATTGGAGATTTACTTTTTTTGACTGAGTGCAAACTTCTTTTTCACCCAACACGCATCGAAATGAACAGTACAATAATAACCGACCACGGCGAAAGAGAAGAGAAAACAGGGATTGATTTTATTTATAGTATTTCTGAAATCGAAACAATGCTGAATAAAACAGGTTTTCAGTTAAACGAAATTTATAGCATTCCTGGAAAAAAACATTTTGCAGTTGGTGAACCGAGGGCTTATATTGTTGCAGAGAAAATATAAGCGAATCGGGTCTATATGCTAACTAATCCGTGTCTGATAGCGAACATCGCCAGACCCACCCGGCTTTTGACTTCTAATTTTGTGAATAGGTTGTCCCGAAGATTATCGACGCCCCGAGGATTTAACGTCATTTCTTTAGCAATTTCTTTATAAGTCAATTCACCGCAAGATAATTGCAAAAACCGTATTTCGATTTCAGTGAGCATCTTTTTACGAAGAATAGAGCTAGAATCAGTATTGGATCTGAAAAGATTCAACAGTTTTCCTGTTGCGTTATGAGAATAGTAATAACCATTCTCAATAACGGAACGGATTGCATAGTGTAATTCATTTGGATGTATATCTTTTTTTAAAAATCCTTTTACCCCTGCTTGCAAGAGACGAATCAAAGTAAGCTCGGAATCATACATGGTCAACATCAATACGTGTATTGCAGGATAATGGTCTCGGAGCCAAGTTGCTGTTTCAAAACCATTCATGTCAGGCATATTGAGGTCAAGTAACACCACATCGGGCAGATCGCCCTTTGATATTTTTGCCGCTAAGTCTTTCCCGTCACTTGCCTGAATCACAACTTTGCAATCTTCGAATCTGTCGATTAGCGATGCCAATGCATTTCTTAGTAAGATATGATCATCAGCTAATGCTACTTGTATGACCGGTTGTTGTTTCATGCACTTTAATATGGAACTGATAATTTAATTTCAGTTCCTTTTAAAGGTTGACTTTGTATCTCACAATCTCCATTAATAAGCTGTGCCCGTTTTCTCATATTTTTTATCCCCGATTGTTGTTTAGTGAAACCATTTTCATTGCAAATGGGAAAGCAAAAACCCACGCCATCGTCTTGCACTGTAGCCTCCATATTATTCTTATTATAACATAGCTGTAAGTAAACATTCTTGGCCTTCGCATGTTTCAAAATGTTATTGAACCCTTCCTGTATAATACGGAAGATAACAATCTCTTTTTGTGAGTCCATAAACACAGGGTAACCTGTAAGATTAAAGTAGATATTAAATAACCCCGGCTTTTTTAACTTTTCTACTTCCATCTCTAAAGCCTTTATCAAGCCACAACTTTCAATAAATTCAGGATTCATACCATGGGATATGTTACTTAATTCATGAATGCTTAGGCCTAAAATTTCAACAGTTGAATTAATGCGATCAATAGTTTGTTTTTTATCCAATGAATCTAATGTGACCAAATTGAGTTTTGCCAAAGTCAAATTCAAACATATATTATCATGAATTTCTCTGGAAATACTTTGAAAAGTTTGTTCTTGAATTTCCAATTGGGCGCTCAACAATGTTCTCCTAAAATCAGATTGTACATCTTCGATTTGTTTTAAATAGGCTGTTTGCTTTTTCTGATATATAAATAGAATACTTACAATAAAAAGTGTTAGCAAAAGAAGAATTATTGTCGTTGCTATAATAAAAAAAACTATGCCGCTTGAACTGGCTTGCATGATGCGCCCTTTAAAAATAAAACAATTATTATTGTATAACCGATATAGTCAATGGTTTGTATAGGCTGAATAGATCCCATTATTAATAAACCAAAGTAAACTGGGATTAGACAAATGAAAAGAAAGATTATGCCTGTGATTATCCAGAATGCGGGCTCTTTACTTAACTGTAAAATGGGAGGCTGAGTTAGAATTTCATAGAAAAAATAAAAACAAGGAAACAGTAATAACAGTGCCTCTGTTATTGTAAATATACTTATCGCTTGAACTATATTCATTTGCGAGAACCAGAGAATCCCCCCTAAAGGATAAATGATGGCCATTGTAATTTTCAAATAGACTTTAATTGGCTTTGATCGTATAAATCTATGTACCAGATATATATATATCAAGTACTCAACTAGCAAATAGATACATCCTATAATATTGGTGATATTTTCCCTGCCTTGCAATTCTTCGCTGGGATCGATCAAATAATCCAAAAGGGGTCCCATAAATAATTGCATAAAGGTGAGTGTAAAAAAAAGTAGGATAACCTTTATATACTTTCTCTCGGGGAATCTGCGTACCAACAAAAAAGATTTCGTAATAGCAAAGAGAACAATGAGGCTAAGAATTATAGATGAGATAGCAACCCAATATTTTTCCCACAATTCATCCATTATGTATATAAAAATATGACCTCTTAGGAAAATATTAAAACAAACTTTCCGAGGCCACGGAAGAAAAAAACACCTCTTCCTCCGAAAAAAACGTCAATCTATGCTTACTCAGCGCGTTATTTTCAAATCAAAGATTCAAAAATACAGGTGAATAGGAATTCTATCATTTTGAGAATGGGTATTGAGGGGAAAGAAGAGGACATCTGTACCAGACCCTTCAACGGTAAACCATTAAATTTTATTAATAGCTTTTGCGCAAGCAGATTTTATTTTCAAACAGGGGTTGGAAAAAGAAACAAGTCCAAGACTATGAGAATATCTTGGTTGGCGTCAGTTACGGGAGTAATAATAAACAGTCTTGTAAAATAGTAAGCTGCTGTATTACAGATGCACCCCAAAAACAGCAATGGATTATTCACTGCCTATCGATCACTGTTGATTTAATTATTCTATGAAATAATCAAATCAACAGGTATAAAACTTGAATTGATGCTAGCTATCAGATTTTAAAAACGGGAAATTTTCAAGAGGGATTATACAAAAAGAGAAAGTTGACTGCCGGAGACAGTGCGTTGGTTTTTACAAAGGATTTGGAAATTTCTTTGTTTGGACGGTTTGGACATTGGACGACGGTTTCGGATTGCGAAGAGTGCAGGTGTGTCCTATCAATCAACTTTCTGTCGCAAAACTATTGTTGCACCCTATATAATGCAAGAGCAAAACTGCCCGATTATTGGATTATGGTTTTTACTGATGCAATCGTAAACCCCACATTTTTTTTTAAGTACTTTTGCTCATGCTCGTTTTATTACGTGTATATTCCACAGCCCTAAAATCAGGTATTTGTACTATGGTATATGTAGTAGGATTTTTACAATTTGCACATCGAAACGATTATAAAATAAGTTTAACAAAAAATCGTTTATTTACTAACCAATATCCGGTGGAATCGCATAAAGAGGATTTCATCAACAATTTTAAAACCCAAAATCTCTCATGAAAAACCCTGAAACAACAAGCCATGTAATTAAAGTGGCCATTGCTGATGATCACACCCTATTCCGTTCCGGTGTGAAAGCATCTCTGACAGCGCATAAGGACATACACATGGTGGCTGAAGCAGAGAATGGTATGCAAATGCTTAATTTATTAAAGCACATTCAGCCCGATGTTGTACTGCTTGACATCTCTATGCCGATCATGGATGGACTAGCCACATTACCCGAAATCAAAAAGCTGTACCCTGGCGTAAAAGTAATTATGCTCAGCATGCATAATGATCATTCAATGATCAGCCGCATGATGGAGATAGGTGCTAATAGCTACCTTACAAAGGAAAGCGGCGCCGAAAAAATTTACGAAGCCATCAAGCAGGTGTATGAAAATGAATTCTTCTTTAACGAGCTTACCAACAAAGCTCTACTGAGCGGCTTGCGTAATAAGACCTTTGCCGATTCGCATAAACCCGCCGAAGTTCATTTGAATGAAAAGGAAAT
>JAICGN010000085.1 GCA_025923075.1 Chitinophagaceae bacterium
GATATTCTGTCCCTTATTCGCAAAGCCAAATGACTTGTGGTAAACAATTTTTCCATTGCGAAGAACAATTGCCGTTGCGCCATTCAACTGGTCCTCTTTTATCCATTGATTGATGTTGGCATCAAGTTGTTTTAATCTTTCAGAAGAAAAACCCTGCGTTTCAGGATTTGCTGATTGAAGAATTGTTTGAGCAATGGTATCCAACAAAGAAAAAAGAAAGATCAATAAGGAAATGAATAGCTTCATGTCTTATTATTTACTGAAAAATAGATCAGGATTTTAAAACCGGGAGTAAGTTAATTTTCTTTTCTTAACCACGCATCGCTTTTCTCAAGCTTGTAGGCTTCATAGCATTGTTTAATGTAAAGCTGGAAATCATACTCGCCTGCAAACAAACAAAACTCATAGTTGGGACGGCAGCGAAGCATGAAACTATCTCTTTCATTGCCTATTAAACCGGTAAGGCGCAGTACAAGTGCCTTGCTGAAACGATGATCAATAAATTTTTCTCTTTCTTCGTTTAACAAACGCTCTTGAAATGACGCAGCACTTTTATTCTTTCTGAATTGGAACATTCGAATGATCTCGTTCAGATCAAAACCAACGGCTGACCCCATATCTCCGCTCACATTAGCCTTTAGCTTTGGCTTTTGCCAATCAAATGCCTTAGCGTAGTCAAGCCGGTTTTGAATGGAATCAAGTTTATAATTCCGCTGTTTTACAATTACTTCTTTCAGCGTAGGAATATTAATATGTATAGCGATGTCAAAACGCGAGGCGTCAAAAATTTTTGCAACAGGATATTTGATCGTGGGCTTATTCAGATAACTAAACCAAATCGAATCAGTTTCTTTCACGTCGATTTCATAGCGCCCGTTCGCATCTGTTACAGTTCCTTTACCCGATGTGGTCAAAACGCTTACAGAACTGATCGGGTAAGATCTCGTACTGTCATAAACAACCCCACGCAGTTTAAAATACTGGGCTTGTGTTTCTGAATTGACGAATAAGCAACAAAGGACTATTATCAGATATGGTGAAAATTTTCTCAAGCAAGGCAAGTAACAAAAGAAAATGCAAATAGTATTCTAAAGTGTGGCCAACAAGGCTACCGCGGCAGGAAAGTGCCGGTGTTCAAGGGCCTGTACTTTATTTGCCAGGGTTGCAGCAGTGTCATCGTCGGCGACAAGACATGTGGCCTGTAAAATAATCTGACCATGGTCGTACACCTCGTCTACATAATGAATAGTGATACCGCTTTCCTTGTCTTTATTGGTGATCACAGCTTCATGTACAAATTGACCATACATTCCTTTACCACCATATTTCGGCAGTAATGCCGGGTGGATATTTATCATTTTTCTGTGGAATGCTTTTATTAATGTGTCTGGTATTTTCCATAGAAAACCGGCCAGCACGATAAAGTCAATATTCGCAGCATTCAACTCATCAATATATGCATTACCACGAAAAAACTTTTCTTTTTCAATCACAAGTGCCGGAACTTGATTTGCTGCCGCCACCTTCAAAACGCCGGCATCAGGTTTATTGCAAACAATTAATGCTATAGTGCCTGCAGCATCGCTATTTTTTTTCAATGCAGCAAAGTGTTCAATGATTTTTGTTGCATTTGAACCTGCACCTGAAGCAAAAATGGCTATTTGTTTCATCTCTGATTTTTTCAAAGCTGCAAAGTTGTAACTTTTCAGTATGGGAAAATTTATTCTTCCATTTTTATTTGGAGCAATTAGCAGTATCGTTTTTGCGCAGAAAGAAAGTTGCGAGAACAAACAGTACCCTGCTCCGTCGCTCAGTGATTCTTTGAAGAAGGTATATGACGCAAACCTTAGGGCGGCGGAAAAAAAATACAAAGCGGATAGTACCAACGATGAACAGATAATATGGTATGGTCGCCGGCTGGCCTACCTGGGAAATTATAAAGACGCCATCTCGGTTTATACAAAAGGGATAAAGCTGCACCCGAATAATGCCAGGTTTTATCGTCACCGTGCACATCGTTATATCACGTTGCGTTGTTATGATAATGCCATTGCCGATCTTCAGAAGGCAGTTGAGCTTACAAGGGATCAGATCGATGAAATCGAACCCGATGGTATTCCAAATGAAAAGGGTATTCCTACAAGTACGCTGCACACTAATATATATTATCATCTCGGGTTGGCATATTATTTAAAAGGGGATAACAGGCAGGCATTGCTTGCCTGGGAAAAATGTCTCGACATTGCCGATAATGATGATATGAAGGTGGCTACACTAAACTGGCTGAATATAGTGCTGCGTAAGATGGGAAGACAAAAAGATGCGGAACAACATTTGAAAGCGGTTTCAAAAGAGATGGAAATAATAGAAAACCATGATTATTATGATATATTATTAATGTATAAAATGAATGATGAAAATAAACTCGTGGAAAAAACTCAAAACCAGGAAACCCTGAGCAATGCCACACTTGGCTATGCACTTGGAACTTACTATCAGTTGAAAGGGGAAACGAATAAGGCCAAAGAAGTATTTGAAAAAGTGGTGGCCGGAAAACAATGGAGCAGCTTTGGGTACATTGCGGCCGAAGGAGAGCTGGCGAAAATGAAATGAGTTACTTAAAGTCAAAAATCAAAAACGTTAGGATCTTTTTACTTTTAATTTTGACTTTTGACTTTCCTTGCCTTCAATAATCCAATTTTTTCTCCCAGTTTACGCGTATAACCGGAAAAAAATCTAAACTGTCCGAACGGAATGCTGACCAACAACACCATCATTGGCCAAATAATAGTAACGAGAAGGATATAAATGATTGCCCAAAGCCAGTCCGATCCGATTGCGAGCAGGTTCATGATTTTTTTTCCTGCAAGTCCTGTCAAACTGCCGCCGATCGCAAATGTGCAGAGAATTAGCACCAATTGCAACATATTTACTTTCCATTTCTGTCTTAATTTCTCAAACATGCGGCAAACTATTTTTTTGACGTGTGCAAAAATCGGATAAAACAACAATCATTCGTGGCAAAAGAAATCTGTTTAGCAAAGGTTGACAAAGCAATGACAAAGATGAATCAGCTTAATCAAAAGCAGGATTTAATTCCTGTGAAACACAGTCTGGTAGCGGCTCAAAAAAAAGTTAAACGTGTTGAAGTTTTATTGTGTTCATGACTTACTTTTGCGCCGATGGCATCCATATGGGATGGCCGGTTATGAGATTTTATCCACATTTTTCAGATCAACAGTTTCTATGATTCCAGAAAAATCTTTTGCGCCAAAACGCTTACTGTTACTCACCGCATTTTTCGTTTTTTCTTTTATAAATATTGATGCTCAGGATGGCAAAGCCTTGTTCATCGCAAAGTGCGCCAGTTGTCATATTATGGGAGGCACTTCGACCGGACCGGATTTGCAAGGCGTAGTTGAAAGGTGGGGCGGTGACGAGGTTAGGGTTAAACAATGGATACTGAACTATGATAAACTGGTAAAGTCTGGTGATTCAAAGGCAGCAGAAGTGGCAAATAGTAGTCCAAATGTAATGCAGATATTTGAGGGTCAGCTTTCACCCGCCGATCTGGACGCATTAGTAAAATATATCAACGAGTGGAAGCCAGCGGTTGCTGCAACAACCACCGGGCCAACACAACAAGATGATTCAGGGCGGGGTGGTCTAATATTCGGAGTTATTTCTCTTATCATGGCCATTATTGCTCTTATCCTGATGCAGGTTAACAGCAATCTGAAAAAACTGAGCGATGATGCTGAAGGCATCCTTCGTCCTGATCCGGTTCCCTTTTATAAAAACAAAGTTTATATAGCGTTGTTTTCGATTTTACTTTTTATCGTCGGCGGTTATTATACCGCCAGTGCGCTTATCGACTTTGGAAGGCAAAAGGATTATCAGCCCGAACAGCCTATTTACTATTCTCACAAAGTACATGCAGGCACTAACCAGATCAGCTGTCTTTATTGTCATGGTGCAGCAATGGAAAGCAAACATGCCGCTATTCCATCAGTAAATGTTTGTATGAACTGTCATAAAACAATTACCTCGTATTCGGAAACAAGCCCGAAAATTTATAAAGATGATGGGACTGAAGTAAATGGGACAAGAGAAATTGAAAAGTTATACAGCTATGCGGGTTTCGATCCTAAAAACCCACTCGCGTGGGACCCGGCGAAAGCAAAACCAATTCCCTGGACAAAAATCCATAACCTTCCCGATCATGTTTATTTCAATCACTCACAACATATAAAAGCTGGTAATGTGCAGTGCCAGACCTGTCATGGTGAGATCACCAATATGGATGAAGTATACCAGTTCTCAGAATTAAGTATGGGTTGGTGCGTTAACTGTCACCGTGACACCAAAGTCGATTTTTATAAAATTGACACCTCGGGCAGGGCCAAAGGAAACAAGTTTTACAGTATATACGAGAAATTCCATAACGACATAAAAAGCGGAAGAATGGACAGTGTAACAGTAAAAGATATCGGTGGATTGGAGTGTCAAAAATGTCACTATTAAACCCCATGCCCTCCGCCTTAGGCGGAGAAACTCATGTTGGGTTTCGGTATGTGTTTGAAAAATTAATTAGAAGAAAAAAATAATTTTTTAATCGTCTTTGAATTAAGTAGTCAGATTTACAAAGTGATTACCTAATGCAAAGACTCAAAAGCCCCTTTAGGGGTTTGGGGTATGAGTAATAAATATTGGCAAAGTTTCGGAGAGCTGAAAGGAAGTGAAGAGCTGGCTAAGAAAATTGAGAATGAATTCCAGGAAGAACTTCCTTTTGAAGAAAGCAATGAAAAGGGTTGGCTTGATGCTTCAGCTCCACGCCGCGATTTTTTAAAATACCTTGGTTTTAGCACCGCGGCTGCAGCGATTGCTGCCGGTTGTAAAACACCGGTAAGAAAAGCGGTTCCATTTGCTAATAAACCTGCAGATATTGTTCCGGGTGTTTCAAAGTATTACGCCACTACCTATGTACAGGATGGAGATATATTACCCATACTTGCTAAAGTAAGAGATGGTCGCCCAATAAAAATTGAAGGAAACGACGAATGCACCTATACAGGTGGAAAAACTTCAGCGAGAGCACAGGCATCGGTTCTTGATCTTTATGACACCAACCGCCTGACGCATCCCAAAAGAAAAGTTGGTGCTAAGTTTGAAGAAGTACCCACTTTTGAGCAGCTTGATAAAATGATCGCCGCTGCATTGACTGGGGCTACAAATCCAGTTTTACTTACAAGCACCCTCACTTCTCCAAGCACAAAAGAAATCATTGCGAAATATCCGGGCTTGAAGCATGTGCAATATGATGCAGATTCGTTTAGCGGAATGTTGATGGCGAATGAAGCAGCCTTTGGTAAAAGAGCGATTCCTTCGTACAATTTTGCAAATGCAAAAGTAATTGTAAGTCTTGGCGCGGATTTTCTCGGCACTTGGCTGAACCCGGTTGAGTTTGCCCGTCAGTACGTACAAAGAAGAAAGCTCGATGACAAAGGTTCTGAAATGAGCAGACACCTGCAGTTTGAAAGTTTCATGAGTATGACTGGTGCAAATGCCGATGAACGGTTTACGCATCGTCCTTCTGAATCAGGTCCTGTTGCATTAGCATTATACGCCGCAATTGCCGGCAATGCAGCTACGCATCCTTTAAATGATAAGGTAAAAGCAGGTATCGCTAAAGCAGCAACCGAATTGAATGCAAATAAAGGCGCCGCAGTGGTGGTGAGCGGAAGCAATGATGTAAATGTGCAGGCAATTGTAAATGCAATAAATAGTGCGATTGGTGCTTATGGTCCTGTTATCGATTGGTCAACGACATTGAACTATCGCCAGGGTGTTGATGCGGATATCAGCCAACTAATAGCGGACATGAACAGCGGAAGTGTTGGCGCATTGATGGTCTACGGCGCTAACCCTGTATACGATTATTACGATGCTGATAAGTTCAAAGCAGCAATGGCAAAGGTGAAAGTGAAGATCTCTTTCAATGAATATCTTGATGAAACTACTCAGGAGTGTAACTATGTAATCCCTTCACATCATTTTCTTGAAAGCTGGGGTGATGCCGAACCAAAATCGGGATATATAAGCTTTATCCAGCCAACCATTCATCCTCTTTTTAAAACAAGAGCTTTTCAAACTTCATTATTAAAATGGAGTGGCAACAATACTGACTATGAGACATATTTTAAAAACTATTGGGAGACAAAGCTTGGCTCAAGAGATGGATTTGAAACTGCTCTTCAAAAAGGAGTGTTAGATTCCAAAATAGGTTCAACACCGGTGCCAGCAACACCTGCGAAGACTGATAGTTTAGCCACGACCGGAGCAGTTACTCAAACAACGACAACGCAAACAAGACCCGGTTCAACCGGTGGATATAACGGAGGTTCAGTTGAAGCGGCTGCCGCTGGAATTTCAGGAACAAGAAAAGGCGGTAAAGCTGAATTAGTCCTTTATCAAAAAGTTTCTATCGGTACAGGTAAACAAGGCACCAATCCGTGGTTACAGGAATTACCTGATCCCATTACAAAAGCTTGCTGGGACAATTATGTAATGATGAGCATGCCAATGGCAAAAGAAATTGTTGGTGTTGATCTCATCGGCGGTTCTGAAAGACACATCAATAAATACGAATATTTTCCCGAGAAACCGGTAGTGACGGTTACAGTTGCCGGTAAAAAAACAGTTGAGCTTCCTGTACTGATCATCCCGGGAATGGATCCAAATACAATTGCCATTGCAGTTGGGTATGGAAGAACTGATAAAGTGGGTATCGCCGCAGGTAATGTGGGTGCGAACGTTTATCATCTTTCATCTTCTAACGGAAGTTCAAGAGATTATTACTCTCCGGATGTTACGATAGCAAGTGCTGGCAGAAAATATCGTGTTGCCCAATCACAGGTGCACAGTTCTTATGAAAACAGAACTGAAGTAGTAAAAGAAACTTCATTGGCTTCTTTTGTAAAAGATCGCAAGCAATTCAAGAGATTCCGTGAAGAGCTTGCTGCAGATTTTGCTCCAAAGACTGGTGATTTTCGCAAAGAAGCAACCATTTATCCAGATCATTCGCAACCAGGATTGAAATGGGGAATGAGCATTGACATGAATAGTTGCACCGCTTGCGGGGCCTGTGTGGTCGCCTGTCATGCAGAAAACAATGTACCGGTTGTTGGTAAAAGTGAAGTTGCCCGTTATCATGATATGCATTGGTTACGCATTGATCGCTATTTTGTAACCAATGAAAATAATCCCGATGATGTAAAAGCCGTGGTGTTTCAACCAATGCTTTGCCAGCATTGTGACAATGCTCCTTGTGAGAATGTATGTCCGGTGGCTGCCACCAATCACAATTCAGAGGGCATAAATCAAATGGCCTATAACCGTTGTATTGGTACAAGGTATTGTGCCAATAACTGTCCGTATAAAGTTCGTCGTTTTAACTGGGCTGATTATACCGGCGCTGACAGTTTCCCGAACAACCGTGATCAAAAGTTGGTTGGAAAACTTGATCCTATTATTGAGCAAATGAATGACGACCTGACAAGGATGGTATTGAATCCTGATGTTACGGTTCGTTCAAGAGGTGTAATGGAAAAATGTTCTTTTTGTATTCAGCGTTTGCAGGAAGCAAAACTGGATGCGAAGAAAGCAAATACAACGTTGGCAGATGGCAAGGCAACTACAGCTTGTATGCAGGCTTGTCCGACCGATGCGATTGTATTTGGTAATGTGAAGGATAAAGACAGCAGGATCGTAAAAACAAGAGCAGAAAATGATGAAAGGCTTTTCTATGTGATCGAGCAGGTGCACACATTACCGAATGTGAATTACCTCGCCAAGATCAGGAACACAAGTGAGATAATAGAAACCGAACATCATGATGAGAAAAAAGTTGAAGCAAAACCAGCAGCAGCGCATTGAGTTTGGAGACGTTAGTTCGGAGTTCGGAGTTCTTAGTTCAGAGTCAGGGGGAGAAGGTTATAAAATACGGAACGATGATCCGCCCAGGGCGGATGCAACAGAAGCTGAATAGATAAAGAAGGTTGACTAAATAAAATAAATAAGATCGTATCCGCCGCGGCGGATAACAGTTCAAAGCTTAAACAAATGGGATTAATCAGGTATGAATCACAGATTAGGCCGCCACTGATTGAAGGTGGTAAAGATTATCACCAGGTAACAGAAGATATCTGCCGGCCGGTGGAAGCAAAGCCAAGCCGTGCATGGTGGATCGGTTTTCTGGTTTCAGTGGCCTTTCTAATTTTCGGGATTGTTTCAGTAACGATGGAGGTGATATATGGTACGGGCCAATGGAATCTGAACAAGACAATCGGTTGGGGTTATGATATTACCAACTTCGTTTGGTGGATCGGTATCGGTCATGCAGGAACATTGATCTCTGCGATCCTGTTATTATTCCGCCAGGGATGGAGAACTGGTGTGAACCGTGCCGCAGAAGCGATGACAATTTTTGCGGTGATATGCGCCGGGCAATTTCCTATCTGGCACATGGGCCGCGTGTGGGATGCATTCTTTGTATTGCCTTATCCAAATACAAGAGGCCCCTTATGGGTAAACTTCAACTCACCATTGTTATGGGACGTGTTTGCGATCTCAACATACTTTACCGTTTCACTCTTATTTTGGTATAGTGGTTTGTTGCCTGATCTTGCAACCCTTCGCGACCGTGCAAAAAAGAAATGGAGAAAACTATTTTACGGGGTTGCGGCATTTGGATGGACCGGAAGTACAAAACACTGGCAGCGTCATGAAGCGTTGTCGCTTGTATTAGCGGGTTTGAGTACGCCACTTGTATTATCTGTGCATACGATAGTATCATTTGACTTCGCCACCTCAGTTGTTCCGGGCTGGCATACTACCATCTTCCCTCCTTATTTTGTTGCTGGGGCCATCTTCTCAGGATTTGCGATGGTGCAAACATTGTTGGTGGTAACAAGAAAAGTCTTGGGATTGGAGGAATATATTACTATCGAGCACATTGATGTAATGAATAAGATCATAGTATTGACAGGTTCGATAGTTGGTATTGCTTATTTGACTGAATTATTTATTGCCTGGTATGGCGCTAATAAATATGAATGGTTTGCCTTTGGCGAAAACCGGCTGAACCTGAACAGTCCTTATGGGTGGAGTTATTGGATCATGATGTTTTGTAATGTGGTTTCTCCTCAATTTTTCTGGATAAGGAAAATGAGAAGAAACCTGGTAGTAACATTTTTCATGTCAGTGTTAGTGAATGTGGGTATGTGGTTCGAACGGTTTGTGATCATCGTCACGTCTGTTTATCGTGAATACCTGCCATCAGCATGGTCTACCTATTACACACCCACAATCTGGGAGGTTGGATTTTATCTTGGAACATTCGGCTTGTTCTTTACCTGTTACTTTTTGTTTTCAAAATTCTTCCCGGTAATTGCGCTGGCCGAGATCAAACATATTTTGAAAAGAAGTGGGGATGTGCAGAAAGACAGGATGGATAAACTGGAAGCGCAGCCAAGTGAAGAGTTTGCGAAAGAGCATTCTCATGATCATGGAGCATAAAATAGTCAATAGTTGGGAGTCGGGAGTCAATGGACTACGAACTCTGAACTAATAACTCTGAACTGAAAAATTATGGCAATAAAAAAATATGTAGTCGGCAGCTTTGATGATGAAGCGGTGCTGTTTCCTGCTGTGAAGAAAGTTCGCAAGGCGGGATATAAAATTCATGAAGTATTTACGCCATTTCCTATTCATGGGTTAGATAAGGCAATGGGACTTCGTGATACCAGCCTTCATACGGCCGGTTTTATTTATGCTATCACAGGTACAGCAACAGCCTTGGGTTTTATTTCATGGGCGTTGACCTATGACTGGCCGCTGAACTTTGGCGGTAAGCCATTTTTCTCTTTACCAGCATGGATACCGATCACATTTGAGCTTACAGTTTTATTTTCTTCGGTGGGGATGGTGCTTACGTTTTGTTATTTGTGCCAGTTAGCTCCATTTGTAAAAAAAGACCATTTTAATTTAAGATCAACAGACGATATATTCTTAATGGCATTAGAATGTACAGATAAAACAAATGATTCAGAAGCTGTATCATTTTTACAAAGTCTCGGCGCCAAAGATGTGAAAGTAGATTATAAGGAAGAGCGTTGGTGGCTTGGCCGTTATGACAAAGAAGCAAAAGTTTTTGAAAAGAAACCAGAGGGAATAGCAGTATAAAAGAAAAAAAATCAGGATGAAAAAAATTGCAATCATTACCGGGTTTATTACTGCGGGTTTGGTAATAACCAGTTGCAGGATGGGTAAAAATGATCCGGGAAAAGTATATATGCCGGATATGTTCTACAGCCGTGCTTATGAAACATATGCAGGATTGGATTCAGCGAGATTTACGAATGATACCTTACTGGCGGGAGGAAAAATTTATTATGATAGAATGCCTGTGGCCGGTACAATTGCACGGGGCGAGATGGCTGTATTTCCGTTAGCGATGGATAAAGTGGGAGACAGTACTAATTATGTTGCTTCCAAAAGTATCGCGAATCCACTGCCAGCATTGAGTGCTGTGGATTATTTGGAAGCGGCGAGGCTATACCTTGTTAACTGTGGTATTTGCCATGGCGACAAACTGGATGGCAATGGTCCATTATATAAAGGAGGCGACGGGCCATACAAAGCGGCACCAAGAAATTTGATTGGAGATCCTGTGGTTGCAAACATGCCGGATGGCCAAATGTTTTATTCAATCACTTACGGCAAAAATGCAATGGG
The DNA here is from genome assembly GCA_025923075.1 of Chitinophagaceae bacterium. GTDB lineage: Bacteria > Bacteroidota > Bacteroidia > Chitinophagales > Chitinophagaceae > VBAS01. Next base: position 10,795 of record JAICGN010000085.1, read on the forward strand.
TAGTTATGCATCGCAGTTAAGCACAAGGCAACGTTGGATGATTGTTCATTATATAAGGGAAAAACAGGCCACTGCAAAAAAGCCGGCGCCGGCTGCTGCTGATACTACGGTAACAGCGACGAAGTAAAAAAGTTTTTGAAGAATAATAAAAGGGAAACTGATGACAATACGTGAAAAATTTGAAATACCCCAACGATACAACCTCTGGTCGTATGCATTGATGGCGGTGGGTGTTATTTCTATCATTTTGCTTTATGTTACTCATGGAGCGAGCAACGATGAACATGAAAGAGCAAGATTTTGGGGAAGCTTGTTGCAGAATAGTGTATTCTTTTTATTGTTAGTAAATGCTGCTATGTTTTTTCTTTGTGCAACAATCCTTGCATGGGCTGGATGGACCACAAGTTTTAGAAGAGTAGCGGAAGCGATCGCGTCAGCGGTGCCGGTGATCGGGGTTATTTGTGGTGCGATCTTATTAGCAATTGTTTTCGGCGGCGATCATGCTATTTATCATTGGACAGACGCCGAACATGTACAACATGATGAAATCCTAAATCATAAAAAAGGGTTTCTGAATAAAACCTTTTTTACGGTCTGGACGGTCCTCACCATTGCACTGTGGTCTCTAATAGGCAGGAAGATCAGGACTTTATCATTAAGCACTGATAGCGGAAAAATGAGTGTAGAGGAAGGAAAGAAATTTCAGTGGACAAATACAGTTTGGTCGGCATTATTCCTTTTTGTGTTTGCCCTTACAGTTATGTCCACTATTCCATGGCTCTGGCTGATGAGCATAGATGCACATTGGTACAGCACTATGTATAGCTGGTATACTTTTGCAAGCACATTTGTATCTGGTGTGGCACTGATCGCTTTGTTTGTTATTTACCTGAAGAACAAAGGATATCTTGAACATACAACTGAAGAGCACCTTCATGATCTTGGCAAGTTCATGTTTGCTTTTTCAGTGTTCTGGTGTTATCTCTGGTTCAGCCAATACATGCTTATCTGGTATAGTAATCAACCTGAGGAAACCAAATATTTTGAACCAAGGGTAGAAGGGCCTTACCGCGGTATTTTCTTTTTAAACATCATTATCAATTTTATTGCGCCACTTTTATTATTAATGAAAAGAGGGTCAAAAAGAAATTATACAACAGTTACCGTTCTTGGCGTAATGATCATATTTGGTCACTGGCTTGATTTCTTTCAGATGGTGCATCCGGCAACCTCGGTTGATCATGTGCCAATGATGCTGTATGATATGGGTATTGGTCTTGGATTTGTGGGATTGATCATGTTCATAGTTGGAAGAACATTGGCAAAACATCCATTGGTTCCGAAGAATCACCCATTCTTCAAAGAAAGTGTGATACATCATACATAAAGCCCCTCCAAACCTCCCCGAGGGGGAGGCTTGCGAAGAGCCTGAAAAAAGTTCTTATAGTAAAAGATTTTCGAAAAGCTGGCCTTGTGTTCTGATGGCCTCCTCCTTCGGAGGAGGTCGGGAGGAGGCCGATTATAAATGAATTAAGAATATGACAACGACTTTCATTATCCTGATTCTCCTGCTTGGCTTCCTTATCACATTCCAGATAGCCAAAGCAAGTGAATATGTATCAGTGATGCGTGGAGAAGAAAAATCAAGAAAGCAGAATAACAGGATCAATGCATTTTTATTGCTGACATTTCTTGTGCTGGGGTTGATAGGTGTCTATTATTGCAATGAAAGGTTGGGTGGCAAAATCCTGCAATTTGGTTCATCAGCCTCTAATCACGGTATCGACGTTGATAATATGATGTACATCACACTCGTCATCACAGCTATTGTATTTTTTATAACACAGATAGCGCTTTTTTGGTTTGCCTATAAATACCAGGAATCAGATAAGCGCAAAGCATATTATTATCCTCACAATAATAAGCTTGAAGTGATCTGGACTGCTATTCCGGCGATCGTATTAACAGTAATGGTGGGTTTTGGCTTATATTATTGGTTTAGAATAACGGGTGAGGCTCCAAAAGATGCAATGGTTGTGGAAGTAACCGGGAGCCAGTTTAAATGGGAATTTCGTTATCCCGGAAAAGACAAAGTGCTTGGAAAAAAATTTTATAAAGCGATTGATGAGGGCGCTAATAACCCGTTAGGACAATTATGGGATGATCCTGCAAATCATGATGATATTTATGTTACCGGCGAGGATATGCATCTTGTAGTCAATAAGCCCGTCAAACTTGTCATCAATGCAAAAGATGTGATTCATGATGTGGGTCTTTCTCATTTCCGTTTGAAAATGGATGCGGTACCGGGTACGCCAACTACCATGTGGTTTACTCCTATTAAGACCACGGCCCAAATGAAAAAAGAAAACAATGATCCTGATTTTGTATATGAACTTTCATGCGACCAGATGTGTGGGCAAGGACATTTTAAGATGAGAGGAACAATTGTTGTTGAATCCCAGGAAGAATTTGACTTGTGGATGGCGAAGCAAAAGCCCAAATATTATCTTGCATTTCCGGATAAAGATCCAAATGCACCGAAAACTGATACAACCACTACTAAAATTGCAGCAATAATGCCGCAGTAGAAAATATAAATTTTTTGATAATCCGCCACAGGCGGAAATCTTAAAAAAGTGAACTATGAGTAATGAAGCAAATATACATGGACATGCGGAAGTAATTACGCATCATGAAGTACATCATGATGAGCACCATGTCCATCATCATAAAGAGACGTTTATCACCAAATATATCTTCAGCCAGGACCACAAAACAATTGGCAAGCAGTTTTTGATCACTGGCATTATATGGGCAATCATCGGAGGGTTGTTTTCTGTATTATTCCGTTTGCAACTGGGTTTTCCCGAACAAACATTCCCGATACTTGAAACTTTTTTTGGTAAGTGGGCAAAAGGCGGCGTGATACAGCCTGAGTTTTATTATGCCCTTGTAACTATTCATGGAACGGTGCTTGTGTTTTTTGTGTTGACAGCAGGTCTGAGTGGAACATTTGCAAATCTTTTGATTCCCCTTCAGATCGGGGCCAGAGATATGGCTTCGCCTTTTCTCAACATGCTCTCTTATTGGTTTTTCTTTATTGCCAGTGTTATCATGTTTGCATCACTTTTTGTGCATACAGGTCCTGCATCAGGGGGTTGGACGGTGTATCCGCCATTGAGTGCATTGCACCAGGCGGGGGACGGGTCTAAGATTGGCATGGATCTCTGGCTTGTTAGCATGGCAATGTTTATTGTATCCTCGTTGCTTGGTGGTTTAAATTATATCGCCACTATTTTAAATATGCGTACAAAAGGAATGAGCATGACAAGAATGCCGCTTACTATGTGGGCTATTCTTTTCACGGCGATCCTTGGAGTACTTTCATTCCCGGTTCTTCTTTCAGGCGCCATACTGCTTTTGTTTGACAGAAATCTCGGAACAAGTTTTTACCTGAGTGATATATATATAGCCGGACAAATACTGCCGAATGAAGGAGGAAGTGCGATTTTGTTCCAGCACTTGTTCTGGTTCCTTGGGCATCCTGAAGTATATATTATTCTTTTACCGGCGATGGGAATGGTGTCGGAAATCCTGAGTGTGAATTCAAGGAAGCCAATTTTTGGTTATATGGCGATGGTGGGTTCGTTATTTGCAATTGCGATCCTGGCTTTTCTTGTTTGGGCGCATCACATGTTTGTAACGGGACTGAATCCTTTCCTGGGAGCTTTCTTTGTATTATTGACCTTATTGATCGCCGTACCATCGGCAATTAAGGTGTTTAACTGGATCACCACATTATGGCGGGGCAATATTCGTTTTACACCGGCCACGTTATTTGCAATTGGGTTTGTAAGCTTATTTATTTCGGGTGGATTAACCGGTTTGTTCCTTGGCAACTCGACCATTGATATTCACTTACACGACACAAAATTTGTTGTTGCGCACTTTCATATTGTAATGGGCGTGGCTTCAATGTTTGGAATGTTTGCGGGTATTTATCATTGGTTTCCTAAAATGTTTGGCCGATTTTTAAATCATACGCTGGGATATATTCACTTTTGGGTAACTATAATCGGCGCTTACCTTATTTTCTGGCCAATGCACTATGAAGGATTGGCTGGTGTGCCGCGGCGTTATCTTGATTTAAGAGACTGGCATGCATTCAATAAATTTGATGATCTCAATAAAATGATCACTGTTGTGTCTATTATAGTGTTTGCAATGCAACTGATGTTTGTATTTAATTTCTTCTATTCGATTTTCAAAGGAAGAAAGGTTAGAACTTCAAATCCGTGGGGCTCTAATACACTCGAATGGACAACACCGATAAATCCGGGTCATGGAAACTGGCCGGGTGAAATTCCTGAAGTTCATCGTTGGGCTTACGATTATGGTAAGGATGGCAGAGAATTTATTCCGCAAACAGAACCGGTTGGTCCAAATGAGACCAAAGAACATTAAGCCGCGAAATCCCTGAAAGGGATTGTGAAGAGTAATAAAAAATGAAGAGTGATAATAATAGTAGTAGTTCTTTAAATATTGCTGGTAAAATCAAAGATTACCTGAAGCTGATCAAGCTTTCATTGAGCATCATGGTAGTTTTTTCCAGTGTGCTTGCGTATTTACTGGTACCGGGGATTGAAGAAAAATATGAAAACCCACTACGCATGACCATATTACTTGCTATTGGTGGATTATTAGTAACCGGAAGCGCCAATGCTATAAACCAGGCAGTGGAAAAAGATACTGATGCACTGATGAAACGCACATCCAGCCGACCGGTTGCTGCCGGGCGGATGAGTGTTACCGAAGCTTGGGTATTCGCAATTGCTGCAGGCGCAGTTGGAATTTTTATCCTCGGATATTATTTCAATTGGACGGCGGCAGCACTTGCCGCGCTTAGTCTTTTTTTATACGCGTTTGTGTATACGCCACTAAAAAAAGTAAACGCAATTGCTGTGCTTGTCGGCGCTTTCCCCGGTGCATTGCCCTGTCTTATTGGTTGGGCTGCCGGTGATGAAACACTTGGTATTGGCGGATGGGTTTTATTTGGCATTCAGTTTTTGTGGCAGTTCCCGCATTTCTGGGCGATATGCTGGATAGCCTATAAAGATTACAGCATTGCAGGATTTAAGCTATTACCAAGTGAAAAAGGGCCAACAAAATTCACCGCATTGCAAACAGTGATCTATTCAATGTTGCTTTTGCCAATTGGTGTAGTTCCTTATTTAATCGGGATGAGCGGACTGGTTAGTCTTTTTATCGTCGCAGCCGCTAATCTTTTTATGGTGTGGCAATGTGTAAGGTTGTACAGGGAAATGGAGGTGAAGGCGGCAAGAAGGGTAATGTTCAGCAGTTATATTTATTTGCCGGTTATTTTATTTGCATTATTAGGAGATAAATTATAAAAATGTGACATGGAAGCAGTGAGTATGCAACAAAGAAAAAAAATTCATCCACACAAATTCACGTTGTGGATTGCAATTGGAAGCATCATTATGATGTTTGCCGGGTTGACCAGTGCCTATATTGTGAAAAGCAACCAGGCAAGCTGGCAGGAAGTTAAAACACCGCAGGTGTTTTGGTATTCGACAGCCGCCATCCTGTTGAGCAGCCTCACAATACAAATGGCTTTACGTTCTTTCAAACAACGAGAAATGAATCGTTACCGTCAACTGATGGCTGCAACGACAATATTGGGTATAGTATTCATTGCGATGCAGTGGAATGGATTTATGCAGCTTTGGAATAGCGGAATACAATTCCAAGGCGTTGCGGGCGCCGGGCAGTTCTTATACGTGATATTCGGATTGCATGCATTGCATGTGTTAGGTGGAGCCATAGCATTACTGGTGATGTTCGTTAAAGCGTTCTTTGGACAGACAAAAACATATGGCAGCACAGGGATCGAGGTGATGGCAACCTATTGGCATTTTGTGGATATTCTTTGGATCTATTTGTTTGTGTTTTTTATCTGGATAAAATAGATTGCGAGACCGGCAACGCCGGGCGAAGCAATCTTCACAATACGAGGATTAATTTTCAAAATATGAGGAGTTTGCTTCGGCTACGCCTCGCAAGTTAAAGTATAAGTAACCAACATGTCTTCAACTACAACAGCGCAAGAGACCAAATGGTGGAACGGGGGTAGAAGTCCCTTCAATGTGGAATATGGGAAACTGATGATGTGGTATTTTCTGATGAGTGATGCCTTCACTTTCGGGGCATTCCTTATATCTTATGGCACCATTCGTTTTTCTCAAAACTTCTGGCCTGATCCGAATGTGGTGTTCAATGCTTTCCCGGGGGCCGGGCATGCAAATCTTCCGTTGGCATTTGTGAGTGTGATGACGTTCATACTTATCATGAGTTCGGTTACCATGGTGCTTGCTGTTCATGAAGGCCATCGGGGAAATAGAGTCGGAGTGATGAAGTGGATGGCCTGGACAATTTTGGGTGGTATTGCATTCTTGCTTTGCCAGGCATGGGAATGGCATCATCTGATCACTGGTCAACATGCGGTGCTTACCGATAAGAATACGATCGAACTAATCGGCCAAACAATGGGAGGAAATCCATGGGGTAAGTTGGTTGACCCGGCCGTAGCACAACAGGCATTGGCCGTGAGTTCACAAGAAACATTAGCACATCTCGCACATGAATATCCAACAAAGGAGGCGGCGGCAAGATCGCTTAGTGAGTTAGAAAAAATGCCTAAAGGTCAATTGATGGGAATGATAGATATGGCACATGCGCATATTCGTGAAAAGGGACCGATCGCTTTCGGCGGATATTTCTTTGGTATCACAGGTTTCCACGGATTCCATGTGTTTTCAGGAGTTATTATCAATGTGGTAATGCTTATTATGACGAATAACGGAGTATTTGACAGAAAAGGTCATTACCTGATGATCGAAAAGGCCGGCCTATACTGGCACTTTGTGGACCTGGTTTGGGTTTTTGTATTCTTATGTTTTTATCTTGTATAATTAATTATTTTTAAATAAAAGAAAATCGGAAGTATGGATCAGCAGCATGCGCCAAGTGAGGTAACATTCCATCATCATGTTCCGGGTGAGGAAAATGTAAAACGTATCTGGAAAACGTTTTGGGTATTATTGATCATCACCATTATCGAGTTGGGATTAGGTTTGCTTATGTATGCGACTGATTTTCCACAGTGGGGTGATCTTGCAGTAAAAGGGATAATCGCTATTCTGACGCTTGCTAAAGCCTTTTATATTGTTTCTATTTTTATGCACCTGGGTGATGAAATAAGGAACATGATCATGACGATTGTTGTTCCACTAATGCTGTTCATCTGGTTTATTGCTGCATTTTTGTGGGATGGAAATTCTTACAAAAATCTTCGCAATACTTATGACAAGCATTTTGAGGAAAGAACTACTGAAAAGAAAGATACGACGAGTAAGCATTGATATTCTTTAATTAAAATAATTACCAGACTACTGTCCCGCCTTAGCCGGGACAGTGTTTTTTATATAAATAATTTACAGTGAACAAGACAGCATTATATGCATTGATATTGGCCGTGCTTCTGCCTTTAGTAAGTTATTTTATCATCAAGCAATTCAGTGTAGGCGCTTTAGATATTCCACAGCCTGTTTTTTCCGACACTACTATTTCAAGAGTTGTAAACGGAAAGATCAAAAATGAAACTATCTGGCACAAGCTTCCGGATTTTACATTAACAAACCAGGATGGTAAACAGGTTTCATTGCATGAGATGGTGAAGCTCGATCCTGAAACCGGGGACACGATTCCCAAAATCGTGGTAGCGAACTTCTTTTTTACCCATTGTGCTACGATTTGTCCTGGCATGACAGCGAATATCAAAAAGCTACAGGAATCAATAAAAAAATCACAAAAAGTGGGTGATCGGACAGCCGACTTTGTCCAGTTCCTTTCCTTCAGTGTTGACCCGGACAGGGACTCTGTTGCTGCATTAAAAAAATGGGCTGATCGTTTTCAAATAAATCCTGAGAATTGGTGGTTGCTCACTGGTGATAAAAAAACCATTTATGATCTTTCATTAAAACATATGAACCTTTCAGTACAGGATCCGCAGGGTGTTGATACAGGTTTTTTTCACACGGATGTTATAGTACTGATTGACAGAGATCGTGTGGTAAGAATGCCAAGAGATGGATTTGGAAACCCAAGAACATACAGAGCCAGTGAGGAAAAAGACCTCATCAAGCTTTCTGAAGACATTGTTTTGCTGATGCTCGAAAAGGATAAAAAGAAAAAGAGCTTTTTTGCGGGTAAACTGGAGTTGCTCGGGGTTGTTTTCTTACTCGCATTGGTTGGCTTAGGAATATTTCTATTTGTATTAAGAAAAACAAGAAGTAAATAATATGCTTGCTGCGGTTTGGAAAAAGAATGATGCAAAAGCAAGAGGTTTGATCATTGCGCTATCAATAATCGTGTTTGTGGCGATAACCGTATTGAGCAGGGTAAAACTGGATGTGCACCTTGGTTTTGATGAACATCTTTTTGCAAAGATCAATGCAGGGATCAATTCAGCGGTTTCTGTTTTATTAGTCGTGGGGTTGATCGCTGTTAAGAACAAGAATTATATTTTGCACAAACGGATAATGATCGCTGCAATCATTCTTTCATCTCTTTTTTTAGTAAGCTACGTTTGTCATCATTTATTTACAGGTGAGACGAAGTTCGGCGGCGAAGGACCCATTCGTTACATCTATTATTTTATTCTGGGGACACATATCGTTCTTGCAGGTATCATACTCCCGTTTATTTTATTTACAGCTTACCGGGCTATGGTTGGAGAATGGCAGAAACATAAAAAACTTTCAAAGATCACCTGGCCTATTTGGCTGTATGTTGCAGTAACAGGAGTGATAGTTTATTTTATGATCAGTCCTTACTATGATTAAAAACCTAACTCTTTTACCGGGTCCCAGTAATATTTCCCGAAATCAACGATCTTATCATTCTTCACTTTTATTCCTTCCCTTTTTAATAAGGTTTGCATTTTAGATGGAGGTTTGAAATGGTGTTTGCCGGTAAGCATCCCGATCCGGTTCACTACACGATGGGCGGGTACCGTGGGTCTCACATTGCCACAGCCATTCATTGCCCAGCCTACCATTCTCGCTGATAGCCTTGTACCAAGACATGCTGCAATAGCGCCATACGAAGTAACTTTTCCTTTTGGAATCTGCCTTGCCACTTCATAAACAAGTTCGAAGAAACTCACATCCTCCTTACCTGAAGGCTTTATGGATTTTAGTTTGTGAGGTGATTTTTTTTGAGAAGGCATTTGGTGAAGATAGAAAAATGCACGGTTTTTCATCACCGCGATGTTCCGTATCAGGTAGAATGAATCAGTTAATCACCACTCCGGCATTGGTATTGAGTTTTACCTTTCGTAAATAGAACAAATCACCTTTTGTTGATGAGAAATAATCAGGACGGCCTTCATCAACGAAGAGCTGCCATTTGATCATATTGTCATTTATGATTTCCAGCAGACTTTTAACTGAAACAGAGGAAGCACTATCCTCCGTCGAAAAGTCAAACCAGATAGGAGATTTGTCAAAATTGAACTTGTAATCAACAAGCTTCTTTGTTTCACCCATATAAACCAGGACTATAGTTGAACTATCAATTACATCTAAACTGGCTTGCATGCTTTGCTCACCGACAATTTCCCAGCGGCCAATAAGATCTTTAAGTTTTTTTTGCTGACTAAATCCTGTTATGCCAAAAAAAGTAAAGATCCCTGCGATTACGATTATTCTTTTCATAAACCTCTTTTATCTTCCAGGGTATCAATGCAGACTTTGTGCCATTCATCATATGTAAGTAAATAAAGATGATTTGAATAGAATAGTGCTCACGCTAATGTTTAACCAAACAAAGAAGGGGAATTATTGCTTCTTTATTTTTTTGATCAAGCAGGAATGAACGATGCGGTTCTTCTACATTTCTGTGTCATATGGGCAATGCAGGCAACCCATGCCGCAACAAAATCCTTTTTCAAGATGATATTTTTCGGTGAGTACGATGTAACCATCTTTGTTTATATAAAAATCAATCCCTTCAATTAAATCAGGATGCTTCATATTCTTTTAAAAATTCCTGTAACTCTTTATCAGCTTCTTTATCAGGGAAAATTTGCGGCAATGAAAATTTTAAATAGTGCACACGATTGCTTCCGGCAATATCTAATGATTCGTAATGCGTTTTAATTTTTAGTTCATCACTCGCTTCC
>JAICGN010000086.1 GCA_025923075.1 Chitinophagaceae bacterium
CCAAGGACTGAGTCAGGCCGGTATTATGTTCCAACGAATGCTGCTGGAAAAAAATTGGCAAATGTTTGCCTTAGTTCAAGAAAAGATTTTCGTGATGCTGTTGCTGCTGCAAGAAGCGCATATGGCAGTTGGAGTACAAGAGCTGCTTTCAATCGTGGTCAGATCCTTTACCGCATGGCCGAAATGCTTGAAGGGAGAAAAGCGCAGTTTATTGAAGAGCTGATACAGCAAGATTTATCAAAAGGAAAAGCCGAAAAGGAAGTGAATCTCGCCATTGATCGTTTAATATACTATGCAGGATGGTGCGATAAATATCAGCAGCTTTTTAGCGCTGTAAACCCTGTCGCAAGTTCTCATTTTAATTTTTCCGTTCCCGAACCTACCGGTGTCGTTTCAATAGTTGCGCCACAAAATGATTCGTTGTTAGGACTGGTTTCTGTTATTGCTCCTGTGATCGCAGGCGGAAACACTTGCATCGTTCTTGCATCCGAAACAAAACCACTTTGTTCCGTCACTTTTGCAGAGGTGTTAAACACTTCTGACTTGCCGGGTGGCGTTGTTAATATCCTGACTGGCAAAGTTTCCGAGCTGGCGACATGGTTCGTCGATCATATGGACGTGAATGCAACCATTTTCTGTGAAAATGATTCTGACATAAAAAAGATGATGCAGGAAAAAAGCGCGTTGAACCTGAAACGGATTTTCTTTTATGATAAAATGAAATGGAATTCCGAGCAGGGTCAATCGCCCTATTTAATCCTCGATACACAGGAAATAAAAACTACCTGGCACCCGGTTGAAAACATTGCCGGCTCAGGTGGTGGATATTGACCTTCGGATTTGGCTATATTTTTGCACAACGAATTTTATGAACAAGATTTTCTTAGTAGCGGCTGTATTTTTTTCACTTAGCGCCTTGTCCCAGGATACAAGCTCTGTTATTATTCATAAAGATCCCCGGATCGATCTTTTAATAAAGAAGCAGATCCAGATAAACGAAGAAACAAGTCGTGAAGCAAGACGTATTGGTAGAGGGTATCGGCTGCTTGTAATTAATACCAATAAAAGAGACGAGGCGGTAGCGGCCAAATCAAAAGTGTACACCTTTTTCCCCGAATTAAAATCATATTTAATTTATCAATCTCCTTACTTTAAATTAAAAGTGGGAAACTTTAAGGATAGAAAGGAAGCAGAAGAATACCGTGAAAGATTGCAGAAATATTTTCCAAAAGGTGTTTTTATTATGAACGACACAATAGAGATACGACTCGATAAAGACAAGGAAACAGAAGTCGTTACCCGCGGCTGATCACTTTTTATAAAGCTCCTTACCAATCATTATTTTTGCCGGATGATCGATAAAATAAAAAAGCTGGCAAAAGAATATTCTAAAGAATTTATAGCAATCCGACATCATCTTCATGCCAACCCTGAATTGAGCTACCAGGAATTTGAAACGTCAAAATTTATTCAGGAAAAACTGAAAGAGTTTGGAATTTCCTATGAAGTAAAAGCAACGACAGGTGTTGTGGGGCTGATCAAAGGAAAAAACCCTGATAGCCGTGTGTTTGCAATTCGCGCAGACATCGATGCATTGCCGATACTTGAAGAAAATAATGTTCCTTATAAATCAATTAAAAAAGGGATAATGCATGCATGCGGGCATGATGTGCATACAACTTGCCTGCTCGGTGCAGCAAAAATCTTAACTAGCTTAAAAAATGAATGGGAAGGAACGATCAAACTGATTTTTCAGCCAGGTGAAGAAAAGAATCCCGGTGGCGCCAGCTATATGATAAAAGAAGGTGTGCTGGAAAATCCCAAACCATCAGGAATTGTCGCTATGCATGTGCATACAGGTATGCCTGTTGGTAAAACAAGTTTCCGCGGCGGAAAGGTTATGGCCAGCGCTGACGAATTATATTTCACAATAAAAGGCAAAGGCGGTCATGCCGCTTCTCCCCACCTATGTATCGACCCGATCCTGATCGCCTCGCATCTGATCATAAGCCTTCAACAAGTTGTAAGCAGAAACTCCAATCCTTTTAATCCTTCCGTTCTGTCGATTACATCATTCCAGGGAGGCGCCACAACGAATGTGATTCCCAGTGAAGTAAAGTTAATGGGCACTTTCCGGGCAATGGATGAAAAATGGCGAGCAGAGGCCCATCAATTGATTGAAAAAATTTCGTATGAGTTGGTGCAAAGCATGGGCGGTGAAATTGATCTTCATATTGACAAAGGCTATCCTGCTGTTATAAATGATGAAGAGTTAAATAAAGCTGTAAAAAATGCCGCAGGTAAGTTTTTAGGGACGGAAAATGTGGAAGAGACGGAATTACGGATGGGCGCCGAAGATTTCGGTTATTATGCACAGCAGATACCCGCCTGTTTTTACCGGGTTGGGGTAATGAATAAAGAAAAAGGAATTACGTCTGGCGTACACACGCCTACGTTTAATATTGACGAAAATGCAATCGAAGTTGGAATGGGACTAATGGCATGGCTCGGAACTTGTGTTAAAATCTGATAACAAATGCAACGATGGTATATTATGCCATGTCAGACTAAAAAACAGTCAAATGAAAACCTTTTTGATTATCCTGTCGATAGCGACCATTGCGCTTGGTAATTCCTGTTCAAAATCACATAACAAGAGGTTGACAGAAGGCACAATTGCACTTAAACTTCATGAAATTGCAGAAGGCAGGATAGAAGGAGATAGGGTGAAACTTGGTTTTGATGCCGTTGTTTCTGATTCACGTTGCCCGGCAAATGCAATTTGTATTTGGCAAGGGGCTGCCACCGCGGCATTTTCATTTACGAAAAACGGCGATACGCATCGTTTTAATCTTTCAACTTTGACAATGAAGCCTCACTACACGAAAGACACGGTTTTAGCAGGATATAAAATTGAATTTATAAATCTCTTACCGTATCCGGGTACATTTACTCCACCTGCACCTGAGAGTCAAATAAAGGCTGAACTGAAAATCATCAAACAATAATTTTATCCTCTTTCTTTCCGAATTGCATCTAAAAAAGGTTAGCTGATTGAGCATACAGGCAGATTCAGACTGCCGATATTGTAAGCTCGATTATTTTGTACATTGCATCCCATTTATTGCTTGCCATACCGGTTTATAATTGTGATACTCCTGCATTGGTGAATAGAATTGTTGAGGATAAACGCCTGCCGAACGACAGGCAGGGAGCGTCGCAAGAAAAGATTAATAGTAGTAAAGAAGCCGGTAAACCTAAAAATTATTTATGCAACCCAACGAACTCCGAAAACAACAGGCTCTCGAATATCACTCCAAAGGAAGACCGGGAAAAATTGAAGTAGTTCCAACCAAAGAAGCGAAGACGCAAAGAGATCTGTCGCTGGCTTACAGCCCGGGTGTGGCCGAACCGTGTAAAGAAATTGCGTTAAACAAAGAAGACGTGTATAAATATACTGCCAAGGGAAACCTGGTAGCAGTGATCAGTAATGGGACGGCTGTTTTGGGGCTTGGTGATATTGGTCCGGAAGCAAGTAAGCCTGTGATGGAGGGAAAGGGTGTGTTGTTTAAAATTTTTGCTGACATTGACGTGTTTGACATTGAAATAGACGAAAAAGATCCGGATAGATTTGTTGAGATAGTGAAGGCACTTGAGCCAACATTCGGCGGTATCAACCTTGAGGACATTAAAGCTCCTGAATGTTTTTATATTGAAAAAAAGCTGAAGGAATCAATGCACATTCCGGTGATGCATGACGATCAGCATGGGACCGCAATTATATCCGGCGCAGCATTGTTGAATGCATTGGAAATACAAAAGAAAAAAATTGAGAAAGCAAAGTTTGTGGTAAATGGCGCGGGGGCGGCAGCAATTTCCTGTTGTCGTTTGTATGAATCATTGGGCGCAAAGCATGAAAACTTTATCATGTTTGACCGCAAGGGAGTTTTACATAAAGGAAGACCTGATATTGATGAATTGAAATTTCAATACGCAAATGCGAAAGGCGAAATGACATTGGCAGAAGCCTTGAAGGATGCAGATGTGTTCATCGGTTTGAGTGTTGGAAATTGTGTAACTGTCGATATGGTAAAATCAATGGCAAAACACCCCATTGTGTTTGCTATGGCGAATCCTGATCCCGAAATAAGTTATGAAGAGGCAACGGGTGCAAGAAAAGATGTGATCATGGCGACAGGTCGCAGTGATTATCCAAACCAGGTAAATAATGTTTTGGGGTTCCCGTATATTTTCCGTGGTGCATTGGATGTAAGGGCTTCACAGATAAATGAAGAAATGAAACTGGCGGCAGTCAGAGCACTCGCTGAACTTGCCAAAACCGCTGTTCCTGATATTGTGAACATGGCTTATGCCGAAAAAAATATTGTATTTGGCGCCGATTATATAATTCCAAAGCCAGTTGATCCCCGCTTGTTATCAACGGTTGCACCTGCTGTTGCAAAAGCGGCGATCGAAAGTGGTGTTGCTAAACAGAAAATAGAAGACTGGGAAGCTTACCAAAACGAATTGAACCGCCGGCTTGGTTTGGATAACCAGGTATTACGTGTGATCGGGAATAAAGCAAGAAGAAATCCAAAACGAATAGTTTTTGCCGAAGCTGATAATATAAAAATTCTCAAAGCTGCGCAAATTGTATATGATGAAGGGATCGGTTATCCGATTTTGCTTGGCGATGAAAATAAAATTAAATTGATAGCCGCTGAAGGCGGTGTGGATATCGAAGGCTTACCGATACTCGATCCAAGAAGCGAAGCCACAGCAGAAAAAAGAAACCAGTATGGCGATATATTTTTTAGCAAGAGAGGAAGAAGAGGATTTAATGCCTATGAAGCAAAAAAGGTGATGCGTGACAGGAACTATTTTGGCTGCATGATGGTAGAATTCGGTGATGCAGATTGCATGATCTCTGGTTTGGCAAAAAATTATCCCGATACGATCAGACCGGCATTGCATACGATAGGGACTGAAGATGGTGTAAAGAAAATTGCCGGGATGTATTTAATGCTCACTAAAAAAGGTCCGTTATTTCTTGCCGATACTACCGTAAATTTTAATCCCACAGCAGAAGAGCTTTCGGAAATCACCTTGATGGTAGCAAAGGAAGTCAGGCAGTTCAACATTACTCCACGAATTGCGATGCTTAGCTATTCAAACTTTGGAAGCAGCGATTCAGCAGAAGCAAGATTGGTGTCAGATGCGAGAAAACTGGTAAAACAAAAACTTCCTTCATTACTTGTCGATGGCGAAATGCAGGCCAGCGTAGCATTCAATAATGAGTTAATGAAAGAAAATTATCCTTTCTGTGAACTCGTTGATAAAAACGTAAACACGCTTATCTTTCCCAACCTCGCTTCAGGAAATATCGCTTATAATCTTTTAAAGGAATTGGACACTGCGGATGCTATTGGCCCGATCTTATTAGGATTAAAAAAACCAGTTCATATTTTACAACTAGGCAGTTCAGTACGCAGTATTCTTAACATGGCGCTGATAGCCGTAGTGGATGCACAAAAGAATAAAGTCCCTACTGAGGAGATAGTACAAAAATCGACCTGGTGGAAACGTTTCAGGAAAGAGAAGAGCACTGATATCTGAATTAAGAATTAACAGAAGGAAAATTTATCGACAAGAAATTGGCTGATTCATCTCTAAAAGATTGCGAAGAAATTCTCAGCATACTTACTGCAATATTAAATTCTTCAAAAGTATCACGGAGTAAATTTTTAATTGTTAATTATTAATTTTAATTCTTAGTTATTCAGGTCATCATCATCTTGTCTCTTTCACCTGCTTCGAGTATATTGCAGCTATGACAATTTTCAGTGATATAGGCCGGTACCTGCTGATGATAAAAGGCATGATGTCGCGTCCTGAAAATGCAAAAATGTATTGGAAAGAATTTATTCACCAATGTTCAGAAATCGGAATTGGCTCCCTCCCTATTGTTGCTATCATTTCAGTTTTCATGGGCGCTGTGTCCACTGTTCAAACTGCCTATCAGCTTGTCAGTCCGCTGATTCCTTTATCAGTGATCGCGCAGGTAGTAAGAGATACGGTTATCCTTGAATTTGCACCGACACTGGTCTGCATTGTGTTAGCGGGTGTGGTGGGCAGTAAAATTGCAAGCGAACTTGGTAATATGAGGGTGAGTGAGCAGATCGATGCATTAGAAATAATGGGGATCAACACAAAAACATACCTGGTATTGCCAAAAATTGTTGCCGCATTGGTAGTAATTCCGATGCTGGTTGTGATTGCAGGTGTGCTTGGTATCTGGGGAGGACGGCTCGCGGGTTCACTGACTAATATTATTCCTACCAGTATCTTTGACCAGGGATTACTCGAAGCATTTGCTCCTTACAATGTAATATTTGCTTTATACAAAGGTTACTCATTTGCATTCATCATTTCAAGCATATCGGCCTACTTTGGTTATTATGTTAAAGGCGGTGCATTGGAAATCGGAAGAGCCAGTACGAAAGCAGTGGTTATAAGTTGTATCATGATCTTATTTGCTGATTATATTCTTGCAGCGCTATTATTATAACATGATTGAAGTAAAAGATATAAAGAAGAGTTTTGGTGATAAGGTTGTCATTGAAGATGTAAGCGCCGTAATGAAGGCTGGTCAATGCAATCTTATTATTGGTACAAGTGGCAGTGGCAAGACCGTTCTTATGAAATGTATGGTGGGATTGTTTGAACCTGACGCGGGAGAAATATTGTATAGTGGTGAAAGCTTTACAAAAATGAACCGCAATGAAAAAACAGAAATCCGTAAACAAATCGGCATGCTTTTCCAGGGCTCGGCTTTGTTTGACAGTTTAACAGTACAGGAAAATGTAATGTTTCCTTTAAACATGTTTACGAATTGGCCCCTCAAAAAAAAATTGGAACGGGTAAATGAAGTATTGGATCGTGTAAATCTAAAAGACACTAATAAAAAGTTCCCTGCTGAGCTAAGCGGAGGCATGAAAAAAAGAGTAGGGATTGCCCGTGCCATCGTTTTAAATCCCAAGTACCTTTTTTGTGACGAACCGAATTCAGGTCTTGATCCGCAAACTTCGCTGGTTATTGACAGATTGATCAGGGAGATAACGCTGGAATTTAACATCACCACCGTAGTCAACACCCATGATATGAATAGTGTAATGGAGGTGGGTAATTATATTCTGTATATGTACCATGGAAAAAAAGAATGGGAAGGCTCGAATAAAGAGATCATCTTTAGTAAAAATCAACGTCTCAATGAATTTATTTTTGCATCTGAATTTTTAAAGGATGCAAAAGAAATGCGCATGCTTGAAGAAACCGGCAAAATGCCAAACGACAGGAATATTGATGACATGTTAAAATAATGCGCCCGATAGCGATTAGGATAATACTTGCCAATATGCCAATGAGAAAATTTACTTTAGTTACTATCCTCTTAACGCTTATTTCTTCCTTATCGGCACATGAGTTTTGGCTCAATCCAGATAAATATATTTATAGAAGAACGGAAAAAGTGAATATCAGCTTCCTTGTTGGTGAAAATTTCAAAGGCGAAAACTGGGAAGGAAATAATGAAAGGATCAAATCATTAAAAATATATTATGGTGGGGTGAGTGATGATCTTTCCCCGGTTGTAACGGGTGCAACCGGCGATTCAATAGAATATATGATGACAGACGAAGGCACTAATCTTATTGCTTTTAACAGTAACAATGCATTTATAGAGATGGAGCCTTTGCAGTTTGAAGCATATCTTAAAGAAGATGGTTTAACAAATGCACTTGAATACCGGAAACTAAATAATGAAACCGGTTGCCCCGGCCGTGAGTTTTATCAACGCTGCGCCAAAACGCTCTTGCAGGTTGGCACCCTAAGGGATAAGACCTATGCAATTCCTACCTCTTTAATCATCGATATAATACCTTCATCTAATCCATACCAGCTAAGAAATAAAGAGCTATTCCGTGCAAAAGTCTATTATAAAAAAGCGCCCCTTATAAATGGATTGATAAAAGTGTGGCACAGAGTAAAAAATAAAACGGAAAAAAAAGAATTGAGAACGGATAGTAATGGTGAAATTTTTTTTCCGGTTAACACCAGAGGAAAATGGATGATAAGCACAGTTAAAATGGAACGACTCGCCGATAATCCT
Organism: Chitinophagaceae bacterium; assembly: GCA_025923075.1. GTDB lineage: Bacteria > Bacteroidota > Bacteroidia > Chitinophagales > Chitinophagaceae > VBAS01. The sequence continues at coordinate 8,168 of JAICGN010000086.1, forward strand.
GTTTGTGACTGGCAAAGTTATTGGGGTTCGCTGACCTGGGGTTATGAATAGCCTCTCAAAATAATGTTATAAGTTATAGATGAACACGAAGAAATTACTTCTCAGCACTCTACAACTTGCGCTGTTTGCATACATGCTTATCTGTATCCTAATGTTCTTTTTCCAGGAAAAACTAATCTTCTTTCCGGATAAGTTGGATAAGAATTTTAGATTCACTTTTAATCAGAAGTTCCAGGAAGTAAACATTCAAACAAAGGACAATAAACTTCTAAATGGTATTTTATTTATATCCGACAGCTCAAAAGGTTTGATCTTTTATCTGCATGGGAATGCTGGGTCTTTATTATCGTGGGGTGAAACGGCAAAAAGATATACAGACCTAAACTATGACGTTTTTATTTTAGACTACAGAGGATATGGGAAAAGTGAAGGGTCTATTCGCAGCCAGGAACAATTGTTTGAAGATTTACAAATTACCTACGATGAGTTGAAGAAAAAATATGAAGAGAAGAGGATCGTTGTTTTAGGTTATTCAATAGGAACGGGACCTGCAGCCAGAATAGCTTCGACTAATCATCCCAAATTATTGATCCTTCAAGCACCTTATTACAGCCTTGTCGATGTTATGAGACATACGTATCCTATCATCCCAACTTTTCTTCTTAAATATAAATTCGAAACACATAAATACCTTACAGCCTGTAAAATGCCCATTGTTATTTTTCATGGAGATCAGGATGAGGTTATTTACTACGGGTCTTCAATGAAACTGAAAAATGAAATGAAAATCACAGACACTTTGATCACCTTAAAAGGCCAGAGGCATAATGGAGTTACTGACAACCAGGAATACATAAGTGTAATAGGTAAAATTTTGGATTGAGGGTTTTCGTATTGTTGAGTAGCGTCGCTGCAGCAGCAGCGTGCAGCGCGAAAGCCAAATAGTAGAATCAGCTGACTTCACAAAAAATCCCTTCCTATTCGCCATTCACTATTCGCCATTCGCTATCTTCGCCGGACTTTTAAAGCGAAATATGAGCATTCTTGTTAATAGAAATTCCAGGGTTTTAGTACAAGGCTTTACCGGAAGCGAAGGCACATTTCATGCTACACAAATGATCGAATATGGAACGAATGTAGTAGGTGGTGTAACTCCCGGAAAAGGGGGACAAAAACATTTAGATAAACCTGTTTTCAATACCGTCGCTGACTGTGTAAAAAAAACAGGTGCAGATGTCAGTATCATTTTCGTGCCACCTGCCTTTGCAGCGGATGCAATCATGGAAGCTGCGGAAGCAGGCGTTGGACTTGTGGTTTGTATTACTGAAGGCATACCGGTGCAGGATATGGTGAAAGTGAAAAACTTTCTGACCGCTGCCCATACTAGATTGGTAGGTCCGAATTGCCCTGGTGTCATCACTGCTGATGAATGCAAAGTTGGAATCATGCCGGGGTTTGTTTTTAAAAAAGGAAGGATCGGTATTGTATCAAAATCAGGAACGCTTACTTACGAAGCCGCTGACCAGGTAGCGAAGGCCGGGCTTGGTATTTCAACCGCCGTAGGCATTGGCGGTGACCCGATCATCGGAACTACAACAAAGGAAGCTGTTGAGCTTTTTATGAATGATGCAGGAACCGATGGAATAGTTATGATCGGTGAGATTGGTGGCGGAATGGAAGCGGAAGCTGCAAGATGGATAAAAGAAAATGGAAATAAGAAACCTGTCGTTGGTTTTATTGCCGGACAAACCGCGCCTCCGGGTCGTCGCATGGGTCATGCGGGTGCTATCGTTGGCGGTGCTGATGATACGGCTGCTGCCAAAATGCGGATCATGACCGAATGCGGTATTCATGTAGTGCAGAGTCCGGCCGATATTGGTAAAGGAATGAAAGAAATTATCAAATAAAAAAGCCCCGTTTTCAGGGGCTTTCCTTTTATAAGATCCAATTAAAAACCACGGTTCCTGCCACCTCTGTCGTTACGATCCCAATCTCTGTCATTACGATCATAATCCCTATTATCCCAACCCCTGTCTCTTCTATCATATCTCTTTTCATCAATATCTACATAGCCGTTGTAATTAACTGTGATTCGGAGATCGTTGTTTCGTACAAAGAAGTTCTTTGCGGAGACGAGACGCATTCTTCCGAAAAATCCACGACTTCTTTCATAAACCCTGATCGTATGCATACCTGGTCTCATTCTCTCAAGACGAATGGCGTTGTCATTACGATAAGTTCTGCCATCGACCACAATTTCAAAATTTCTATTTGATTTAATAGTTACTGATGGCGGCCTGTCTGCGGCCATGGTTGTTAAAGTAAGCAGTAAGCCTGCTACGAAAGTTAAAAATGTTTTCATTTTTTTTACATTTTAAGGTTACCGGCCGGAGTTTACCGGGTATTCTCCAGCCAAAATCACTTTAGCCCCGGGTACATTCTTCAAATTATTTTGTGTTGATCATTCTTTCCTGGCACCATTCCTTAACCAGTAATCTCCGTCCCATCCTTTGTCTTGTCTACCAATAGTGATATAGCCCGAAAAGTTTACATCGATATCGAGATCTTTATTTCCCAGCTCAAACTGTTTTGATGAAACAAGTTTGTACTTGCTGCCAAATAATCCTTTCTTCTTTTTAAACACATCTATGTAATGTCTTCCTTTCTTCAATCCTCTCAGTGAGATCTTTTTTTCATTGTTGAATCTTTTGCCATCAACGATTATTACGTAGTCCCCGCTTGAAGTAACATTTACTTCCGGGTGCTTTTCGCCTGCCACAGCAAACGATCCAATAAAACTAAATGCGATGAGTGTAAAAATTGTTTTCATAAAGCCTGATTTTAATTTTGATTATTTATAATCACGGATATATTCGCCCAGTTTTTCTTTGTTACTGTTAAAAGTAAAAGCATCGTTCACGATAAAGTAATTCCCCTTATCAACTGTTTTTCCATACGCATACTTTGCCAGATCCAACCGGTTGTTTTCGAAAGTGAATAATAACAATAAATCTTTGACCTGCTGGCTGGTGAAATAATTCCTGTCAATGATCTGCTTTGCGGTCGTCATTCTTGTATTTTCAAACCATTCTTTCCGCAGCGTTTCTTTCGCCTGGCTAAAATCAAAATCGCTCATCAAACGGCTGTACTCATCGTCATACTCAGCATCACGGTCGTCCATGTCCTCACGGGGATCACTGTCAGTCATGTTCTCATCATCATCCCAATCCTTATTGGCGCGGTCCCTGGTATCGTCCCTTTCCTCCCAATCTTCATCACGGCCGGCGTCCCGCTCAAAATATCTGTCATCCTCATCTGTGTACCAATCATCATTACGATCAATTCTGCGCTCATCGATCAATACTTTTCCGAAACGGTTGAGAAGAATGTCGAAGTGGTATCCATCTCTTAATGTTAACCTGATACTGTAGATCACTTCTTCCCTGCTGCGTCCGATCCCTGAATTCCAGCCGCTCTTTCTTTTTAGCTCACGCAAGACTCTTACATTATATGTACCGGGTCGGATATTACCAATAGAAACAGTGTTTCCATTGAGACTGTACCGGCGGCCATTAACTTCAACAAACATTTTGTTTTGGCTTACACTGGTGACGGTAAGGCGGGTACCGTCGTAAGCAATTGAAGCGACTGAAAAAATGGTGCTAAGTAAAAGGGTAAAAATTGTTTTCATATAATTTTATTTGAGGTGAACGTTTTGTGCTCCAGGGAATTCGTATTTCCAATGTCGTGCCATCGCTGCGTAAGAAAACGTTAAAGACAAACGCTGACTTTTGATTTTAGATTTTCGGCTTTTGGTTTGTTCACACTTGTCTTCTGAAATTTATATAATAAGGTTTCTCTTATGAAATCTATAACTTACCTGCATCTCATAAATATGATATCATTACCTTGTAAAAAATTTAACGGCATGTTGATGCAACCATTGAAAACCTTATTGTCGCTGGTAGCTTTGATTCTTGTTTTTATCACGCCTGGTTATTCCCAAACTCCTGTGAAAACCTATGAAAAGGAATGGAAGGAGATCGACGACCTGATCACCAAAAAGAAGCTCCCGAAAACCGCGTTGGCAGAAGTTAAAAAGATATATGCATTAGCGAAAAAAGAAAAACAAGATGCGCAGGTGATAAAGGCGGTAGTGTATATGATTGGCCTGCAAAAAGAAACAAGGGAAGAAAATGAAAGTGAAGCTATAAAAGAAATAGAAAAGGAAGTTGCGGTCGCGAAAGAGCCGGTGGTTTCAATTTTTAACAGCTTACTCGCAGGTGTTTACCTGAACTATTTCCACCAACACAGGTGGCAGCTATATGACCGCACAGAAACAAAACAATTCAAAAAGGAAGATATAAAAACGTGGACTGCAGCAGATTTTCATAGAAAGATCAGCGAACTTTATTTGCAGTCAATAAAAAATGAAAAAATACTTCAGCAAACCAGGCTGAAATCTTTTGATGAGATAATACTACAGGGGAATGTCCGACATCTCCGTCCCACGCTATATGATCTGCTTGCGCATCGTGCACTCGATTATTTTAAGAGTGATGAACGTGATATTGATAAACCGGCCTATGCTTTTGAAATTGACCAGGCCGCGGCTTTTGATCCTGCTGCTGATTTTGTAACAAGGAAATTTATTACGAAAGATTCACTGTCATTAAAACATAAGGCATTACTTGTTTATCAGAAGTTACTCGCTTTTCACCTGGTAGACACAAAACCCGATGCATTACTGGATGCTGACATCCAGCGGCTGCAGTTTGTGCATGAAAATTCAACGCATCCTGAAAAAGACTCGTTATATCGGTTGGCGCTAAAACATTTGATGAGTCAATACGAAAACATGCCTGCCGCTTCACAGGCCGCGTACTTGCTCGCATATGAATATAATTCCGATGCTGACAAATACCAACCCTTTGGTGATACCACGCACCGCTTCGCCCGTGTAAAGGCAAAAGAAATATGTGAAAACGTTATCAGTCAAAAGGATTCTTCAGAAGGAAAAATAAATTGTATCAACCTGCTAAAACAGATAAAAGCAAAAGAACTAAAGTTCAATATAGAAAAAGTAAATGTGCCGAACCAGGCTTTCAGGTCGCTTATCCAATACAGGAATCTTGACAATGTTTTTCTTCGTTTAGTAAAAGCAGATGAGAAAATTTCAGATTTACTTAATTATTATGACGAAAAGACCTGGGCTCAGTTACTCCGCCTGCCGGTGATCCGCAACTGGCAACAATCTCTTCCTTCAACAGACGATTATCAAACACACAAAACAGAAATAAAAATAGATGGCCTACCCGTAGGTGAATATATCTTACTTGCTGCATCCGACAATTTTTCTAAAGAGGCAATTATTGGTGCAAGGATATTTTATGTTTCAAATATCAGTTTTGTAAACAATGGAAACGATTACTTTTTACTTCACCGGGAAACAGGAACACCTCTTTCCAAAGCCAGTGTACAAGTATGGGTAAATCATTACGATCAGAAACAATCAAAATTCATAAAACAAAAAAATCAGTTGTATAAAACTGATGATAATGGTTATTTTAAATTTAATAAACCGAAAGAAGACTACTCATATACCTATACGCTGGATATAAATTATAATGGCGACAAGCTATTTCTGAATGAATGGATGAATGATCGCATATATTACAGAGATCCGGAACAAAAAGAAACGGACCCGCTTGACCTTAGACGAATATTCTTCTTTACTGATCGCAGCATTTATCGCCCGGGTCAAACGATTTTTTTCAAAGGCATCGCAATTATTCCGGATAAAGAAACAAAGAATAAAGTGCTTGCAGACTATAGTAACTGGGTATACCTCCGGAATGCGAATTATCAGCTCGCCGATTCAATCCAGGTAAAAACAAATGAATATGGGTCTTTCTCAGGCAAATTTCAAATACCTGTTGGTGTATTGAATGGAAATTTTTCGATTTATGCAAAGGATCAAAAAGGTCAGGCTGATTTTTCCGTGGAAGAGTATAAGCGGCCAAATTTCCATATTGATTTTGATAAAATAAAAGGTGAGTATAAACTAAATGATACGATAAAGATCACTGGGTTCGCAAAAGCATACGCAGGAAATAATATTGTAGGCGCTATAATTAAATACAGAGTGGAAAGAAAGGCAAGATTTCCGTATCCCTGGATGTTTTATCGTTGGTATCAGCCTCCGATAAGTAGCATGGAAATTACACATGGCGAAGCAAAAACCGACAAGGACGGTAAGTTCACAATAGAATTCAAAGCCATCCCTGATAAAACACTTGATAAAAAATTAGATCCGATTTTTCAGTATACTGTGTATGCAGACGTAACCGACATAAATGGTGAAACCAGGAGCCGTCAAACTGAAGTTTCGGTGGGATACAAAGCTTTATTATTGAAAGTCGAACTTCCTTCTTCTCTTCCTGTGGATAGCTTAAAAAATATTCTTATTCGCACGGAAAATATGGCTGGCGAGTTTCAACGGGCCGCAGTGAATGTTAAGATCACTAAACTAAAAGAAGAAAAAAGATTGATCAGGAAACGCTATTGGGACAGACCCGATCAGTTTGTAATGAGTAAGAACGAATACGTAAAGTATTTTCCAAATGATGAATATGACAACGAAACAGATCAAAAAAGCTGGGAAAAAGGAGAAAAAGTATTTGAAAAAATGGACTCAGTTGCAGCCGATGGAAAATGGAAAATAGACAATGGAAAGATCGGAGTTGGTTTTTATATGGTTGAAATTTCCACTAAGGACAAAAATGGAGAAGAAGTAAAGGACATCCATTATATTGAGCTATTTGATGAAAAAAGTAATCAGCTTAGCTCGCCAACCTATTTATGGACAAAAGGATCAGTTCCAATTGAGCCGGGTGAAAAAACAAAAATAGAACTTGGCACATCAGCCAATGCATTATTTGTAATCAAACAAATAACAAAAATTATCAACAACAAACAACAAACCAGCAACTACGAATATTTAAATCTCAATAATGAGAAAAAAAGCTTTGAGTTTTCGGCAACAGAGGCTGAGCGCGGAGGCTATGGCGTTCATTTCTTTTTTGTAAAAAATAATCGTTTTTATGAGTACACTGATATTATTAAGGTACCATGGACCAATAAAGATCTTACCGTTGAGTATGCAACATTCAGGGATAAGACTTTGCCGGGCAGTGAAGAAAAATGGAACGTAAAGATCAGCGGATTTAAAAAAGAAAAGGTGGCTGCTGAAATGCTGGCTAGCATGTATGATGCTTCGCTTGACCAATTTAAAATGCACAGCTGGGACAAACCAACTATTTGGCCGAGTCAGTCTTTTGGCCAACATTGGAAAAGTGATCATAATTTTTCTCAGTTCGAATCACAAGAGAAACCTATTAATTCTCCAGGTGATGTGTCGAGCGTTGAAAAATGGTACGATGAATTGATATCAGATATTAATGAAGCAGTTACCTATTATGATCATGTCACGAAAAAATATTATAAAACCGGATCTCTAAGTCAAATAGAGAGGAAGGGAGAAGGCCGTGCCGTGGCTGCCCCGTCAGTTAATCTATCAGTAGCTCAGAGAACAGGAGAAGAGCTTAAGGAAGTAGCAAATACTGATCAGAATCTCGTAAGGGATGGATATTTTAGTAGTTTAGAGACAGATAGTGTTGCCTTTAAAAATGATGTCCCTCCCGAAAAAGATATATCAATCCAAATCCGCAAAAACTTTAACGAAACCGCTTTCTTCTTTCCTGATTTAAAAACAAATGAAAATGGTGATATAGAATTTTCATTTACTATGCCTGAGGCATTAACAAGATGGAAATTCCAGGCATTGTCACATACAAAAGAGCTGGCATTTGGGTACAGCAGCAAAGAGATAATTACACAAAAACAATTGATGGTACAGCCAAATCCGCCAAGATTTTTACGAGAGGGCGATAAAATAGAATTCAGCACCAAGATCGTTAACCTTACAGAAAAGGAATTAACAGGACAAGCAGAGTTGCAATTGTTCGATGCAGCAACAAATGAATCCGTGAGTGGCTGGCTCAATAATTTATATCCAAATCAATACTTCACTGTAGCCGCCGGACAAAGTGAAGCAGTCACCTTTCCATTGCAAGTGCCTTATTTATTTGATAGGGCATTAGTATGGCGGATCGTGGCAAAAGCCTCACCCATTGGGGGAGGTTTGGAGGGGGCCGTAAGTGATGGAGAAGAGGAAGCAATGCCTGTACTTACCAATCGCATGCTGGTAACCGAAACACTTCTGCTGAATCTACGGGGGACTGAAACGAAAAATTTCAAATTTGACAAACTGATAAATTCAAACAAGTCTGAAACACTACAACATCAATCCCTGACTGTGGAGTATACCGGCAATCCCGTGTGGTATGCAGTACAAGCTATCCCCTATTTAATGGAATATCCGTATGAATGTGCCGAACAAGTCTGGAACCGTTATTATGCAAATGCACTGGCTTCAAAAATCGCAACCAGTTCACCACGTATTAAACAAATCTTTGATAGCTGGAATACAAAGGATACAGCTGCATTGTTAAGCAATTTGCAAAAGAACCAGGAACTGAAAGCGGTATTGCTCGAAGAAACACCCTGGGTACTACAGGCCAAAACTGAGGAACAACAGAAAAAAAATCTCGCTTTGTTGTTTGATCTGTTAAGAATGAGCAGTGAAATGAACAGCTCTTATGAAAAATTAAAACAAATGCAGAGTTCAAACGGAGGATTTGTATGGTTCAAAGGCGGGCCCGATAATCGTTACATCACGCAATATATCGTTACAGGCATTGGTCATTTAAAAAAATTGGGTGTTGACATCAAAAGACTTGATCCCATTCTTAAACTGGCAATTCCGTATCTCGATCTCCAAATCAAAAAAGACTATGATGAATTGAAGAAAAATAAAACTGATCTCGCTAAATATGCTCCTGGCTATTATGGAATTCAGTACCTGTATATGCGTAGCTTTTTTCCCCAGCAAAAAATTCCTGATGCGTCACAAACCGCTTATTCTTATTTCCGCACCCGCACGCAGCAGACATGGACTAAACAAAGCAAGTACATGCAGGGAATGATCGGTCTGGCTTTATTCAGAACAGCTGACACGAAAACTCCCCTGGCTATCCTAAAATCACTAAAAGAAACAAGTATTAGCCACGAAGAGTTAGGCATGTATTGGAAAGAAAACACCGGAGGTTGGTTCTGGCACCAGGCGCCAATTGAAACCCAGGCATTATTAATTGAAGCTTTTAATGAAATAAGTAAGGATACAAAAACAGTTGATGACCTAAAAACATGGTTGCTGAAAAATAAGCAAGCTACGAATTGGAGAACGACAAAGGCAACAGCAGAAGCTTGCTACGCTTTATTATTACAGGGAACTGATCTGCTGAACAATGAATCAATTGTTGCGATTCAATTAGGGAATATCACGATCAGTTCAACAGATAATAAACAAGAAAATGGGACCGGGTACTTCAAAAGAACCATTAATGGCCCGTCAATAGCACCTGAAATGGGGAATATCAATGTAACAGTTAAGCAATCAAACAACCACGCAACTTCGTCAAGTTGGGGTGGCGTTTATTGGCAATATTTTGAAGATCTGGATAAGATAACTACCGCAACTACCCCGCTAAACCTTGACAAGAAGCTTTTTGTTGAAACAAATACGGATCGCGGGCCCGTGTTGACACCAATTAATGAAGGTGATGCAGTAAAAGTTGGCGACAAAGTAAAAGTAACAATTGAGTTACGAGTTGATCGTGATATGGAGTATGTACACATGAAAGATATGCGTGCTTCCTCTTTAGAGCCTGTAAATGTATTAAGTGGTTATAAATGGCAAGGCGGCTTGGGTTATTATGAAACCACCAAAGATGCCAGCACCAATTTCTTTTTCGATTACCTAAGAAAAGGAACCTATGTATTTGAATATGCATTATTCGTTACGCATACAGGCAATTACAGCAATGGGATTACAAGTATTCAATGCATGTATGCGCCGGAGTTTAGTAGTCATTCTGAAGGCATCAGGATAAATGTAGAATAGAGCCCTGAGCTTGACGAAGGGCGGCCATTAATAAGAAATTTATGTACGCGGTTTATATTTTAAAATGCAACGATAATAGCTATTACACTGGACTAACGAATGATCTGGATAAACGAATATGGCAACATGATACTGGTTTTTTTCCCGAATGCTATACATTTAAAAGGAGGCCACTTAAATTGGTATGGGTCACAATTATCGAAACCGCTGCTGAGGCAAATAATCTGGAGAGGCGAATTAAGGGATGGTCAAGAGAAAAAAAAGAAGCATTAATAAATGATGATATCGAAGAACTGAAACGATTGTCTAATTATAAGAAAAAAACTCATGAGGCCCTTCGTCAAGCTCAGGGCCAGATTGACTATCTCATCATTGGCCAGGGCATTTCTGGAACATGGCTCAGCTATTATTTACAAAAAGCCAACAAGACATTTCTTGTCATTGACAACAATCAACTCAATTCCGCCTCCAGGATAGCAGCCGGTCTGATCAGTCCTGTTACAGGCAGGAGAATTGTTAAAGCATGGATGATCAATGAATTCCTTGCGTTCGTTGTTCCGGCCTATGAAGAATTTGGAAATGAACTTGGCATCAAAACAATTGAACAAAAATCGCTAATCGACTTCCACCCTACTCCACAAATGAAACTTGCTTTTGATGAAAGATTAAAGGAAAATGCGGAGTTCTTATTTCAACCAAAAGATCAGCAGTTATATGCTGGCAGTTTCAATTATGATTTCGGATTTGGCGAAGTAGATCCTTGTTATGTTGTTAATCTAAGCGACGTAATGGAGGCATGGAGAAAAAAATTACTATCGGACAATCACTTATTAGAAGAAGATTTTGAGATAGATAAATTACAACAAACAGAAAAAGGTGTCAATTATAAAAACATCAAAGCCGAAAAAATCATCTTTTGTGATGGTATTAGCTCTGCTCAAAATCCATTTTTCAAAGCGCTTCCGTTTGCATTAAACAAAGGTGAAGCAATACTTTTCGAATCTGCCGGCATCCCGTCAACGCATATTTTTAAAAAAGGAATGATGCTAACCGCTGTTCAAGATGATCTTTATTGGATCGGTTCAAACTATTTATGGGAGTTTCCAGACGACCGACCCACTGAACAATTTCGAAGGCAAACAGAATTGCATTTAAAAAACTGGTTGAAAGCACCCTTCAGGATCGTCGATCACAAAGCATCAGTTCGCCCCGCAAATATTGAGCGTCGGCCTTTTGTGGGTCTGCATCCGGTGTATAAAAACATCGGGATTTTAAATGGCATGGGCACAAAAGGTTGTTCATTGGCACCATTCTTCGCACGGCAATTAACAGAGCATCTGATTTCAGGAGAAGAAATTTTACCCGAAGCCGATATAAAAAGGTTTACCAGGATATTGATGCGCTGATCGCCTGAAAGTTTTAATCCCAATAAGTATTTTTGACACACCTGAAAAATTAATTAGATGACTGCAAATACAGAGAATAGATACAGTATACCAGCCCGCTATCGCCGCTTGGAGAATTTACATATTGTCTTTTGGCTTTTTAAAGATATAAGCTGGTGCATGCTCTGGGAAGAGCTTGGCATTATCATGGTGGTCCCAACTCTTTCCGTCGCTTTATATATCGCTTATCGTACACGAAATTTGAAATCTGAACTGGCGCATAACCTCGCTGTCGCTTTCTGGATCAGCGCCAATAGCTATTGGATGATCAGTGAGTTTTTTGGATTTGACGAAGCACAAGTCCTTGGCCCATACGAAGGAAAACACATCGCTATGATACCATTTACAATAGGTGTGCTTATTCTTGCCTGGTATTACCTGGTCCAGCGACCAAAAGAAGTAAAAAGTGAAGAGACCGTAACAATGTGATGAACTATTGTTGTTGCCGCTTTAATACGGCACCACCGACTACCATATTGCGCTTCACTACTGTGCTTGATACTTTTGATATTTCACCGTTCTGGAACAAATATTTATTTTCTAGTCTGATTTTCGTTTCCGGCGAAAGGTCCGGTTTGCTTAATGAATCAAGCGTTTTATTCATTTCTCCTTTCAGGCTTTCAAACTTTCTTTTATCCTCAGGTGTCGCATTTGAAATATCAAGTTTAGATTCTAGTTCGGTAATGATTTTATCATACGCCTGTTTTGTTTCCGCAGCCTTTTCGGGATTATTCGCCATATTGTCGACAATTGTCTTTTTCACAAGGCTATCCAGTTTCTGATCAGCATTTAATATTTCCAGCCCATTTCGCTGTGTTTTGATCGTAGCCTCGTTATCGGCCAGTTTCTTTTGCTTATAATCACCGGTAATAAATGAAAACACTCCGATTGTTATGGTTAATAAGAAACTCAGCCCCATAAAGGCCCAAATGGATTTAATAATCATTTTATTTTGGGTCGATTTGTCTATGACTTGCCTTAAAAGCATATAAGCAAAAAACATAAGCAAAAAGGCAAAACCGGAAAGACCATAGCCCAGGATTTTTACAAAATCAGGACCTACTTCGGCTAGTATGTACATAAAAA
>JAICGN010000087.1 GCA_025923075.1 Chitinophagaceae bacterium
ATGCCCCTATCCATTCTGCTGTTGCAAGCTTTGGTAAATATTTTCTCTTTTGCTCCTGGATGGCAAAACTTAAAATATGCCCTGTGCAAAGTGAATTGTGTGCAGCAAGACTCAACCCGATTGAGCCGCATACTTTTGATATCTCTTCAATAATCATTTTATATTCAAAATAACTTAATCCGGCGCCCCCATACTCCTCCGGTACCAATACACCCATCAAACCCAGCTTTCCCATTTGTTTAAAACACGCTACCGGGAATTCCTGCGCCTCGTCCCATTCCATTACATGTGGTTTAATATATTGATGGGCAAAATCTTTTGCTGTCTGTCCTATGTGTTGTGTTATTTCGCTTGGCTGAAAATTCATATCCTTTCCTGTTAAACTTTTAAATATAGACTCCTTTTACTATTGGCGCTGCAAGATACGGGAGAATTTGTTATCGCTAACACTTGTTAGCATAAAAACTATGTCTCTTGTGAAAACTCGAGAACCAACCCATCATAAGCCAGGTGAAGTTGAGCCGGTAGTTCAGCCTCGATTTCGTTATGCCGGCCGAGCTGGTGAGAAATATGTGTAAAGTAAGCTTTAGGAATTTTCAAGCCCTGAACGACATCAATTGCTTCAGCCAGGGTAAAATGCGAAACATGATGCTGCTTTCGTAACGCATTTAAAACAACCACCTCACTGCCTTTGATCTTTTCTTTCTCGCTGTCCTCAATGCGATTGGCATCAGTGATATAAGTAAATTTTCCAAAACGAAAACCGAGAACAGGCATCTTTAAATGCCAGACCAGGACCGGTGTAACTGGAATATCACCGATCATGAATGGTTCATTGGTGATTGTATTAAGATTAAGCTCGGGAACACCAGGATATTTTTTGTCGGCAAACGCATAAGGGAATTCTCTTTTGATCGCTTCCTCGGTCAATGAATTTGCATAGATCTCCATCACCGGTTTATAAAAAAAATTAAATGCTCTTACATCATCAAGCCCAGCTATATGATCTTTATGTGGATGAGTAAAAAGAACTGCATCTAATTTCTTCACCTTCTCCCGCAGCATTTGGTAACGAAAATCCGGAGTCGTGTCAACGACAAAGCTGGTAGTGGGTGATTGCACCATGATGCTTGGTCTTAACCTATTGTCTTTTTTATCAGTTGAAGTACAAACATCGCAGTCACATGCTACCATAGGAACACCTGCACTGGTGCCGGAGCCGAGAAAAGTTATTTTAAGAGGAGGACAGGTCACCGAACAAAAATACGAACAACAAAGTAGGAAGCCGTTGGGTCATCGCCCAATCTTATTTTTCTTCTGCATGAAATTTTGATAAAATATTAGCGTGAAGCTTTTTCGATTCATCAGTAAGTAATTCAGTACTTATATCCAGTTGAGGTATCAGGTCCAGCATGGTATTAATTCGACCTTCGAGTTGGAGAAACTTATTCAATACGACAACTTTTCTTTCTTCCAGTATGCAATAGCCACTTTGGAAGGTGCCTCTTTCGTAGCGCAATACATAACCGGTTTCTTCAACAATAGATTCTAATTTATCGAGTGTGGTTTGTGTATATTTCATAAACCCCAAATCCGCCTGAGGCGGAGCTTTTACAGTTTTTTAATTGCAGGTTATTTTCACTGCGAAACTACATTATATGCAACTTTCAGATTTAATTCTTTTCCACAAATGTGAGAACATTTCAAGCTAAGTTCCCCCTTTATGGGGTCAGGGGGTTTTACTCTGCATTTTAATAACCGGCACTATCATTTCTTCCATACTCACACCTCCATGCTGAAAAGTGTTTCGGTAATAGTTGACGTAGTAATTGTAATTGTTCGGATAACAGAGAAAGCCATCCTCCTTTGCAAAAATAAAAGATGAGTTTACGGTTGGCACCGGCAACCCTGCTTCTCTCGGATCACGGAAAGCAAGCACCTCCTTCGGTTCATAATTTAAATTACGGCCATGTTTATAGCGAAGGTTGGTAGTTGTTTGCTTATCGCCGACAACTTTATATGCAGTCTTTACTTTCACGCTCCCATGATCCGTGGCCAGGACAATTTTTACATTTTTATCGGCGATCTTTTTTAATGCCTGGTGAAGCGGCGAATGCTCAAACCAGCTGCGTGTAATGCTTCGATAACTCATTTCATCACTCGCCAGTTCTTTGAGAACTTCCATCTCCGTTCTCGCATGACTCAGCATGTCAACAAAATTGTACACAATTACATTCAGATCATTGTTGAGCAGGTTATGAATATTATTCTGGAGATCAAGCCCCGCCTGATTATTCAGCACTTTGGTGTAAGAAACTTTCAGATCCCCTTTCCCAAGTCTTTTTAGCTGTGCTCTGAAAAATTCTTCTTCATGTAAATTTTTTCCGCCCTGCTCATCATCATTTTTCCATTCTACTGCGAATTGTTTTTCAATATCAACCGGGAGCATGCCTGCAAAAATTGCATTACGGCAGTATTGTGTAGCGGTGGGAAGAATGCTATAAAAACTATCCTCCTCAAGTATCCGAAAACTCTCCGCAAACATGGGTTGGATCGCTTTCCACTGATCAAAACGAAGGTTATCAACTAAAATAAAAAAGAGCGGCGTTCCTTTTTCCAAATGAGGCAGTACTTTAAACTGCATCAACGTATGTGACATCACCGGCCCGTCGCCACTTTTTGGTTTCACCCATGAAGAATAGTTGCGCGAAATAAATTTAAAGAACTCTGTATTTGCTTCACTTTTTTGCGCCTGCAATACTTCCTGCATTTCAGGACTATCGCTTTTTTCCATTTCCAATTCCCAATACACAAGCTTTTTATAAATCTCCATCCATTCGTTATAATCAGGGCTGCTGTTCAGCGCCATAAAAAGATTACGAAACTGTTGCTGATAAGCCGTCGTAGTTTTTTCAGCCACCAATCTTTTATTATCAAGAATTTTTTTAAGGCTGAGCAATACCTGGTTGGGATTGACTGGCTTTATCAAATAATCACTTATCTGCGAACCGATGGCATCATTCATGAGGTTTTCAGTCTCATTTTTTGTGATCAGTACGATTGGGATTTGCTGGCTTACTTCTTTGATCTTTGCAAGTGTTTCCAAACCGGTGATACCTGGCATGGATTCATCTATTAATACTACGTCAACGAGATTTTCTTTCACATAATCAATGGCATCAAATCCGTTCGTCAGCGTCTGTACTTCATAGCCTTTGCTTTCCAAAAAAAGTTTTTGAGATTGCAGACTTTCAATTTCATCATCTACCCAGAGAATTTTTGCTAATGCCATTCAGTTTGGTTTTATTTTTATTTAGTCAACTTTCATGCTGCTATTTAACCTACGTTGCAAGTTTGCCTGAGGTTATCTAAGGGTATTCTTGTACGTTCGGTAAAACGCGGAAGAGTTCAAATTTAGTTTAATAACTTCAGCTATTGTAGTTTTGCCGCCTTGCCTTTAACAAAAAAGCAACATGTCCAACACCAGAAAGATAATCAACGATCCTGTTTATGGTTTTATTACGATTGATCACCCGTTGATACTGGATATTATTGCACACCCATATTATCAGCGATTGCGCCGTATCTATCAAATGGCATTTGCCCATCTCGTTTATCCCGGTGCCGTGCATTCCAGATTACACCATTCTCTTGGTGCATACCATCTTATGTGTAATGCACTAAGTGAGCTTAAGAACAAAGGTGTTGAAATTACCCGTGAGGAAGAATTAGGTGCAAAAATCGCCATTCTTCTTCATGATGTCGGTCACGGGCCCTACTCGCATACGCTGGAAAAAGAGTTGATCAATGATGTGCACCATGAAGCACTTTCTATTCTCATTATGAAAGTACTCAACAAGAAATTCAATAACCAATTGCAGACAGCCATTGATATTTTCACCAATAACTACCCAAAAAAATTTTTATATCAATTAATCGCCGGGCAAGTAGATGTCGATCGAATGGATTATTTAACCCGTGACAGTTTCTTTACCGGCGTCTCGGAAGGCGTCATCGGATATGATCGTATAATCAAAATGCTTACCGTTCATAATGGCCAATTGATGGTTGAAGAAAAAGCAATTTATTCCATTGAAAAGTTTTTAGTATCCCGCCGGCTGATGTACTGGCAGGTTTATTTGCATAAAACAGTGCTCAGTGCTGAAATGATGCTGGTAAAAATAATCCAGCGATCAAAAGAATTAATTGCATCCGGTATAAAAACAGAAGCAGCAACACCAGCTTTAAATTATTTTTTGCAAAATCTTTCTGCTGATCATAAAACAGAAGAACATCTTGATACATTCTGCAGCCTTGATGATTTTGATGTGATGGCGACTGTGAAAAACTGGATAGATCATCCGGATAAAATTCTGTCAATACTTTGCAGAGGATTGGTTGATAGAAAACTTTATAAGGTAAAATTGCAGGTTGATGAATTTGAGGACTCGGCTGTTAATAAAAAGAAAAAAGAGCTGATGCAGCGATTTGCATTGAGCAATGAAGAAGCAGGTTATTTCGTTTTTACGGGTGAAGCGATAAATACAACATATAACCCGGACGATGAACGAATAAATATTTTATTTAAAGATGGAAGCGTAAAAGATATTTCAAACGTAGACAATGCTTTGATCCATCAGCATCTTTCAAGCCCGGTTAAAAAACAGTACATTTGTTACCTTCGGGTTTGACGTTTGAGGTTCGATGATAAAAACCATTCAACGACTTCAAACCTCAACCCACAAACTTCGAACAACATGACTTTTTCAGCGCTACAGATCGCGGCACTAATCAATGGAAAAACAGAAGGTGATGCAAATGCGTCCGTTAATTCTTTTGGAAAAATTGAAGAAGCCCAAAGCGGTCAGCTGGCTTTCTTAGCCAATCCCAAATACGAAGAATATTTATACAGCACGAAAGCCTCTGTTATTATCATTAATGAAAACCTGGAATTGAAGCAATCCATTTCTGCAACCTTGATTCGGGTACCCGATGCTTATAGCGCTTTTGCAAAATTGCTAAATACCTATCAGCAAATGATGCAACAGCAACTTAATGGGGTCCAGCAACCTACTTATATTTCTTCGTCGGCTTCTTATGGCCAACATGTTTTTATCGGTGCTTTTGCTTATCTCGGTGATAATGTTAAAATAGGAAACAACACCAAAATTTATCCTAATGTTTATCTCGGTGATAATGTAAAGATCGGTGACTATTCAATCATTCATCCAGGTGTGAAGATCTATCACGACTGTTTGATTGGAAGCAATGTGATCATTCATGCTGGCACTGTTATAGGCAGTGATGGTTTTGGCTTTGCTCCGCAATCTGACGGCAGTTTCAAAAAAGTACCGCAGATCGGGAACGTAATCATCGAAGATAACGTTGAGATCGGCGCTAATACGACTATTGACAGGGCCACGATGGGTTCTACTATAATCAAATCAGGAGCAAAGCTTGATAACTTGGTTCAAATAGCACACAACGTAGAAGTGGGGAACAGTACAGTGATCGCAGCCCTGGCGGGAATAAGTGGCAGCACTAAAATTGGCAAAGGTGTTATGATCGGCGGACAGGCAGGACTCGCGGGTCACTTGCAAGTTGAAGATGGTTCAAAAATAAATGCACAGGCAGGTTTGAGCAAATCACTGAAAGCCGGTAGTTCCGTTACAGGTTCTCCGGCTTATGATTATAATAAAGCAATCCGGAGCCAGGCTGTTGCCCGTAATCTTCCGGAAATGGAAAAACGACTTAAAGAGTTGGAAGCATTGGTAAAGCAATTAATGAGTGAACGAGTAACATAAATCTTCGGCGAATCACATTACAACATGTATCCCGATAGTTACCGGGACGACGCAACGAACGTTGATAAGAATTCCAATTGTTGGTTACATAAATCTGCATTTTCCCTCTCAAACTGTATCTTTGCCCGCATGATTTCATCCACAGAAAATAAGAATTATATTGCTGAGCATATGACTGCTCAATTTAATCCTGATAAGCAACATACTATAAACGCAGAGACAAGTATATCGGGCACAGGCCTGCATACAGGAGCTCTTGTTGATCTCACACTCAAACCAGCTACGCCAGGTTTTGGTATTCAGTTTCAACGTATCGATCTTCCTGGTAAACCGACCATCAAAGCAGATTGTGACTTTGTGACGGATACCAGCCGCGGCACAACTCTTGAAGTTAACGGCGCTAAAGTGAGTACAGTAGAACATGTACTAGCTGCATTAGTTGGAATGGGAATAGATAATTGTTTAGTGGAGGTAAATGGACCTGAAATTCCGATCATGGATGGAAGTAGTGAACCATTTGTTGATCTGATCGAAAAAGCCGGAATAACCGAACAGGATGCAACAAAAACATGGTATTGCATTGATGAAAATATTTATCTGCAGGATGAAAAGAAAAGAGTTGACATGGTTGCAATGCCAGCACCGGAATATTCTGTTACCACCCTGATTGATTTTAATTCACCTGTTCTTGGTACACAACATGCGGGTTTGAAACACATGTCAGATTTCAAAACTGAGATTGCGCCCTGCCGGACTTTTTGTTTTTTACATGAATTGGAAATGCTGCTGGATAATAACCTGATTAAAGGGGGTGATATAAACAATGCAATTGTTGTCGTAGATACACCCGTAGGGGCGGTTGAAATTGAGCGATTGAAAAAAATATTTAAGAAAGAAAAGATCGAAGTTAAAAGTGAAGGTTATCTTAACAATCTTGAATTGCGTTTTCCCAATGAACCGGCGCGTCATAAATTGCTGGATGTCGTCGGGGACCTTGCATTGGTGGGCTATCCCATTAAAGCAAAGATCATTGCAAACAGACCAGGTCATAGCAGCAATGTAGAGTTTGCAAAGAAAATAAAGCAATACATAAAGAAGAATAAACATACCCGTGGTGTTCCGGTTTATGATCCTACGCGGCCACCGGTTTATGATCTTGCATATATTGAAAAAAAATTGCCGCATCGTTTTCCATTCCTTTTACTGGATAAAATCATTGAGTTAAGTGACACTCATATCGTGGGCATAAAAAATGTAACTTTTAATGAATGGTTTTTTCAGGGTCATTTTCCCGGTAATCCGGTGATGCCGGGGGTATTGCAGATAGAGGCATTAGCGCAATGTGGTGGTATACTGGCAATGAACATGAGCCCTGAGGGCTTGTATGATACTTATTTCCTGAAGATCGATAATTGCAAATTCAAACAAATGGTAAAACCGGGAGACACGATGCTTTTGAAAATGGAGCTGTCAGGACCTATTCGCCGCGGGATCTGTGAAATGAAAGGCACGGTATATGTTGGCAACAAGATTTGCACGGAAGCTGATCTTGTGGCACAAATTGTAAAGCGGAATAATTGATCATTATAAACTTTTTTTTAAGGCTGAAAACTTAGGTTTTCAGCCTTTATTTTTATACACTTACGTGCTAAAAAATACTCAAAAATTAGCT
This sequence comes from Chitinophagaceae bacterium, assembly GCA_025923075.1. GTDB lineage: Bacteria > Bacteroidota > Bacteroidia > Chitinophagales > Chitinophagaceae > VBAS01. Next base: position 7,477 of record JAICGN010000087.1, read on the forward strand.
TTATAAATCGGCTTAAGAGGCCTTATTTACGTACATTCGCAGGCACTTGTTTTTAGTCACTTTTCAAGAGGATTTATCAATTTTATGAGCGAAGAAATTAAAACAAAAACTACCCCCGCAAACAATGGTTACGATGCTGATAGCATCCAGGTTTTAGAAGGGCTGGAAGCTGTTCGCAAACGTCCCGCGATGTATATCGGAGACATCAGCGAAAAAGGTTTGCACCACCTTGTGTATGAAGTTGTCGATAATTCAATTGATGAAGCGCTGGCCGGCTACTGTAAAAATATCATCGTTACCATTCATGAAGATAATTCTGTATCAGTAGAAGATGATGGCCGTGGTATTCCAACCGAAATGCATACCAAAGAAAAAAGAAGTGCATTGGAGGTTGTGATGACGGTGTTGCATGCGGGCGGAAAATTCGATAAAAACTCATATAAGGTTTCCGGCGGTTTACACGGCGTTGGCGTAAGCTGCGTTAATGCATTGAGTAAAAAATTGCAGGTAGAAGTTTGTCGTGAGGGAAAAAAGTTTGAGCAAGAATACCAGATCGGCATCCCACAATATGCTGTTCGCGAAGTTGGCACTAGTGATAAAACGGGAACAACCGTTCATTTCTGGCCAGATGACAGCATTTTTCTTGTGACTGTTTATAAAAAAGATATCCTGGAAGCTCGTCTTCGCGAACTTTCATTCCTCAACAAAGGGGTGCGTATCGTATTAAATGACCTTCGGGAAAAAGAAGATGAAGATGGAACGTACTCAAAAACGTTTTATAGTGAGGGAGGTATTGTTGAGTTTGTTGAAATGCTGGATAAAAATGCAGGACGAAACCCGCTTCTTCCAAAAGTTATATTTGTAGAAGGTCGTGATGAAGCAACAAATGTGGTGGTGGAAGTCGCAATGATCTACAATGATTCCTTTAACGAGCATGTTTATTCATATGTCAATAACATTAACACGATAGAAGGTGGAACACATGTAGCCGGCTATCGCCGCGCCTTGACCAGAGTGTTTAAAAGCTATGGCGATAAACAAGGGCTTTTTGAAAAAGCGAAAGTTGAAATCGAAGGCGACGATTTTCGCGAGGGACTTAGCTCGATCATCTCGGTTAAAGTTCCCGAACCGCAGTTTGAAGGGCAAACCAAAACAAAACTTGGCAACAGCGACGTAATGGGTGTCGTTGATTCTACGGTTTCAAAAGTCCTCGAAGCCTACCTCGAGGAAAACCCAAGAGAAGCAAAGAGCATTATTAACAAAGTGATTCTTGCTGCACAGGCCAGGGCGGCTGCAAGAAAAGCACGGGAATTAGTTCAAAGAAAATCAGTTTTAAGTGGTGGTGGCTTACCGGGAAAACTTGCAGATTGTTCGGATAGGGATCCGGAAAAATGTGAGCTGTTCCTTGTCGAGGGGGATAGTGCAGGTGGCACAGCCAAACAGGGCCGTGACAGGAGTTACCAGGCAATTCTTCCATTGCGCGGGAAAATCTTAAACGTAGAAAAGGCGATGGAACATAAGATTTATGAAAACGAGGAGATCAGGAACATGTACACTGCTTTGGGCGTAACGGTAGGTACTGCGGAAGATCCAAAAGCCTTGAATCTTCTAAAACTTCGCTATCACAAGCTCATTATTATGACCGATGCCGATGTGGATGGCAGTCATATCGCTACCCTCATCCTCACCTTCATTTACCGATATATGACCGAGCTGGTAGAACAAGGCTATGTTTACATTGCGCAACCGCCTCTTTACCTTGTGAAAAAAGGAAAGGAACAGGCTTATGCATGGACGGAGGATCAGCGTAAAGCAGCAGTGGAAAGAATTGGGGGAGGCAAAGAAGACAGTGTAAACGTGCAACGTTACAAAGGGTTGGGTGAAATGAACGCAACACAGCTTTGGGACACGACAATGAACCCAGACACAAGAACATTGAAATTAGTGACAATTGAAAGCGCCGCGGAAGCCGACCGGGTTTTCAGTATGTTGATGGGCGATGAAGTAGGACCAAGAAGAGAATTTATTGAAAGTCATGCCCGGTACGCTAAAATTGATGTCTAATCTCAACATATTCAAAATAAATTGATTAGCCCCCTACTCGCGGGGCTTTTTTATTTGCTATAACGAATTTTTAAAGCCAAAAGCCGTAAAAGTCCTAATTTCAGGGATTCCTAATCAAAAACCTATATACCATGAGCGAAGTACAACTTACAGCCTACAATGTCAAAACCAAAGAAAAAGGAGTTCCAATCATGGACGCCGTGATCACCAAAACTGCTAAAGGCGCCTATATGGTGCAGGGGCATGATGGTAAAGGAAATAAGCTGACAACTTTGGTAAATGAAGAAAAAGCAATGGCTGCGATCAAAGCGGGTATTGCAAAACAAGGATGGTAATTAGTAGCGCATAATAGTAAAGGGGCTTTTTTGAGCCCCTTTCTTTTTATTGTTTTACCAACCGCATGCTGTATTTCTTTCCCGCTGACTCAGCATAAAGCAGATAACCGCCCGGAGCAAATTTAACTCCTCGCAGGTCGATGGTTGCCTGCTCTACAAAGCCATTTCCGATTAGTTTCATTTCTTTCATCAGCCTGCCGTTAACATCATAGATCCTAACGTTCATAGGCTCATTTTGTGCCAAATTATACTGAAACTTATACTCTCCCTTCGAAGGATTGGGATATACCTGCCATTGGATGTCATCATCGAAAATAACGGGGCGTACGGGTGAATAGATAAATGTGTTATCACTATACACAATTCTTAATCTATAGTAACGTATTGCTAGTTTTCCTGCTTCATTATCAGTAAAACTGTATGACCTTTCCGAATTTGAGTTACCAGGACTTATTACCTGGCCAATCTGTTCGAAATTGTTATTCTGAAAATTAATATCCCCTTTCGCCACTTCAATCTCAAAATGGCTGATATTTTGTTCCGAAATAGTTTTCCATTCGGTAACAACATCATTATTCTCCTTCTTTTTCGCGGTAAACCCTGCTGTCATCCCCGACAACACTGTTTGCCTGTCATCGCCACCATTATTTAACCAGAATTCAGAGAAATCTTTTGTTTTAAATTCCACGTAGTATCCTTTATCAAAAGGAATCTTATAATTCCATTCCGCACTGAGAAAATCAAATGCTCCCCCAATATCATCTGCAAGATTTCCGTTTTCGAAACTGTCATCAGGATCAGAATATTTCGTTACCCCCAATTCGGTTACCATTGCAGGTTTGGTACAGTCTGAACAACCACTGCCATTGATCAAATTCTCTGTTTCCGTATCCAGAAAATAAAATCGAACAGTAACGGAATCACTCAAGCTTGTATTAGCAGGTTTAATAGTGATATTCCGCTCATGATAGTATTGTTTACCATCGTTACGGACGCCGGTATTTACGTAAGCATGTACTTCTGTGTTACCAAGATGCTGGTTGTTCGGTTGAATGGAGGCAACCAGTTTACCACCGGAAACGAAATTTATCCAATTAGTTCCGCCGGTAATGTTTTGTGAAACCGGTGCTGCCATCGTAGCTCCGTCATATACTCCCAGTATATTATCATATATGTGCACATCATCAATCGCAACTCCTTCGAAGTTTACGTATGGATCGGATTCAATTACAATTCTGAACCGAATCGTTTGGACACCTGTCGGTAAGGCAGTTGTTGTTACATGCCATCTTGTATAATCCTGCAGACTCCAGAGTTTATTGCCACTTCCGTAATCTTTATCGTACCAGTTGGTGCCGGCACCTACATTTCCAAGCCTGGACCAGGTCATTCCATCTTCTGAATATTCAATATAAACACCATCGCAAAGGGTACTGCCACAATCTTCAAGATCAAGCGCAACATTAAAACTCAAGGTAGGGTTTGTCAATCCGGCAATGTTGTAGCAAGGAGAATACAGATAAGATTTTTCAAGGTTTTTATAGTTGCCTACTAGGCTTGTCTTCCATGCTTTTTTTCCGCTTGCTGCTTTGCTGATCTTCGTTGCAGCAGGAATGCCATATTCCCAGGAACTATTAATTCCTGAACTGCGCCAATAACCATTATTGGTTTCAAAATTTTCAACATGCGGAAATGAAGTAATCAGCGGAGCATTAAAAATATTTACCACCAGTGTATCATTATCTCTAAAATTATCTGTCCCATATTGTACATTGATAAGAATTTCATGATCTCCGAGAGCTGACAGATCAGCGGTCGCTGTAAAAAGATATTGCATACTTTCATTAGGACCCAGCGGGCCGGCAACAGTTTCGATGACAGGAGTACCACCATCCACAACCATTCTTATTGGAATATTGCTGATGGGACTTGATGAAGCATTCCTTAGCGTAACCTTAACTGGTGTTGCATTGGTTAAACTACAGTTTGCAGGTAAAGGTTCCTGAACGGATTTTAATTGTATATCATCAATCGCTTCATAGATTCTTATATCATCAAAATTGTGACCCTGAAAACCGTTGTTATCATTAATACGAACAATTCCAAACTGACCAAAACGAACCTGAAAGCTGCTGGTGAAATTTTGAGAAGCTGCGACTAACAGGTCCGATAACTCAATACTTGGGGAGCGTTTAAATACACCGGGAATATTTCCATTTGAAGAAAGCGTGAATGCTTCCACCCATGGTTTCGAATCATCACCTCGTATCCAGATTTTATTATTAGGGTTAACTACACTATCGCCATGTGATTTGAATTGAAAGTCAAGGCGGATATCACTTATTGCAGCGTTGATCCCATTTAGATTATAGGTTCCATACACGAAATTGTTACTGCCAATACCACCGTTCCATCCATTATAATCCATTATAAGTGCCCTGGAACCTGAATATGCCATACCACTGTTAAGAAAGGTACTCAATCTTCCAAGCGGGTCCGTGTTACTAAAATCATACCTGTCTATGCCCGTGACACCAAATCGCTTTTTATAATACTGCCGCGGGGCTGCTGTTTCAAGGTTATCAATAAATGGTAGCGCAATCGGGCTATTATTAAATTGATGAACTGTGTCAATGATTGAATTATTGATACTGACCTGATCTGCACCAGTTGTATTTTCAACTTCTACCATTAAAATATAGTTGCCTGCAGGCGAAAAATTATACGGAGTTGAGAAACTATGTGTATAGGTAGCCCCGGGTGCTATTGTCGCTGAAACAACATCTTCTGTTATCAATGTGCTTCCGACATAATAACGCATTTTAAAATTAGTAGCATTCTCATCGTCAAGATTTTTAATTCTTGCGGACACTGCAGTGGTTGTTGTTAACGCACTGGAAGTATTTAACCTGCCATAAACAGGTCCAATGATCGAATCCATTTTTAAATCATAATTTGAAATAGAACCGGCACAAGTTCCCGAGTTTGGAATTCGTTTCAATGCAAAAGCCTTTCGACCCCGCTGTCCGTTCAGTCTTGCGCAAACTGTAACCCAATATTCCGTACCTGATGACAATCCGCTTATTGTATGGCTTGTTGACGCAGTTGTTCCAATTGAAACCATTTCAATTCCTTGCAGTTGAAATATTTCATACTCTGTTGCTCCGATCACTGCTGTCCAGTCAAAAGAAAAATATCCTTCACATTGGACTGATGACAGTGACAATGTTGGAATTCCAAGAATTGTAAAAGCGGCACCTGTGCTTACATACCCTGTTCCATTTCTTGTTACTCTCACCAATGCCTGTGTTGTTTGAATTGATGGTACTGTCCAATCAAGCCGCCGGACATTCGCGGCGACTGCAGCATCTATTGTTGCCCAGCTTACTCCGTTATCTGTTGAGTACTCAACTAAGAACGTAGTCGAAGGATTTCCAGTGGACTCCCATTGAATCGTTTCCGTTTCGCCAGGTACCAGCATTTCATTTCCTATCGGGTAAACAATTTTTGTTTCCATTGGAATTACATCGTAAACAATAAAATATTCCTGTGGTCCCGAAGCCACGGTAGTTCCTTTCACCCTGGCTGTAAAAGGTCCACTCGCAGGATCATTAATTACGATTTGTTCAATATTATTAATATGATCGGCTGCCTGCGTAGCGTTATTATTTACATTAGCGGGTATCGTATCCAGTTTGAATGGCAAAACAACTGACGGCCCCGTTATTTCAAGGTCAAGATCGTTTACCAATGCCTGCGTTGCAAGCACTACCGCAGCTGGATCATTCCAATAAAGCGTCACTTTAAGTTGAGCGGTATTTGCGGGAACGGAAATTGAATGGGTATTGTTTCCTCCGTTATTTATACTTGAGATATAATAACGGTTGTTGATTAACATATCTGTCGAGCGTAACAAGTTCATCGATCCAAACCCATAGGTATAATCGGGTCCGGTATTTCCTAGATCTAAGCCGCCATTACATATCAATGCTTTCATTAAACCATTTTTTGGATTGGCCCCGCTATGTTGCAAACGATATTTTTCATAGAGCAAAGCAAGACCACCAGTAACCGCAGGTGCAGACATACTTGTTCCTTGCTGATGTCCATAACCATCATCAGGTGTGGGGACGGTGGAGATTGTATAAGCGCCATCAGCCATCAATTCTGGTTTAGTACGACCGTCTCTTACAGGGCCGCGGCTTGAAAATGCTGCTACGGCCCCCGATCTGTCAGTGGCCCCTATGGTTAAAACATTCTTTGCTGACTGATACCCGCTTAAAACCGTGCGAAATGCAGAGGGATAATTCAAACATGTCAAGCTTCCATCATTACCCGCAGCAAAAACATTTTGAAGGTTGGGAAGATCAAGGGCCATCTGGTCAAGTATCCGGCTTTGCAGATCATAATACCCCATATAGTCGCAGTCGCCAACTATATCGCCGTAGGAATTATTGGTAAGAACCATTCCATAATCAGTAACATAAGTAGATGCATTGCCGAGAATGTCTCCAAAATTTTGGGCAATTAAGGTTGCCCTGGGTGCATATCCGGCATACTGCTCGCTAACAATGCCACCTCCTGCAATTGTACCGTATACATGAGTACCATGATAAGCATATTCGGCCCCGCCAAAATCGATCAACCTGCCTGTAAAATCAATATGGTATTGCGGGTCGGCATTGTCCCCTACGCCGATCACTACACCAGCCCCTTTCAGGTTATATCCCCCAACTGCCGTTGGAGAATTCAAAACATTGCCTCGTGAATTTTGCCTGGCGATATAATTCAATGGCTGGTCGCCATGCGGCGCAGGTTCTATATATTCAATAAAAGGAAAAGAAGCAATTTCATTGAGTCGATTCCGGATTATCCTTAAACCAATAACATTATACTTACTATATTGAATTGAAGTGATCTCAATATTTTTTTGCCTCAGCAAGGTGTTGATTTCCTCAAAAGAAATTGTTTTAGGAAAACTTATCCATACATCGAGCAACCCTGGCGTTTTTACAGCCCATGAAGGAAATATGCCATTGGCCATTGCGGGATGCATTTTTTGCTCGGGCGTTAATGCAAGAAGGGATCTTGCTCCGGCACTTTTCAAACTTGTATAATCAATATTTTTTGTGATGCAAATTGTATATGCGTTAGGCGGAATGTACTCCAGCAATTGAATGCCAAGCGAGCCTAATCCTTTTTTCTGTTCCTCTGAAGGCAGTCTCTCGAACTGCAAAACGGCAAATGATTTGCCATTTATTTTTTGCAACCGTTCCGTAAAGCTTTTTACATTTTCCGAAGTAATATTCTTTTCGGTAAAAACCTTACCGCTGCGAAGCTGCAATGCATTCGCAGAATCTTTCTGTGAAAAGGAAATAATAGAAAGAAAACAAAGCAGGATGGTGATAGGAATTGGATGGATTCTCATAGCCAGATTTATGCGTTTAAAAATACATTTTTCAGTACATAACAGGTACGTTTACTATATGCAGGTTAGGAAAAACCCGTTAAAGCCCTTGATCTGTCAGCTGAAGCAAAATCGGTGCATCAACAGCAGGAACCGGTGCAATTCTTCCATGGCCCTCACATTGTTAACGATCATGATAAACAATCTTCCCGATTGTTTCAATTTGGCCTTATTAGTTCCCGTTTGTATAAACGAAAGAATTTGCTGAAAAGTTTGTGACTCAAAATATGGGGAATCCGGTCTGTTTATAAAATAGCAGCGCAGCGTCTCATCCTTCAGGCTCATTTTTTCAAACCCCAGCTCCACGGCAAGTTTGCGACAACGAACTGTAATAAAAAGATCATTTACTGCCTGTGGCAAAGCGCCAAAACGATCTTTCATTTCTTCTGCCATCAATTGCAACTCTTCCTCTGTTTCGGAATTATCCAATCGTTGATACAGTGATAATCTTTCGGTTATACTTTCGACATAGTCATCCGGGATCAGGATCTCCAGATCTGTGTCAATAGTGCAGTCCTGAACAAAATCATCCTGTTTTGAAATTTCTTCCTTAAATAACTCCTTGAACTCGGTCCGTTTTAACTCACGGATTGCCTCATCAAGTATTTTTTGATACGTTTCAAAACCAATGTCTGCCATAAAACCACTTTGCTCACCACCAAGCATATTCCCTGCACCCCGAATATCGAGATCTCTCATTGCGATCTGGAAACCGCTGCCGAGTTCACTATGTTGCTCCAATGTCTGAAGCCGCTTCCTTGAGTCGTCAGGCAGCGTGCTTACGGGCGGCGACAGCAAATAACAAAACGCTTTTTTATTGCTGCGCCCAACCCTGCCTCTTAGCTGGTGAAGATCGCTTAACCCAAACTGGTGTGCATTGTTTACTATGATCGTATTCACATTCGGAATATCAACCCCGCTTTCCACAATGTTGGTGCAAACAAGCACATCATATTTTTTGTCAATAAAATCGAGAATATGCTCTTCCAGTTCATGTCCCTCCATTTGGCCATGGGCAATTCCAATGCTCAGATCAGGGCACAATGCCTGTATAATTGAAGACATTTCTGCAAGACCTTGCACACGATTGTAAATAAAAAACACCTGGCCGCCTCTTTCGGTTTCGTAATAAATCGCATCACGTATCAAATCTTCATTATATACATGCACTTCCGTTTGAATCGGCTGGCGATTTGGCGGCGGGGTATTGATAATGCTCAGGTCTCTTGCGCCCATCAAGGAAAACTGTAGCGTTCTTGGAATTGGTGTTGCAGTTAATGTTAAACAATCTACCGTGGTTTTGATCGTTTTGATTTTTTCTTTATGTCCAACACCAAATTTCTGTTCTTCATCAATTACAAGTAAGCCCAGGTCTTTATACTTTACATCCTTCCCTAACAATGCATGGGTGCCGATAATGATCTCAATTTTTCCTTCTTCCAATTTTTTCAGCGTTTCCTTTTTTTCCTTTGCTGATTTAAACCTGTTGATATAATCAACGGTTACCGGGAAATCCTTTAACCGGTCACTAAAAGTTTTGTAATGCTGAAAGGCGAGAATTGTTGTTGGCACCAATACAGCCGCCTGTTTTCCATCAATACATGTTTTAAAAGCAGCACGTATAGCGATTTCGGTTTTTCCAAAACCTACGTCACCACAAACCAACCTATCCATTGGAGAAGCTGATTCCATATCCTTTTTTACATCAGCAGTAGCCTTACCCTGATCAGGAGTATCTTCGTAAATAAAAGAGGCTTCCAATTCTGTTTGCAAATAATTATCTGGCGTATGCTGAAAACCGTGTTGCGCTTTTCTGCTGGCATAGAGTTTTATGAGGTCAAATGCGATCTCTTTAACCTTAGCCTTCGTTTTATCTTTTAATTTATTCCATACATCACTTCCCAATTTGTTTACTTTCGGCACTGTGCCCTCTTTCCCTGTATATTTTGCGATCTTATGGAGCGAGTTGATGTTGACATAAAGAATATCACTGTCTTTATAAATGATCCTTACTGCTTCCTGCAATCTGCCGTTTACTTCAATTTTCTGCAAGCCGCTGAATGTTCCTACGCCATGGTCAATATGTGTCACAAAATCTCCGGGTTGTAACTCACGAAGCGTTCGTAATGTCAGCGCTTTATTTTTATTATACGCTTGTTTCACCCGGTACTTATGGTAGCGTTGAAACACCTCGTGATCTGTATAGCAAACAACCTTCAGATCTTCGTTTATAAATCCCTCATGAATAGAAACAGTAACCGGGTTGAAAACTACTTCTGCTTTCAGGTCTTCAAAAATGCTACGCAACCTTTCCAGTTGTTTTGGGTTTTCCGCAAAGAGGTAAATATCAAAGCCTTTTTGTTCCCAATTTTTCAGATCCTGGATTAACAAATCAAAGCGCCGGTTAAAGGCAGGCTGTATTCGCGTATTTGATTGTATGGTAAGAAACGAAGTTTGATGACTCGGCTCATTTTCAAAATAAACACATGTACGATCTTCAACTTGTTTTTGAAACTCATTAGCCGAAATAAAATCCGCTTCAGTAAAATTTACCTGCAGTGACGGATCAGAACTGCTCTCTCTTGCCTTTACACTAGTATCCTTATTGGCGAAAAAATGATCTAATTCCTCTTTGCTTTCTTTTAGTCTTTGACAAGTTAAATTTTCATCCCTGATCCATACAATAGTATTTCCCGGTAAAAATTCAAGCAATGAAATTTTCTCTTTATCGACAAATTGTGTTTCAATATTTGGAATAATGCTCACCTGTAACAATTTCCTTTCACTCAGTTGGGTTTCGGGATCTACTATTCTTATTGAGTCAACTTCATTCCCGAAAAGCTCAATACGATATGGTTTCTCATTTCCAAAAGAATAAATATCCAGAATGCCGCCGCGGATCGCAAATTGGCCCGGCTCATAAACAAAATCTGTTCTTTCAAAACCAAAATCGCCAAGCTTTAAAAGCAATGTTGAAGTATCAAGCGAATCGCCAGTTTTAATAAAAATAATATTGGCAGAAAGCGTATCAGAAACAACCACTTTTTCAAACAATGCTTCAGGATAAGTGACAAGGATCTTTTTATGTACCGATCCGGTCGTATTTAGTTGGGAAGCAATTTTTGTCAGTGCTTCTGTACGCAACATCACGTGGCTGCTGTTCAGTAATCCAAAGTTTTTCCGTTGTTTGAACGAGGCTGGGAAATAGAAAATATCCAGTGCACCCGTCAGGTTTTCAATTGTATTATGAAAATAGGCGGCATCTTCTGCATCATTTAGTACGATAAGGTGATTAAACTGTGAGCAGGAAGGATGTTCAAATATGGCGGCGCTAAAGAATTCGGCCGAACTACCCTGCAGGTTTTCCAGGTAAATTTTTTGAGGTTGGGAAAAAGAGAGCCTGTCCGCCAATTGAAAAAGGCGGGGGGAATTAATAAAAACATTCAACAAAGCCTGTACACTCATCCGAAAAACAAAAATATAAAAATCCGATCTCCCTATAATGTAAAGATATCTGAAACATTTATTTGAGTAAATTGCTACTTTTCTAAAAGTCAATTATGAAAAGAAGGGTGATAGTGTTTATTGCTTTGGTTTTTGTAGTAGCGTTAGGTGTTTTAATGCTAATAAAAAAACCGGCGGGTATCCAACAGCGTGCCGATGAGGCAGAGGAAATTGAAGAAAAAGAAGCCGCTTATCATTATCTGCGCTGGAAGTATGACGCCGACATGATAAAAGACCCGACGACCGGGGAGGCTTTGTTTGGTTTGAGAGACCGGGAAATTGAATTTGCAAAAACAATTCCGCAGAGACATGCTTCATCGTCGACCGCAAGGCTAACCGTACAAAACAATTACATACCAGCCGGCCCAAATAATAATGGGGGCCGAACAAGGGCCATTGCTTATGATGTAAGATATAATGGAACAAATAATAGGGTGATAATTGCCGGCGGTGTGAGTGGAGGAATTTTTCGGTCAATAGATGGCGGTTCAAACTGGACTAATGTTACTCCATTAAATGAAGTCCACAATGTTGCATCAATTGCGCAGGATCCGCGTCCGGGAAACCAGGATACATGGTATGCCGGTGGTGGAGAATATGTTGGCAGTTCAGCGGACGCAACGGCTGCCGGTTATCTGGCTCACGGACTTTTAAAATCAACAGATAACGGTGCGACGTGGACAAGGCTTCCGTTAAATAATATCACTGATTTTAATGGGACTCCTGTTGCTTCAGGCGTTGCAGAAAGATTTGATCATCCTTTCGATTACGTACATAAAATTGCTGTTAACCCGACCAATGGCCATGTATATGTTGCCTGTCACAGGAAAGTTGTACGTTCATCAAACGGCGGGACAACGTTTCAAACTATTTTTGGAAGCGCTGTCACCTCTTTTGCTGCCGGAGGACAAGGCGACGTCGTTATTTCACCAACAGGTAAAGTATATATTGCTTTTACAGGGGCGGCCCCAGATCTGAGTTTACGGGGAGTTTGGAAATCTTCGACTGGTGATTTGAACTCATATACCAGGTTGGCAGGGGGTAACACGTTGGGAGTTGATTCAGTTGATGGATGGCGGGGGAATTCTTACAATTTCACAGAGGTTAGTGGTTCAAATTTTTATGACCCAAGAAGAACCTTGCTTGCTTTGGCTCCTTCGAATGAAAATATTCTTTATGTTTTATATGAGAATGGCCTTACAAATACAAGTGCAGCTCGCAATAAAGAAGCTGATCTTTTCAAATTGGATATGACATCGGGTAATTTATGGACAAATCACTCTGCAAATGTTCCTGATTTCCCTGGAGGTGATCATGATGCAACTGATCCGTTTACAATACAAGGAGGTTATGATTTATTCATCACGGTAAAACCCAATGATCCAAATTTTGTTTTGATAGGTGGAACTAGTTTATATCGTTCGACTGATGGATTCAGTACCGCCAATTATGATAATACTTTAACATGGATTGGAGGATATGGAAGAAGTTCTATTACTTCGGGTCTTAGCTTTCACCCCAACAGTCATCCCGACATACACAATCTTGTTTTTAATCCATCTAATTCAAACGAGGCAATAAGTTCCGATGATGGTGGAATTCGTATCACAAATAATATTACTGCTCCCGGTTCTGGAGTTGTATGGACACATTTAAATAATTATCAAACACTACAATATTATCGTGTAACAATTGATCCGGAAATTGGTGCAAATAATTTTGCTGGCGGTGCTCAGGATAACGGGACTCAATTCAGAGATAAGACTGGTATAACAGGTGTGGGAGTTCCTGACAGTAATAACCATCGTCGCCTGGTTGGTGGCGATGGTGCCTCAGTAGGTATTTCAAAAAGAAATGGTAATACCCAATTTTTATATGCTG
>JAICGN010000088.1 GCA_025923075.1 Chitinophagaceae bacterium
TAACTTCGAACCTCGTAAATATTGTATTGATAATAGGAGTGATAATGGCTGCGTCCGGAAATACAACCCTGCTCCTTGTCGGGATCGCCATGATGGCAGTGACTGTACTATTCACTCTAATTACTTTACCGGTCGAGTTTGATGCGAGCAAAAGAGCTCTTGCGTGGTTAGAGACAACGAACGTGACAAATAATTCAGAATACCCAAAAGCGAAGGACGCACTAAAATGGGCTGCCACGACATATGTAGTGGCCGCTCTTGCCGCAGTCGTTACCCTTATACAATATATTATGATTTACATGGGCAGCCGCGACAGAAGCTAGTTTTCACTTGACCAAAGGCAAGAAAGTTTTTTTAAAGGCCGTGCAGCATGATGCACGGTTTTTTTTTGTCTTGAAGTTACTATTCCACATAGAGAAATCTTATATTTGGATACTTCATTTTATACCAAAAACTAAACACATGAGAAAACGACTGCTGTTGCTTGCAGGAATCTTCATTCTGCTCGCTCAAATGGGTATTGCCCAAAAAACCGTTACCGGTAGAGTAACTGATGAAAAAGGGACTGCATTATCCAATGTTTCAATAATTATTAAAGGGACTACGTCGGGTACGGTAACAAAAGAAGACGGGACTTATTCTTTATCTATCCCTGCTTCTGCAAAAACGCTTGTTTTTACGTCAATCAATCTGACGACAGTAGAACTGAATATCAGTTCTAAAACAGTCTACAATGTGACGATGTCTCCGGATGAAAAATCTTTATCGGAGATCGTCGTTACTGGTTACTCGCGGGAAAAGAAATCACAGTTTGTGGGCGCTGCGAGTACGTTGAGTTCTAAAGCTGTCGAAACTGTGCCTGTGGGCTCTTTTGACCAGGCATTACAGGGGAAGGCTGCGGGGGTGTTAGTTAATTCTGCTTCTGGTCAGCCTGGCGCCAGCGCCAATATAAATATCAGGGGTATTCACTCCATAACTGGTGCTTTTGCTCAGCCATTATTTATCGTGGACGGTATTCCAATTCCGGCAGGTGATATGGCAACAATAAATGCCAATGATTTTGAAACAATCACCGTTCTTAAAGATGCCTCTGCTGCAGCCCTTTACGGTTCACGGGGCGGGTTGGGGGTGATTGTAATTACAACAAAAAGAGGAAAGGCAGGAACATCCAATTTTTCCTACCGTTCACAGTATGGCTTTACCGATGCGCCGCAATGGAACAGATTTGATATGATGAACACAAAAGAAATATTATCATACGAAGAAAGGTTAAAACTTGTAAATACTCCAGGGTGGAATTATTCAAAGAGTAACCCTGCATATGCAGCTCTGCCAGCGACTTCTCCTGCAAGCAATCCCTTCGCAGCCTCACAAGCACGATATAATTTTATGTTAGACAGTATCGGCAATATTGATATTTTTTATGGTGATCTTCTGTTCAGACAGGGCTTTTCACAGAATCATGAGATCAATGCAAGCGGTGGAAATGACAGAATAAAATATTTTGTTTCTGCCGGATATTTTGATCAGAAGGGTACGGATCTCAGCGCAGACTTAAAAAGATATACAACCAGGTTTAATCTGGATTTTAGTACTGATAAATTAACTATACAGTTTAACAATTCAATGGGCTACTCCATTCAGCATCATTCGGAAGGAGAATTCTTAGGCAACAGTGCAAGAAATTCATTTCAGATGTCCTGGCGGGCAAAACCATATGAGAATCCTTACAGGAGTGATGGTTCATTGATTTATGGAGCAAATACAACACTGGCATTGAAGCAGATTGGAAATGTTATTGAAGGAATTGAAAACTCTTTATGGAGAAGAAACCAGATCAAGATAAACAGTGGTCTTAATATCGGCTATAAATTATTCCCAACATTTGTTATAAGAAATGTTTTAGGTATCGATGCTTCGGATAACAGGTGGCAGCGGTTTATTGTTCCTTTATCTTATGTAGGTAGTTTACAGCAGTTCCAGTCCGGTGTTAATTCAGAGGCTTATGCATTATATGCAAACCTGATTAATACTTTAAGCGGAGTTTATACGAAAAGAATAAATAATATACATGAAGTAGAAGCTGGTGGATACTTTGAAGTTATAAAAGGGTATAACAAAGGACTTGGATTTACCCTTTACAACCTGGATCCACGTCTTTCACAAACAGGACAGGGAACCGGCGTATTGCCAACAAACGGGGCGGCAACGTATCCTCAAAACGCAACCAGTGCAAAATCAGAATACGGCATCCGTTCTTTTTTTGCATCAACAAGGTATTCATATAAAAACAAATTCACTTTTACAGGAAATATCAGGCATGACGGAACTTCAAGAATTGTAAACGAAGAGAATAAAAATATCACCACCTGGTCAGCCGGTGTTTTGTGGAATGCCATGACTGAAAACTTTATTAAAAGCATTGGATTCCTTACTGATTTAAAATTCAGGGCTTCATACGGATCTGTTCCGAATATCGGGAGTATTTCAACATCCAGTTATGGCGCGGGTGGTGGACTGGTGAGTGTGCCAAACTATCAGGGACCACAGGTTCCTGCCTACGGTGCAACCACTTATGCTGGTTCATCTTTGTCTGCCCAGGCACCGGTTTCTGCCTACAATCCCAATCTTAAGATCGAAACTATCAGGAAGATCAATATAGGAACTGACATTGCGGTTTGGAAAGGCAGAACAAGGTTCAGTATTGATTATTATAATGATAAAACTGAAGATCTTTTCGTGAGCCTTGCCCTTCCCAGTACTTCTGGTTTTGGAAACAGCTCAATACCGATCAATGCTGGTATAATGCGTAATAGCGGTGTAGAAATGGTGTTGGCTGTCGATATCATCAAGCAAAAAAATATGGATCTTACTTTTAGCATAAATCATGCTATTAACAAAAATATGATTGAAGATCTGGGCCCTGTAACCGAAATTCCAACAGGAACTTTCATCATCAGGGAAGGGCTTCCCTATGGTTCCCATTATACGCAACATTATTTAGGTGCCGACCCATCAACTGGAAGACCAAGATTTGAAAAGGCAGACGGGACAGAAACACTTGATCCTGGCCAGGCTGCTTTATTTGCCAAGTTTGGCACCTTCCTCCCAAAACATGTAGGTGGTTTTACCCTGGATTACCGTCTGGGGAGTCTGACAGTTTCTGCATTGTTCTCCTATCAGTTTGATGTAACAAGGTATAACAACATCGAAAACTGGGTTACCAGAGGTATTGCCGGTTATCACTCAGCAGTGAATGCGTCAAAAAGATTGTTAACGCAGCAATGGCAAAAACCAGGGGATAATGTGTTTTACCAGGCGCCGCAATATGACAGAGGCTTTAATTCATCAGATTTGCAGGATGCAAAATTCATGAGATTCAGAAACCTGAACATCGCGTATAGTATACCGACGGTTAATGTTAAAGGTACCAGGATAGTTAAGGGAGCAACATTCTATGTGCAGTTCCAAAACATCGCTATCTGGAGCCCTTGGCGCGGACCAGATCCAGAAGATAACAATAACATCAGTTTAAACGAATATCCAAATCCAAAAATGTTGGTTACGGGTATTGATATTAATTTTTAAATCAATTATTAATTTTTCTATATGAAATACAATAATAATAAGTTATTACTTTTTTCTTTGTTGCTGCTGATGCTTGGCTCCTGTAAAAAAGTAATCAATACAACTGAAACCGACCTGATTAGTGGGGAAACCGCACTGAAAACTGTTAGTTATAATGAGCAGGCGATTCTCGGCGCTTATGCTGCTACAGGTATTGAAATGGCAATTTTGTTAAATGCAACTTTTGCCGATGAAGTAAAAGTTGCCGAGTTTTATAACGCAGGTACTACACATGAATGGCAGTATGGATCCACGGATGTTGGTCTTCGTGATAATTATACCGCGACTACGCCAAATTACAGGGTCATTGATCGGGTGAACCGGGTATTGGAAGCGTTACCTGGCGCTGATTCTACCAAAGCGGGTGATAATGCATTGCGCCTGAGATTGAGAGGCGAAGCTTTATTTTTAAGGGCATTTTCGCACTTTGAATTGTACCGGTTCTATTGTGCCAATTATGATCCCAATGGTCTTGCAATGCCTTATATGGAGACTCCATCAATAGAACCACAGGCCAGGATAAAAATGGATGCTTATTTTGGGAAAATGTCAGCAGATGTTGCCGAAGCAAAACAATTGTTGCCAAACAACCTTACTGATATTAATCGTGCAACAAGACTTGCAGCTACTGCATTGCAGGCAAGAATAGCGCTTTATAAAAAAGAATGGGCTGCCGCTGAAACCTTTAGTACTGAATTTATCAGTGGCCTGCCACTTGCGTCAATGGCAAATTTCCCGGGTATCTGGACCGATGCGAATACAAGTGAAGTAGCCTTCAGGCTAGTTAGAACTTCCTCGTTTGGCGGAAGGATCGGGTCATTATGGAGAGGTACTTCGGCGAGTGCTGCAAATATTGGTACCGTAACATGGAGACCTTCCGATGAGATCTGGGGTGCTTATGACCAGGCAAATGATGTACGGTTTGCAAGTTATTTTAAAGACGAACCCTTACTTGCACCGGCAAGGGGAACCCGTCTTATTTATAAGTATGCAGGTACAACTTATGGTACACCTAATGAGAATGTAGCTAATGCCAAAGTTTATAGAACCGGTGAAATGTACCTGATACGTGCGGAAGCCAGAGCAGAACAAAACAAGATTACAGGTGCAAACAGTGCCGAATCTGATATCAATGAATTAAGGGCTGCACGAATAACAGGGTATGTAGATGTGGTTTTCGCCTCAAAGGCCGAAGCAATTGACGCCGTCTTACTTGAGAGGTATAAAGAATTGGCTTATGAAGGCCATCGTTTTTGGGACCTGAAAAGAAGAGGTCTCCCTGTTGAAAGATTGGCTACTGATGCGCCAACGACAAACGCTGCCGTTTTATCAGCCGGAAACTTCCGTTTCTTACTTCCTATTCCTGACCCGGAAATGAAAGCTAATACCCTTATGGTACAAAACCCAGGGTATAATTAAATAGTTTAGTATATAAGAAAGAGGCCGTCTTTGGTGACGGCCTCTTTCTTATTAATTCTTACTATAGTCTTATTTCATCATCGTTCCGATCGTAAAATTTGAACTCGATAAGATGGTAATTAGTGTCAGCCCGGAGCATAATTCTCTTTCTATATTTTCTTTTCCATTTTGAAAACTTTGACCAAAGCCATCCTTTTGTAAGATACGCATAGATGATCGGGTTAACGACAACGGTTAGGTTGTTATGCTGATGAGTAAACAGGTAATTCAAATTCTTTTCGATCTCATCTTCAAGAATGATGGTGGATGAAATTTTACCGGTCCCGCTGCAACTTGGGCAAACTTCCTGCGTATTTATATTCATCTCGGGCTTCATTCGCTGGCGGGTGATCTGCATCAATCCGAATTTTGAAATCGGCAACACCGCATGTTTTGCCCTGTCCGGCAGCATGAATTTTTCCATCGCCTCCATTAACTTCTTTTTGTTTTCCGGAAGCTTCATATCAATAAAATCTACGACAATGATTCCCCCAATATCTCTGAGCCGGAGTTGTCTTGCAATTTCGTCCGCTGCCTCGAGATTTGTTTCAAGGGCATTTTGTTCCTGGTTATTGCTTACACTTTTGTATCCACTGTTCACATCTATTACATGCAGTGCCTCTGTGTGCTCAATAATAAGGTATGCACCACTGTTAAGGTTTACCGTTTTTCCAAAAGCAGCTTTGACCTGTTTTGTAATTCCGAACGAATCAAAAATGGGAGAACCATTTTGATAGAATGAAATGATATCTGTTTTTTCAGGAGCAATTCGTTGAATGTAAGATCTTGCATCCTGGTAAATATTACGGTCATTAACGACGATCTTATTGAAATCTTCATTAAGTAAATCACGAAGAATGCTGGTGGTTTTTGTTTGTTCACTTAATATTTTGGAAGGAGCAACGGCACTTCTAAGGTTTGTCTGAATAGTTTTCCAGGTCTCCACGAGTTCTGTAAGGTCTTCATGAAGCTCGGCGGTTTTTTTGCCTTCAGCGGCTGTTCTTACAATAACACCAAAATTTTTTGGCTTGATCGCTTCCACAATTTTTTGCAACCGTTTCCTTTCTTCTGAAGAATGAATTTTTCTTGAGACGGCAACTATATTATTAAAAGGAGTAATGACGACAAATCGACCTGGTAATGATATTTCGCAACTCAACCTTGGGCCTTTTGCAGCAATTGGTTCTTTTAAAATCTGAACAAGGATGTTTGGTTTGCCACCAAGCACTTCATTGATCTTTCCTGTCTTAACTATTTCAGGTTCATTTTCGAAGATTCCAAAATCAGCAATTACATTTCCTTTTTGGATGATCGATGACTGTGTAAATTTTAAAAGTGACTTTGCATACGGACTTAGGTCAGTGTAATGAAGAAAGGCATCTTTTTCAAACCCTACATCTACAAAAGCAGCGTTCAATCCAGGGATCAGTTTTTTTACTTTACCAAGATATAGATCGCCGACAGCAAAACGAGCGTCGCTTTTTTCGTTATGAAGCTCAACTAGTTTTTTATCTTCAAGCAGAGCAATTTCAACACCCTGCGGCGCAGCATTTATGATCAGTTCTTTGTTCAAAACTCTATGGCTTTTACTCTGCCATTGCCGGTAATTAATACTGGTTCTGTGTTAAACCGTGATAGATCTGTTTAATGGTTGGATTGGTGATTTAGGAAAAATTGATGGGGTAAATTGATCCGAAACGGCAGCAACCAGTTGACCATGAAAGAACGGTATATAAAGTTTATAAGTATAGAGAACGCCTTTGAAAAGGTACTTAGCTACTTTTATAAACTTTACATACTATTTATTCTTTTTCTTATGACGGTTCTTTCTCAGTCTTTTTTTACGCTTATGCGTCGCCATTTTATGGCGCTTTCTTTTTTTACCAGAAGGCATACTTCAGAATTTTTTTTAAATTAAGTTTATTAATAAGGTTATTTTTTTAATTCGTCTATTCGTCTTTCCAATGCTGTCCTCAGGTCAGGATTGTTTGTAATTGTCATCGCATTGGAATACCACTTGATAGCATTGGTTTTATCTGCTTTTCTTTCATACACCTCCGCTATCATCAATATTGCCTCCAGGTTACCGGGTTGCAGGACCAGGACTTTTCCAAAACGATCAATCGCTCTATCGTATTGTCCTGAAATGAATGAACCATGGCCAAGTACCATTTGTGCAAAAATATTAGTGCTGTCTTTTTCAACTACTTGCCGCACCTTTACTATTCCTTCCATCGGGTTATCGGCAATGTTTCCAAAAATGTAACAAGCACCCAGTCCAACCATTGTTGAATCGTTCGTATCATTTATTCTTAAAGATCTTTCAAAAAGGTCTTTTGCCTGCAGGGCTTTCCATTCCTTTAACCGATCATTTTGCTCGTTGCGCAGGTTCTCTAAAAACAAATGGGCAGCAAAGGTGAGTGATTTTTCCGAATTTTCCAATCTTGCTGCTTCGGCCTCATACCATGCGTATGGTTCAAAGATTCTTGCCGAATCTTTCCAGAAATGTGCTAGTTGGTGAAATACGTCTAACTTTTGATTCTTCACATCACCTCTAATAACAGATTGTTCAAGATTATTCATCCATGTAACTTGTTCCGGCCTCAGTATTTCTTTAGCATGAAATAAAATTGAATCAGTCGTTAATTCACCGGGATGAGAGGTTTGAGCAGGTTTTTTAGTTTCTGTGTTGTGAGGACTCGTTCTGCCAAATCGATAGATACCCGCAACTAATAAAATTCCAACCACAACCGTGATCCACTGCGCTTTTTTCAACTTTAAAATTTAGGGCTGCAAGTTAACCGAACGGAATGAGATTGTTGATGACGGTAGGGAATTTAAGTTAATCTGCCTCGTCACCAGGACCTTCGTCTTCTTTTACAGTAACCAGCTTTTTAACTTCAGCAACAAATTCCTTTGCAGGTTTGAAGGCCGGGATATAATGTTCAGGAATGTGTACCGCTATGTTTTTCTTGATGTTCCTTCCAATTTTAGCCGCTCTTTTTTTTGTTATAAAACTGCCGAAGCCGCGGACATAAATATTTTCACCTCCGGCCAGAGTATCTTTCACCTCTTTGAACATAGTTTCAAGAGTAACAAGCACATCCACTTTTGGGATGCCTGTTTTTTCAGATATCTTGTTAACGAGGTCAGCTTTTCTCATTTATTAAAAATTTTAGCAGTTAATTTGCTCTAATGTAGGACAAAATATGGTGATTGTCAAAGGGATAGGCAATTTTTTTTTAATCAATGCGCTTTAATAAAGAACTTTTATCAAAATTTCCGGCCATATTGATGCATTGGAACAAGCATCAGAATACCCGAAAAATGCCATGGAAGGGAGAAAAAGATCCTTACAAAATATGGTTAAGCGAGATCATGCTGCAACAAACCAGAGTAGACCAAGGAGTAAAATATTTTGAAAGATTTATATTTCATTTCCCGAATATCCATCAACTGGCCGCTGCAAAAGACGAGGAAATATACAAATTGTGGGAGGGACTGGGATATTATTCACGATGCAGGAATTTGATCGAAACAGCCAGGTTCATCTCAAAAAAATTGAATGGAAAATTTCCCGACACGTATGAAAGTATTCTTGAATTAAAAGGTGTTGGTCATTATACTGCATCTGCGATTGCCTCTTTTGCATATAACCTACCTCATGCTGTTGTTGATGGAAACGTTTTCAGAGTGCTGTCTAGAGTTTTTGGGATTAGAAAACCGATTGATTCCGCCGATGGAAAACAGCTGTTTTCCCGATTAGCAGTTGAGTTGCTTGATAAAAAACAACCCGGCAGATACAATCAAGCCCTGATGGACTTTGGAGCAGTCATATGTAAGCCATTTCCACTTTGTAACATTTGTGGTTTTAAGGATCACTGTTTTGCTTTTAACAACGATCTTGTAAGTCAGCTTCCGGTAAAAGAGAAAAAGATAAAAATTGCAACGAGATATTTTAATTACCTGATAATTGAGTACAATAACAAGATCTACATAAGCAAACGAGCAGGGAATGATATTTGGAGAAGCTTACATGAGTTTGTTTTAATCGAGACCGTCAATGAAACCGGGGCGAAAGACATTATTGCTAAAGCAGAAAAAGAAAAGGTGCTGAAAAAAGATTCTTACAAGATTTTGTCAGTTTCACCGGTCTATATTCAGCAGTTATCACATCAAAAGATCATAGGCAGATTTATTAAGATAGCTTCTAAAAAGCAATTAGGCTTACCAGGTTTCAAACTAATTTCTTTGAAGCAATTGTCTCTCCACGCCTTTCCCCGGCTGATTACTGCTTATTTTGAAAGGGGCCACTCTTAATTCACTCTCTAAAAAATTTCAGATTTACGGATAAAAAAAATTAATTTTAAAGAGCATTGAACTCTACAGAGGATTTTTAAACGAAAAATTTATCACTATGAGAGGAGTAAACAGGGTCATGCTTATTGGTAATCTTGGTAAGGATCCCGATGTACAGGTATTGGAAGGCAATATAGCCGTAGCAAAATTTCCACTCGCAACTACTGAAACTTTTAAAGACCGCGGCGGCAAACTGGTTTCGCAAACAGAATGGCACACCGTTGTTTTGTGGCGTGGTCTTGCCGAATTGGCACAAAAATATCTTCACAAGGGAAGCCTTGTATATATTGAAGGCCGTTTGCGTACACGCAATTGGGATGATAAGGAAGGTCATCGCAAGTTTGCAACTGAAGTGGTTGGCGACAACTTGATAATGCTCGATAAACGAACAGATGGCGGCGCACATACTGACAATACCCATACTGAAAACCTGGGTAGTCACGATGTCCCGCCTGCAGAAAGCGATACCTCGCAGGAATTACCCTATTAATTAATCTACCTGAAAACTTTACTTTTGCAACAATATCCACAGGCAGGTAATACCTGCCTGTGCGGCTATGATTAATCACCAAAAACTCTTGCTTTGGATTATCATTCGGTCACTACATTTTTTACTGATAATCTTCTTTTTACCTTTCTTGCGGTTAAGGCTGACGGAACAATTGTGCTGGCCGCCTTACTGTTTATATTGATGACACTTTCTTTTTTTATTGCAGCCGGCGAAGTAGCATTATTTTCCCTTCACAGTAAGGACATTAACATGCTGAAAACAAAACAGCATTCTTCAGCCAGACGTATTGTCGACCTGCTTGATGAACCTAAAGAAGTTTATACATCATTACTTATTGCCGGTACGTTTTTTAATATCTGTATTATAGTTCTCTCTAATTTCCTTATCAATGAATTATTACAATTAGGCGACTCTCTTATACGATTAGGCTCTTTCGCGTATATCGCTGAACTTTTGATTAAGGTTTTTATCATTGCGTTTATCCTCATATTTTTTTGCCGGATCTTGCCAAAAGTTTGGGCTACACAAAATAACCTGCGGGTCGCATATGATTGCTCTTATGTAATCGAAGGAATCCATCTTTTACTGGTAAGAATAAGCCGTAGGATGGTTGGAGTAGCCGATGTAATAGGCAAAAGACTCGGCGCAACCCGGAGCCTTACAGCCAGCCTGCAGGAACTTGACCAGGCTATCGACATTGCTACTGAAGAAGAAACTTCGATCGAGGAAAAAAATATTTTAAAAGGTATCGTCAAGTTCGGAAACATCTCTGTAAAGCAAATTATGCGTACCCGGCTTGATGTAAGTGGCATTGAATACAACATTCCGTTTCCTGACTTGCTAAAAAAAGTGGAAGAGTTGCATTATTCCCGATTGCCGGTTTATAAGACAAGTCTTGACGAAGTAGTTGGGGTTTTAAACACAAAAGATCTGCAGGCACACCTGCAACAACCGGAAAATTTTGATTGGCATGTTTTAATGCGGCAACCGTTTTTTGTTCCTGAAACAAAATTGATCGAAGATCTGCTTAAAGATTTTCAAAATAAGAGAGTTCATTTTGCTGTAGTAGTTGATGAATTTGGTGGAACCAGCGGGATCGTTACCATGGAGGATATTCTTGAGGAAATTATCGGGGAAATAAAAGATGAATTTGATGAAGAAGAAGGAAACATTAGAAAGATCGATGAGAATACTTTTGTTTTTGAAGGCAAAACAACGGTGAATGATGCCTGTAAAGCAATGAAAATTTCCCCTGATACGTTTGATACTGTAAAAGGCGAAAGCGAATCCATGGCGGGGCTGGTGCTTGAATTATCTGGTGAATTTCCTACGATCAATACTGTAGTCACCTCCGGCGATTTTGAGTTCACTGTGCTCGAAGCTTATAAAAACAGGATCATGGAAATAAAAGTTACTATTAATCACAAACCCAAAGAATGAGATCTCACCGCTATTTTTCGTTATTAATTTTCTTTTCTGCAATACTTCTTATATCCTGCAACACAAATTATACGGTTGATAAAAAGAGAGGATATTTTAAAATTGATTTTCCTGAAAAAAAATACCGGCTCTTTGATGAACCCGGATATCCTTATTCATTTGAATATCCTGTGTATGCCAATATTGTAAAGGATACAACTTTTTTTGATGACAAACCTGAGAATGACTGGTGGATCAATATTGATTTTCCGCAATTCAATGGAAGAGTTTTTGTAAGTTATAAAGAGATCGGCAAAAATAAATTCGATTCACTCATTAATGATGCTTTTACAATGAGCTTTAAGCAACATGTTCAAAAAGCCTCGTCAATAGAACCAACACCATTTCGTACTCCCAATAATATTGATGGTATTTATTTTACGCTTGAAGGAAACACGGCAACAGCCAATCAATTTTTTCTGACAGATTCCGTAAGACACTTCTTACGAGGTGCATTATACTTTAACGCCACGCCCAATGAAGATTCTCTTTCTATTGTAAACGATTTCTTAAAGAAAGATCTGCAATATCTTATCAATACATTAAAGTGGAAGTAAATATTTCCTTTATCTTGTATTGAATGCCTTTCAGGCTCTCTTTGTCGAACCAAACTGATTTGTTATGAGAATTCAGAAAGCAACCTTTTTGTTTTTTATTTTTATTTTCTCTACATCCCGCTCTTTTGCTCAGCAAGCGGCCGCACTTGACTCAATGAAATCTTCTTTTGCAAAAGCAAAAACTGCGGAGGAAAAAGTTTTTTGGTTAGATATGCTTTCCCGGACTGCGATGAATGTAAATCCCGGGCAGGCTGAAGAGTATGGTAAGCAATTAATAACGTTTGCTGAAGAGACAAGAGATCGTAAACTGATGGTTAAAGCGTATATGTCAAATGGAATACGCTGCGGTTATTTTACCGGTCAAAAAGATTATGCCGCCCGGTCGGTTGAATATTATAATAAAGCATTGCAGATTGCCAGGCAAAATAAAATGGAAGAAGAAACAGGAGCGATTCAACTAAAATTATGTGCTATTCATCTTGCAATTCCTGATAAAGACAGAGCTCTTAATTATATCAACCAGGCTTTTTCATTGATATCAACGCTTAAAAATGACAGCCTGAAGGCCGAAGCGCATAATACTTATGGCCTTGTTTACCAGGCAAGAAATGAAAAAACGCTGTCGCTTCGGCATTTTCTGAATGGATTGCAGGTTGCAGAAGCAACTAAAATTCCCGAGTTAAGAAGAAATTGTTATTTGCATTTATCAAACTTTTATTCAAGGATAGAAGATTATGATAAGGCAATTGATTATTATATGAAGGCCAATAAGGAACTTGATCATGTGAGGGGAGGCAATGTCGGCTACCAGCGGGCAATCGATTTTAATTCTATCGGAAATTTATTTGCCAGTAAAAGGAATAATGATATTGCTCTCAGCTATTTTGAAAAATCTATCGCCCTGGCAGATTCGCTAAAATTTCCTACGTTAAAAATCCCCGGGTATCTAAGCGTCTTGAACCAACATCTGAGAATTGATCATCCACAAAAAGCGCTGGAGTATATGAATTCTTCTTCAGGGCTTAATCTGAAAAAATATCTTTCCAATATGGGCATGAGTGGGCAGATAGACCAGGTTTACGCCGTTATTTATACTAAACTAAAGGATTTTGATTCAGCAGGCCTTTATTTTAATAAAGCGCTTCCTTATTTTGAACAAAAGACGAGCGAACCGAACCGCATTAATTTTTATGTACAATTGGGGGATTACTATCAAAAAACGGATAAGAATGATAAGGCAATTGAATACTTTCAAAAGGTGAAAGAAATGGGTGAAAGAAATGGACAGCTGGAAAATACCCAGGCAGCATTGGGACATCTTGACAGTCTTTATGTGAAAAAAGGAGATTTTAGATTAGCCAATCAATATAACGTCTTATACTACCAATATAAAGACAGCATTGATAAGTTGAAAAAGGAAAATGAACTGACACAGATCGAAGCGTTTGATGAACAGCAGCGGCATCAAAGGGCTTTGGCTGAAGAGCAAGAGTTAAAAGAAAAAAGAAATCGTATACAATATATGGGAATCATCATCGGTATTGCCATATTATTTGTTGCACTGGTGATGATGGGCTGGTTCAAGGTTTCAGCAACCACAATTAGAGCAATCGGATTTTTTTCTTTCCTTATATTTTTTGAATTCATCTTTCTTGTCTTCAAAAAGAATATTTACGGAATCACGCAGGGAGAACCTTTATATGATCTTGCCTTTATGATCGGGCTGGCGGCTATCCTTGTCCCTTTACATCATTGGCTGGAACACCGCGTCATTCATTTTCTTACTTCACATCATATGTTGAAGTTGCGTGGAATATTTTCGCGGAGGGGACAAGACAATTCTTAAGTAGATTTGCAAAAAAGACAAGGTGATAATAATTGATAATAAGCAGATCAGTGATGATGTGGTCGAAACGCAGTTCGTTTGTGATCTCGCCAAATGCAAAGGTGGCTGCTGTGAGGATGGCGATGCAGGGGCCCCTTTAGAAGATGGAGAGCTTGATATCGTTTTGGAATTGTACGCGAAAATCAAACCTTATCTTACAACGGCTTCAATAAAGGAAATAGAACGAAAAGGTAAATATGTTTACGACCGCGAATTCGGCTGGGTGACACCCA
This sequence comes from Chitinophagaceae bacterium, assembly GCA_025923075.1. Taxonomy (GTDB): domain Bacteria; phylum Bacteroidota; class Bacteroidia; order Chitinophagales; family Chitinophagaceae; genus VBAS01. Next base: position 14,110 of record JAICGN010000088.1, read on the forward strand.
CACTCGAGAGCGATAACGAAATATGTGTGTATGCGACCAGGGAAAAAAGCGGAATGATCAAATGTGCATTTGAACAAGCATATTATGAGGGCGTGATCCCCTGGAAAAAACCGATCAGCTGTCACCTTTATCCCATCACTGTAAAAAAAGGGAAATATGGTGATTACGAAAGAGTTAACTACGAGCCGAGAGAAAAACTTTGCAGCCCGGGTTGCGCCTTGGGGGAAAAATTAAAAGTTCCTACATACGAATTTTTGAAAGAACCATTAATAAGGAAATACGGGCAGGAATTCTATCAGGCTTTGGAAAAAGCAGCCAAAGAACATTACTCCGAAACGGCGAAATGATAGCCTATAAAGAAGTCAAATCGATTCTTAATAAACACAAGAAAAGAGATAGCTGGTTTCTTGATGATTATTCTGTCAATCCCTATGAAGGTTGTGGCTTCAATTGCACCTACTGCTATGTGCACGGGAGCAAATATGGAGAGAATCTTGCAGAAAAGATTGTAATTAAAAAAGATGCTGCTGACATTCTCGATAGACAACTGAATAACCGGGCAAGGAAAGATGAATTCGGCTTTATTACTTTGGGCTCGGCCACAGATGCCTACATGCAAGTGGAGGAACAAATAGGTTTGACAAGAGAATTTCTTAAAATAATTCTCAAACATCGCTTCCCGGTTTTTATTTCCACAAAATCTGCGTTGATAAAAAGAGATCTTGATCTGCTAAAACAAATTGATGAAACGGCAATTCTTCCGGAAGATCTAAAACAAAATCCCGGTCGGGGAGTCATCATTTCATTTTCTTTTTCTACTCTTGATGAAAAAATTGCAAACCAAATTGAAGCCGGTGCCCCTGCTCCGCAAGAAAGATTGGAAACATTAAAACTGTGTAGTGATAATGGTTTTTTATGTGGTGTAAATGCGATGCCTTTATTGCCTTTTATAACTGACACTGATGAAGAACTTGAAAAGATTATTGCTGCTGCCAAACAATATGGGGCAAATTTTATTTTTATAGCTGGCTTGACGCTGTTCGGAAATGATGAAAGAGACAGCAAACAACTTGTTTTTAAATTTCTTCGAAATCACTATCCGCATTTGATTGAAAAATATGAGGAAATGTATGGGTCTGTGCATTATCCATCGTGGCAATACCAGCAACAATTAAAGAGAAGAGGCGATGTACTTTGTGAGAAATATGAAATTAAAAACAGTATACGCTGATGTCAGCTTTACTAAAACAAATTCAAAATGAATTAAAGGAGCACGCAACTCCTGAAGCGAAAGCTGCTGCGATGAAATTTGTGCCGAATGCTGAAAAAGTCTATGGAATCAGGACACCTGTATTGAATAGAATGGCAAAGAAGTACAGGGAAGGCGGTTTTGATTTAGTAAAAGAATTATGGAACTCCGGGGCATTTGAAGAAAAATTAATTGCCGGAAAACTCCTGAATGTAATTTGTAAGAAAGATCCATTGATTTCATTAAAACTGGTTACAGGGTTTACAAAAGATATTTCGGATTGGGCCGTATGTGATTGTGTCGGTATGCAAAGTCTTAAACCGGTAGCAAAAAAAATTCAGCATGAGATCTTTGATCTGTCCGGTAAACTGGTAAAGTCAAAAAATCTTTGGGAAAGAAGGTTGTCACTGGTGATCATTGAGGTATTTACAAAAGACAGATCGCTGCATCCGGAAATAATAAAACGAGTCAAGCTTTTAGAGAGTGATGAAGAGTATTATGTAAGAAAAGCAGTTGATTGGATAAAAAGAAATCTAAAGAAGGGGAAATAAGTAATTCCTTCGTTAATTTGTAAAATAGCAAACTCATATTACTCTTAATTACTGAAATCTTAACACCGCAGTTCTATGTCCCGACATTCCGAATCTTTTATTGCCAAAAGCACTGAAAAAGCTGCTGACAAAGACCATCGGCGTAAGATCAATTTTAATATTGGCCGGTATAATGCTGTTGTGCCAAAAGGGAAAGAACAATTCACTAATATAAATCTTGCAAGAGAGAAAGCAAAGAATATAAAATGGAAGGCGCTTGAGAATCTTGATAAAATGCTTGAGAGTTTCGAGGCAAAACTTATAAAGCGGGGAGCAAGAGTGATCTGGGCGGAAGATGCGAAACAAGCGTTGGATGAAATTGGTAAAATTTGTGATGAGAAGAATTGCAAAACATTGGTGAAGAGCAAGAGCATGGTGACAGAAGAAATTCATCTGAATAAATTTTTAGAAAAACAGGGAATTGAAAGCATAGAAACTGACCTGGGAGAATATATTCAGCAACTGGATGGTGAGCCACCTTACCATATCGTTACTCCTGCAATGCACAAAAGCAAAGAAGACGTAGCCAAACTTTTTGCGGATAAGCTCGGAACTGATCCCGGACTGACACCAGCACAACTTACCCAGGTCGCACGACAGGTGCTGAGGAAAAAATATACTGAAGCAGAAGTAGGCATTACAGGCGCCAATTTTATTCTTGCCGATATTGGTGGCATCGCCATAACGGAAAATGAAGGCAATGCAAGATTGAGTTGCTCAATGCCAAAGACGCATATAGTTGTCGCAGGGATTGAGAAAGTTATTCCGTCAATTAATGATCTTGCTTTATTCTGGCCTTTGCTTGCCACGTATGGCACTGGGCAGCGAGTTACTGTTTATAATACAATTGTAACGGGTCCAAGACAGGAAGGAGAGAAAGATGGCCCAGATGAAATGTATGTGATACTGCTTGACAATGGACGGACAAATATTCTGGCCAATGAAAAGGCAAGAGAAAGTTTGTATTGCATTCGGTGCGGCGCCTGTTTGAATGCATGTCCTGTTTACAAGAACATTGGTGGACATAGTTATGAAACTACCTACAGCGGACCGATCGGCTCTGTAATCACACCACATTTAAAGCAGATGGATGAATGGAAGCACTTAAGTTATGCATCTTCGCTTTGCGGAAATTGTACAGAAGTGTGTGCAGTAAAAATAAATCTTCATGAACTGCTGTTGGAAAACAGGCATGAAGCTGTTGAAGAGGGCAATAGCCATTTTGCAGAACGAACAGGTTGGAAATTTTGGAAACAAGCAATGCTTCGGCGCAGCCTGATGAATATGGGAAATGCCAGAATAAAAAACTGGGTGGTGAATAGTTTGCTTAAAGGGTGGAAAGAACATCGCAGTGAAATAAAGTTTCCCAAAAAGTCATTCAACGAATTGTGGAAGGAAAAATACGGAAACAGATAATTATCTTCATTTGGTGATTGTTTACACAAATAAGATTACTCCCCGTCTCCAGTATGTTGCTGATTTTATTGGAAAAGAGATTACCGGAGAGGCGTTCCAACTTACCATAGATAGTTTTGTTTTTAATGATTATACTGGTCCCAAGATCAATTACAGTGATACGAAAATTAATAAGGAAGAATTAAGAGTTAAGAATTCCTCTTTATTGTTTGAAGATTCAATTGAGGAACAGAAAATTACTTGCTTTGAAGTAAATGGTCATAAGGCTTTCTTTAGGACCGACGGTGACTATCCTTTTGACATTTTTGCCGCTATTTTTTATTTATTAAGCCGGTATGAAGAATACCTGCCGCATCCAAGGGATATTTATGGACGCTATGCTCACGAGAATTCGCTGGCGTTCAAAGAAGGATTTTTAAATCTTCCATTAGTAAATATCTGGCTTGGGGATTTTAGAAAAACCCTGAAAGAGAAATTTCCCGCGCTCGCCATGCACTCTTCATCATTCAACTTTGTTCCCACTTATGATATCGATGAAGCTTTTGCATTCAAGCATAAGGGATTGGTAAAAACGGTAGGAGGAATTGCCAGATCTATCATGAATCGTGAATGGTCAATGGTGAATGAGAGAATAAATGTATTAAGAGAGAAAAGCCAGGATCCTTACGACGCATTTGAATGGATGGACAAACTTCATGAAAGGAATGATTTATGGCCGATGTATTTTTTTCATGTGGCAACCGCGAAAGGCAAGTATGATAAGAATATTTCCCCGGCTCATCCGGGAATGAAGGTGCTGATAAAGCAACATGCCGAAAAATATCCGATAGGCATTCATCCATCGTGGGCAAGCGGAGATCAGGAAAGTTTACTTAATGAGGAAATCAGAATCCTTGAAGCAACTTCAGGAAAAAAAATAAATTCCTCACGCCAGCATTATATACGATTTGAATTGCCCCAAACTTTTCGGAGACTGATCGTTGCAGGTATTACTGATGATTATTCGATGGGATATGGGAGCATCAACGGTTTTCGTGCATCTGTAGCCTCTTCTTTTTATTGGTATGACTTGAAGAAGGAGCAGCTGACAAATCTTTTGCTTCATCCTTTTTGTTTTATGGAAGCCAATTCATTTTTTGAACAAAAATATTTACCGCAAAGAGCATACGAAGAGATGATGCATTACTATAATGCAGTAAAAGCTGTTAATGGCACATTAATTACTATCTGGCATAATAGCTTTTTGGGAAGCTATAAATCATTTACCGGCTGGAGAGATGTGTATGAGGAATTTGTTAGACAGGTGAGTGGTGAGTTGTGAATAGCGAGTAGCGAGTAGTGAGTAGTGAGTAGTGAGTTGGGATGGGCACTACAGCTAAGGAAACAAAATTAAAAATTAAGATCGTCAAAGACTATCGACTTCCGACTCCCGACTCCGAACTCGCCTTACACTGCTTCCGTTTCTGGTTGTTCTGCGCTTGTGATCTTGTATGCCTGATTAACAAGGTAAACTCCTAACAGCGTAACGAGTCCGCCGATCGCAAGATAAATAGTAAGTTTTTCATCAAATACAATCGAGCCAAGCACAACCGCAACAATTGGGTTGATGTACGCATAAATGGAAGCTTGCTCGGTTGGTAGATTTTGCAGCGCATACAAATAACAAACAAATGCGATAAGGGAACCGAAGATGACGAGGTAGGCAATAGCGGCCCAGGATTGCCAGGCAATAGCAGTAAGAGCAACAGCCCTGCCGGTCGCCATTGAAAAACTATACAACACAATTCCGCTGATGATCATTTGCAGTCCAAGACCAAAATAGGGATTGAAATTGACTGCCTGGCGCTTTGTATAAAGAGTAGCGATCGCCCAGGTCCATGTGGCAATTACAGAAAGTAAAATCCCCCAGCGAAATTGCGGGTCGAAAAATTCATTTAGGTGATCATAAAAAATTACGCATACGCCACCAAAGCCAAGCAGCAAGCCGACAATTGCCGTTACAGGTATTTTGCCTTTTGAAACAAAGAGCCCGATAACTACGAGCCAAAGTGGGAATATGGCACCGATAATTGCACCAAGGCCCGCAGAAATTTTATATTGTAATGCAAGTGTGCTTAGCCCGTTGCTGATCATAAAATTCAGAAAGCTCAACACGATGATAGGTGCCCATTCTTTTCCTTTTGGCAAGGCTATTCTTTTATAAAGAAAGAAACCTACGTAGCAAATGCCGCCCAGTAATTGCCTGATACCTGCCATTTGTAATGCATCAGGCATATATTTTACGCCTTGTTTGCTTGCCAGCCATGTAGTGCCCCAAAGTATGCAAACCAATGAGAGGGCAAAGATCGCTTTTGCTCTTGTCCCTTTCTTGTGAATGGTCAAAGGATTCAGCGCCGATAAACTTTTTAGAGCATCAGTGGATTGTGATAAGGTTTTATTGAAGTCGAATAAGGGCATACCCTCTAAATCTCCCTAAAGGGAGACTTCGTAGTTTACTTTTTTTGAAATTTCTATTCTAAAGAACTTTTTCCTAAGCCCCCTTTAGGGGGTGTGGGGGTTTAATGCTTAAAATGCCTCATCCCCGTCATCACCATTGCCAGTTTATTTTCTACACAATAATCGATTGAATCCTTGTCACGAATAGAACCGCCGGGTTGGATGAATGCTTCAATCCCTGCTTCATGACTCATCTTTACACAATCATTGAATGGAAAGAAGGCGTCACTCGCCAACACCGCTCCATGCAGATCAAAATTAAACTGCTTTGCTTTTTCAATTGACTGGCGCAATGAATCAATACGACTTGTTTGTCCGCAACCTTTGCCGATCAATTGTTTATTTTTTACCAACGCAATTGCATTTGATTTAAGATGTTTACAAACCAGGTTGGCAAATTTCAAATCTTCTTTTTCTGTGGTTGTTGTTTCGCGACCGCCTGCTTCCTTCCACTCTGCATAGTTGCCTTCATCTACTCCCTGTATTAACACTCCATTCAAAAGAGATCGGTACATTTCTGTCCCGACCGCCAGCGGGGTTTGACTTTTTACTTTTGACTTGCTTTCTAAAAGGATCCTGTTCTTTTTTGATCTCAAAACTGTCAGCGCATCGTCATTGTATGACGGAGCGATCAACACTTCAAAAAATATTTCATTGATTGCTTCAGCAGTTGCTTTATCAATTGTGCCATTACAAACAAGTACACCGCCAAA
>JAICGN010000089.1 GCA_025923075.1 Chitinophagaceae bacterium
ATAAAAGATGCTGAAAGATTATTATTTGAAACCAGGGCCGCAGTAAATAAAGATCAGCCCATAAATACTGAAGGTGGTAAGTTCGCAAACCTGAACTATAACCTGGTTGCTTATTATAAAACCGGTGCATGGATGGAGCAGGTTGAAAAGAAATTAGGCACAGCAACTTTTGACAAAGCCATGCAGGAGTACTATCGACAATGGCAATTTAAACATCCTTATCCTGAAGATCTGAAAGAGGTCTTGGAAACCGTCAGCGGACAAAGCCTGGATGCCGAATTCGCGTTACTTGATAAAAAAGGAATACTACCGGGTATGGAAAGAAAAGGAACAAAAATAATTTTTCCCTTTTCATCAAAGGCAATTATATCATACCTCAGGGAGCCTTCAAAAAATGCTATCATCTTTTCGCCTGTGGCAGGCGTAAACAGCTATGACAAGTTTATGATCGGCGGCGTGGTGTCGAATTACAAATTACCTGCATCACGATTTCAGTTTTTGGTTGCGCCGTTGTACTCAACAGGTGCAAAGCAATTAAAAGGGCTGGGCAAATTGAATTATTCATTTTATCCGTCAGGCACATTTAAGAAAATTGATCTTTTCCTGAATGCTTCGATGTTCTCAATGAATAGTTTTGAAAAAGACGATGGCGATGAAGTAACTGCAGGTTTTCAAAAAATTGTTCCTGGTGTCCGTTTCACCCTTAATCAAAAAAATGCCCGAAGTAGTTCAAATCGCTATATACAATGGAAAACATTTTTAATAAATGAAGAGTCTTTCAATATATCTTATGACAGTGTGTTCATGCCGCCGGATACAGTCATTAATCAAACTGTGAACACTGTTAGTGATAACCGTACACTGAACCAGTTAAAATTGGTGATTGAAAATTTCCGGGTACTTTACCCGTACAAAGCAGAATTTAACATTGAACATGCTAAAGATTTTGTCAGGACTGCTTTCACCGGTAATTATTTTTTCAATTATCCGAAACAAGGTGGCCTGGATGTTCGTTTGTTTGCAGGAAAATTCTTTTACCTGGGTTCAAAAACCTTCTCTAAAGAATTTGAAACCGACCGCTATCATCTGAACATGACAGGCCCTAATGGCTATGAAGACTATACTTACAGTGATTATTTTATTGGTAGAAATAAATTTGAAAAGGTTCCCAGCCAACAGATCATGATGCGGGACGGTGGTTTTAAAGTAAGAACAGACCTGTATGCTGACAAGGTTGGCAAAACAGATGATTGGCTTGCTTCAGTAAATTTATCAACCACAGTTCCCTCCGGCATGAATCCACTTTCATTATTGCCGGTAAAAATTCCATTAAAAATCTTTTTAGATATTGGCACCTATGCTGATGCATGGGAAAAAGATGCGGAGCTTGATCGCTTTATTTTCGATGCGGGGGTGCAGCTTTCCTTATTTGCGAATACGATCAATATTTACATTCCCGTTATTTACAGCAGCATTTATAAGGATTATATACAATCTGTGCTGGAGAAGAAAGGAAGATTTTGGAAAACGATTTCTTTCAGCATTGACATCTCTAATTTTACTCTTCGAAAAATAAACCGGGAACTTGATTTCTAATGACAACCGGAAATCAAATACAATATTTTTTACATAAGGAAATTGATAAGAAAAAGTGGGATGCTTGTATCGCCAATGCTCCTAACGGACTTATTTATGGTTATTCCTTTTATCTTGATTGCATGGCAAAACAATGGGATGCCATGGTACTTAACGACTATGAAGCGATTATGCCGCTAACGTGGAATCGCAAATACAGCTTCTATTATTTGTATCAGCCCGCATTCACCGCATCACTGGGAGTGTTTGGAAAAAATATTGATCAACAACTGGTAAAGCGGTTTCTTGATACTATTCCCATAAAATTCAAGCTCATTGAAATCTCACTTAACGCAGGAAATAACTTTCCTGCCGCACTTCACAATTATTATCCGAGAAGAAATTACATTCTCAATCTCAATCAACCTTATGAACACCTTTATAAATCATATCGGGAGAGCCATAAAAGAAATATTTCTAAGGCGGTTCAGTTAGGTTGCCAGGTGAGTAAAATGATTTCCATTGATGAAATCATTCGGCTTAACGAAGAACAATTAAAACATATTGATGGAACAAAACCTGAAGATTATCCCAATTTCAAAAAACTCTTTGAATTATTGAAAAGCAGGGAACAGGCTAAAGTGTATGGTGTTATTGATTCGAAAAACAAGGTTCTCGCTTCATCCGTTTTCTTTTTCTCTCATAACCGTGCGTATTACATAATGGTAGGTAATCATCCAGAGGGAAAAACAATTGGTGCCTCACATGCATTAATCGATGCATTCATTAAAGATCATGCTGGCCACGATCTTATTCTTGATTTTGAAGGCTCTGATATCCGAAATCTTGCTTTTTTTTACGGTGGATTCGGCGCAACGGAAGAAATTTTTCCGGCACTTACAATTAATAAGCTCCCCTGGTATATCCGTTTCCTGAAGAAATGATCAGTAATTCACCTTTAAAATAAACTTATCAGTTTCAGCAACTGAAAGCGTAGCAGCAGCGGCATCACTGATACGAACATCCACTCCCTGGTTCTCCCTGATCTTATCCATTGCATAAAGAACCTTTGCAAAAACAATTTTACTGTTACCGGGGTTCGTGATTTTTACAATTGTTCCGGGTTCCACGCCGTTCATAAGTAAATAATATTTACCGTCCTGCCAGCCGCTGCTCGTTTTGAATATTGACGAAGTAAGTGTTTGTTCTTTTGTCAGCGGCGACGTTTTTACCTGCTGATAAAAATTATTCTTAAAGTAGCCAGTTCCATCATCATCTATAGGTGCAGGTTGCTTAACAGTTGGTTCCGCTTTCCTGGGCTCCTCTTTCACAGCGGTAGGATCGGGCTTCTTTTGTTCTGGCTCTGCTTTTTTAGGTTCTTCTTTTTTTGCATCATCCTCTTTGATTACTTCAGGTTCTGTCTGCTTCTTTTGCGCATCAGCTTTTTTTACATTTGAAACTGATTCTTCTTCGGTCATTTCTTTTTTACTCTCTGTAGCAGGTGGCTTTTTCTCCGAAGACTCCTGTTTTTTTACATTCGAAACTGATTCCTCCACCACAGCAGTTTTTGGAGTTATTGTCACAACTTTATCCTTCAACTCATTTGAGATCAAAAATCCAACGATCAGTTTTGTACCAGATGAGACATTATCCGCTGTAAGATCATTCCATGCTCTTAAATTGTTTATTTGAGCCTTGTTTTTGACGCTGATATTAGCAAGGCTCTCGTTTCCAGTAACCTTATAATATATCGGAACTCCTGTATTTACTGTTTGTTTAAAATTTGTATCAGTTAACGGAACGTTGATCAGCTGCCCGATAGCAAGACCTTTATTGAAATCAATGCCATTGAAATTGGCGATATGACGGGGATGAACATTATACATTCTTCCGATCGGAAACAACCCCTCCTTTGGAGCTACCTTATGTTCTAGATATAACCCTTTTGATCCGGTTTTGACAACGAGGTCCTGTGAGAAAACGAATGTGCATAAAAACAATGGCAACATCAATGTCAGTAGTTTTTTCATCGGGAATGTATTTTTACAAAGATGCAGAAATTTATGTGTTAAAATCCTTAAGAATTCTTAACTCTTTGGGATAATAATTGTTAATTCGGTTTGAAAGTATATTGATCCAACCCAGGGGCTGCCCGTCGTAAGCGACCAAATTCCAGCCTTTCTTACCCGCCTGTAAGTTTAGTTCCTTTTTCTTTAAATATTGTATCGCTTGCTCGTAATCCAATTCAATTCGTGGGGTTCTATCGCTGACAATTGCACTTAGCGCCAAGGCGTGATCGGGTATGAGTTTCTCTTTTATTATTTCCCCAATTTTCGTTCCGTAATCAACTATGCGCAGCCTGGATGAAAGTAAGATTATATCAGCAATCAGCTTTTCAGGAACAGCATGGAGGATCTCCCTATTCCTTAAAAAAGAAATCCCGTCTGTGTTTACATTTTTGATCAAAATCTCCATTTCAAGATTTGAAAATTTTTCCTGTTTTACTTTTGGTAAGTAAGTCTCTTCATCATTACCATCCTTTTTTCTAAAACAAGCAATAAAGAATCCCTCGCCCTTTACTTTATCCGGCCAGAAACGATAACTCTCGCCAGTTTCGTTAACTCCCCAATCACTTTTAACTTTTAACTTTTGACTTTTAACTTTTAAATCACTGATCAACCAACCAGCTATATCCTCGTCTTCCTGCCTGGAATAAGAACAAGTGGAATAGATCAGCACTCCTCCATTTTTTAGTGCAGGTACTACGTCAGCGAGTATTCTTTGCTGTCGCTGACAACATAAAGCCACATTTTGTTCACTCCATTCATCTATAGCTTCCGGATCACGACGGAACAAACCACTTCCACTACAAGGCGCATCCACAACGATCACGTCAAAATAATTCTGTAGTCTTTTAAAATCTCTCGGATCATTATTTGTCACCAAAATATTACTGCGACCCCACTTAACTATATTATCAACTAAAATATTTGCCCTTGAACGAATTACTTCATTGCTTACCAACAGACTTTCCTTTGAAATAAGTGAAAGAATATGTGTCGATTTCCCGCCAGGGGCGGCACAAAGATCAAGCACTTTTAATGGCTGTTTGAGATCAACGGTTTGTTTTAATGCCTGCTCCAAAAACATGCTGCTTGCTTCCTGTACATAATAACAACCGGCATGAAAGAGAGGATCGAAAGTGAATGAAGGACGGGAAGGCAGATAGTAGCCGTATTCGGTCCATGGGATTTTTTCGTGAGACGTGAAACGTGAGACTCGAAAAGAGTTTATGTCTGACGTTTCACTTTTCGCGTTTGACACCTTGAAAGGGTTTACCCGAATCGAAGTCACCTGCTCCCCCGATTGATGCACTTTTACAAAAGCCTCTTCATCGAAGCCATTAACTCCTTGAAGCGATCTCAATAATTCCGTTGGTAAATTCACGGGCAAATCTATTTTACAAGCCAAACAGTATCACGTAAATTTTTTAAACCCACCTTGGCAGCTTCAAAAATGTAATAACTATCAGTTCCCGACAATATTTTTATTTGAAACGGTGTGTCCCCATTTAAATCGAATATCCTTTTAACAGTAGTATCTTTTGAAACTTCTTTTGGCGTCATATAATTAAAAAATAATTCGTATTGACACGGCCCCACCCAGTTAACTTTCAATATAGTGATATCCCCATTTTCATTTGTTTCTATCTGTAATGAATCTTTTCTTTCAATGTTTATTCTTTGCATATTCACCTTATTATAAATATAAAACTTACCTGTCTTATACTTATCGCAGCTTTGTACTTCCGTAAGGCTTGCAAACGATACAGTGGCAACTGTACAAAATAGTAAAAGATATTTAAGTAGCTGCATTTAAAAATTGGACTAAAAACTATTAATATTTATTGACTATCCGCATTTCATAACCTCACCCCATTCAGTTTTCGAATTTCGGACGGTCTGCCGCCCCTCTCCTTCAGGAGAGGGGGAAGTAGAGTTTTCAAATTTTTGAATGATTGAAGGGGTGAGGTTTAAAACGCCTTCGGCTTCACAATACTTGTCGCCCGTTTTACTTCATTTGTATACACTTCTATTGTCATTGCCACTACTGAAATATTATCCTGCGCCTCTTTCCAGTTCCGTTCTTCTATCCCCTCGCGAATACCCGGTAATGTTTTTACACCATACCCTGTATAAAATCCGGGCGCATACACCTGGTGCTTGTACCAGGATCTCCTTGGCAATCCCTTATCATTTATTAATGCCCTTTCTACCTGGAATAAAATCTGATTCAACTCTTTTTGCTTTGCAGCCGAAAGTTGTGTGCCATTCGCATATAATTTTTGGAACTCTTCAGCATTTGTTTTTAACTCAGCCATTTTATTTTCAAGCTCACTGAAGTTCAGATAAGGAACTATATCCTTTGGCTTAGGTGATTGAAATCCTTTCTTGGGATCTTTTGCTACATCAAACAATTTATCATTGATCATTTTATTTTCCTGCTCGGTTTCAGTTCTTGTATTGTCAAGCAATGTTTTCAATTCACCCACATAATCATTCACCGTTTTATAAAAACTGGTAAAATCAATTGGCAACACATCGGCATTTGCCAAACGCATCATGGTTCTCCCGGCAGTTTTTGACAAAGCAATTCCATATTGAAAACCCGGGTCTTTGAATCTTGTAAAATGATCATAAGAATCATAAACAGAATGATACTCGCCACCGCTTCCTTCACCTCCAAATCCAAGATTCAAGGAAGCAATTCCAAGAAATTGTAAAAAGCCCGACCAGTCAGAGCCTGCACCCAATGCACTCAACTTGATATTTTTATTTCCCATCAATCTTGTTCTTGTTGCTTTATCACCATTCACCATTTGATTTGCATATCTTCTTTCTTTTATACTCACTCCTGTTTGCGGATCCATCACTGCATCTGCTATTTCATTAAAAAATGGTTCCAATGTATGTGAACCACCCACGCCAATAAAACCGCGGCTGTTTCCATCTGTATTGATATATGCCACGGCCTTCTTTCTCAATTCGTCTTTGTGATCTTCGGCCCATTCTGTTGAACCAAGCAATCCCTGCTCTTCACCATCCCAGGCGCAATACACCAATGTTCTTTTTAATTTATATCCCTTCTTTACCATTTCACCGATCACTCTTGCTTCTTCCATTTCAGATACCATACCGCTGATCGGATCTGCAGCACCATTCACCCAACCATCATGATGATTACCGCGAATGATCCATTCGTCAGGCAATTCGGTTCCCGGTAGTTTTGCAATTACATTGTATAACGTTTTTATATCCCAGTTGAATTCCAACTTCAAATGCACTTTGTCTTTACTGGGGCCAACATGATAAGTCAAAGGCAAACCACCACGCCATGCAGCCGGCGCCACGGGCCCGCTCAATGATTGCAACAAAGGCAATGCATCCTCATAAGAGATTGGCAACACAGGGATTTTCATGAGCGTCACCACGTCTTCCCGCTTCAATCGTTTTGCATCTTTAGTGGCGCCAACACCCGGGGTTAATGGATCACCCGGATAAACAGGCATGTCCATTACCGAGCCACGCTGCACACCAAATTTCGGACGATAAGGCCCTTCGGGATAGACATCACCCGCCCTGTAACCATCATCTTCCGGATCAGAATAAATAATACAACCAATAGCGCCATGCTCATAAGCTACTTTTGGCTTTATGCCACGCCATGAGCCACCATATTTTGCGATCACAATTTTTCCTTTCACGCTTATTCCCATTCTTTCCAGTTCATCATAATCTGCTGGGATGCCACGATTCACAAATACCAGTTCTGCTGTTACATCACCATCGGCCGAATAGGCATTATACGATGGAAGCTGTTCCGATTTTTGCCCGCTTGTTTTGTCTTCTTTCAGTGCAGGTTCTTCCAGTTTTGCTTTGTATGGTTTGCTACCCAGCAATTCCAGCACTCTTGTTTTCGGCGTTGGAAACAATACATGGTATTCTGCAAGCTCCGTTTGATAACCCCATGAACGAAAAAGGTTGGCCATATAATCCGCATTTGCTTTTCCCTTTGTACTACCCAAATGATGCGGATGCGAAGTAAGGAACTGCATCCATAAATCGAGATTCTTTGCATTCAGTTGCGCATCAAATTGTTTTTCCCAATCCAGTTGCAATTTCGCGTTGGCTTCATTAAACCCCATGATCTTTTGTGCATTGATGATTGAAACCGATAAAACCAGGATGAATACAAATTGAAATCTTCTCATGACGTGTTTGATTTATTTATGCCTGTCCGCCGAAGCTCAATTTATTTGAGTTGCCCTACTTTTTAAATAAGGGAAGGCGGGTAGTCGGCTAATTTACTACTATTAAGCTTTCGTTGCACAGTTTACCCAGAGCGAGGTGAGGGACACTCTCGGACGCTCTGCTCGCTACTCGGCAAGCTTTTGAAAGTCTAACCCGGGAATGAGTCAAAACTCAATAAGTTGCGTAAATTAGACAACGTGTAGAATGCAATAACAAATCTCCTTTAAATCAATCATTATAAACATGATCAAATTAATTTATGCTTTGTTATTTTCTTGTTTCACGCTTGTTTCGAGTGGACAAACCAAGCCCGATAAAGACAAGGAAAAAATCAATGCTATATGTGATAAATTGATGCAGAACTTTCGAGATGGCAAAATTCCAGAAGCTCTCCAGCTCCTCAAGCAAAATTCTACAATAGACCATTCAGCAGTTGATTCGTTGCAAGAGACAATGATCAGCCAAATGAATGCTATACTTCCAAGCTACGGCAGGATTTTATCTTATGAATTTATCAGGGAGAAAAAAATAAAAGATTTCCTGGCAAAACGGTTTTATATGTTAAAACTTGAAAAGTATTTTTTGAAATTTGATTTCACTATTTATAAAAGTTCAACAGGTTGGACAATTACAAACTTTACCTACAATGAAGATTTAATTGAGGTTTTAAATTAATCCTATTGAACAAAAATGATCTTCCCATGGACGAAGACCTTCAACAAATGAGCAAGGACCAGCTTATAGAAGAAATAAAAAAGCTAAGAGCTGCTATTCGTGAACACAGAGATAGCACTGGCCAGGATCTATGCTGGCATCATCCGAAACTTTGGGGGCTTCTCCCGGAAAAAATAGATCCGAAAATTTCTGTACCCGAATGGCCCGAATTCATGAAAGGCTGTATCCGGTATCGCCAGTCTCTTGAAGAACAAAATCGATGATTGCATTCTTTTTTTAGATTTTAGTTTGCTTCGGCTTGCCGTCAAAAAACTTTTTTTGGCAACATCTTCATCGGCAAGCCTCGCAATGACGAAGACTTCGGGGTTTTAAGTTTTCCTTCATCCTTTTGGAGTACTCTCATTGCGACGCCGTTATTTAAAGACAATCTCATTTTAAGTGAAGCAGGCCGAAGCAATCTAAAACAGAAATGAAACTCCTTAAACTGTAGTATGAGACGCTGGCATCGCCGCCATAACTAATGAAAAGAGGAATAGTTACCGAAACATTTTATATTTAAGCATCCATAACACCGGACCCACCACCAATTATTTACAAACCACCAAAACCAACTGAAATGGAAAACGCACAAAGTATTCCTTACGGGCGCATCAGCCTTTTTTTTGTTTTAATATTGGCCCTTGTAACATGGGGCTTTTATAAAACGTACCTGATCTTCTTTCCCTCATTCACCGGCTTCAATAATGTACAGCATTTCCACGGCGCCATGATGATGACATGGATGGCATTTCTTATCATACAACCCCTGCTTATCAGGTCAGGAAAAATGAACATTCACAGATGGATCGGTAAATTCTCTTATGTCATTGCTCCGTTACTTGTAGTTTCTATTTTCCTGGTATCCCGTATGGTTTACCAACGTCCGCTTCCTGCTATGCCTGCAGAAGAGAGGATTGGGTTAATAGCATTAAGCATACCGGGAATGATCGCTTTTGCAGTATTATATTTGTTAGCGATCATCAACAGAAAAGATACAACTAAACATCTGCGCTACATGATCGGCACTTCGTTATTACTTGTGGGCCCGGGTCTCGGCAGGGCATTGATAATTTATTATAATATGTCGTTGAACGATGCTGTAAATATTACTAATTACCTCGTAATGGGTATAGCGGCTGGATTGTTGATCAATGACCTTATTAAAAGAAGAACATATGTTCCGTATACAGTTATTCTTATCACTATTTTATTGACACATTTTGTATGGCACTACCGGTATTCAGCTATATGGCAAAATGCAGGGGAAAACTTTGCAAAAAGTTTCTTTTGATCACCGCCACGCAAAAAATAATTGAACTAAATACTTTTTATTTCAGTCACAAGATCATTCAGCGCTTTTTTAGCGTCGCCGAACAACATCGATGTTTTGGGCTGATAAAAAAGTTCGTTTTCAATACCGGCATAACCAGGTTTCATCGAACGCTTATTTACAATTACCATTCTTGCAGATTCCACATCCAGTATAGGCATACCATAAATAGGAGAAGCCTGATCATGCTTAGCTGCAGGATTCACCACATCATTGGCACCCAGTACCAATACAACATCGGTGGTTGGAAATTCCTGATTGGCCACCTCCATTTCAAGCAGTTTTTCATAACTCACATCTGCTTCTGCGAGCAACACATTCATGTGCCCGGGCATACGACCGGCCACAGGATGTATAGCATACTTAACCTGTACCCCTTTCGATTCAAGCAGCTTTTCCAGTTCATGACAGGCGTGCTGTGCTTGTGCTACGGCAAGTCCGTAACCCGGAACAACAATTACTTTGTTTGCAAAACTCATTACAACCGCCGCATCATTTAAACTGATCTCCTTGTGTTGCATTGGGCCTTTATCACTCCCACTTGTTTGAGAGCCGCCGAACGATCCTATTAATACATTCAGCAATGATCTGTTCATTGCCCTGCACATCAGCACAGTTAAAATAGTTCCCGCTGCGCCGACAAGAATGCCGCCGGTGAGAATTACTTTATTATTATAAAGGAACCCACTACAGGCAGCCGATATACCACTTAAAGAATTTAATAAGGAGATCACTACCGGCATATCGGCTCCACCAATCGGAAGCACAAAGAAAATCCCATAAATAAGTGAGAGTATCAATACAAGATAAAACCATACCGGGCTTACTTCAGTTTTGTTTGCCGTCACGTATGCAGCTAATCCGATCGCAAGGATCAACAAGCCAATATTAATAAGATGCTGACCCTTGAATGCAAAATCTTTTACCCTACCGCTCAACTTTCCCCATGCAATTACACTACCGGAAAATGTGATGCCGCCTAAAACGAGCCCTGAGAACAGGATTAGTAAGGTCCCGGCAGTGACGGGTAACACTAGTAGTTCATTCGCGGCTGCAACACCTGTTTCACCAACCGTTATCTGGAAATTATCTTTTACAAGCCGATTGAATTCTACTGTTGAGATCAGTGCCGCGCTTGCACCACCTAATCCATTAAACATACTTACCATTTCAGGCATGGCTGTCATCTTCACTTTCTTTGCCATGATGATTCCTGCAATCGCTCCTATTAATAAGCCCCCGAATATCCAGGTATAATTTCCCAGGTTCGCACCAGTCTCATCTTTAAATAAAAATATGGTTCCGAAAATGGCAAACAACATCCCGATACCTGCGGTCGTATTTCCTTTACGAGCCGTCTTAGGGTTTGACATCATTTTCAGCCCCATAATGAATGTGACTGCAGCGATGATGTATATTATTGTTAAGATCGAGACACCCATTTGTTTATTTTTTCTTCTTAAACATTTCCATCATCCTGTCGGTTACAACAAATCCCCCCACCACATTTATAGCTCCGGCAATTACTGCCAGCAGACCCAGTATGAGGGCCCCATAGTTATTTGAGTCCGCTCGTCCCATGACGATAATAGCACCTATAATAACCACGCCGCTGATGGCATTTGCATGGCTCATCAACGGAGTGTGTAATACTGTTGGCACCCTGCTGATAACGATGAAACCAAGAAAAATAACAAGGATGATAATATAGATCATCTGTTCGTTGGCGCTTAGCCAGTCAAAAATTGACTTCATAAGTTTTTATTCAGTTAGTGATTTAACTCTTTTATTTGTGATCTCACCTCCATGAGTTATGCAACATCCGCTAACGAGGTCATCTTCCCAATTCAGGTTTATATTATTTTCCTTATCCATGATCAACGGAAGAAAATTCAAAACATTTTTACCGTATAGTTTACTTGCATCATATGGCATGGTACCCTGCAGATTACTGTTGCCGACAATTGAGACACCGTGATAGTCGATCACCTCATTGTTCTTTGTAATGGGTGTGTTACCCCCAGTGGCGGCTGCAATATCAATGATCACAGCTCCCTTTCGCATGGTACTGATCATTTCTTCAGTAATCAAAATAGGAGCCTTCATTCCCGGAATCTGTGCAGTTGTTATAACGATATCCGCTTTTGCGATCGTCTCTGCTATTCTATCCTGTTGCCTTTTTTTATACTCCTCAGACTGTTCGACAGCATACCCACCGGCACTGCCTGCATCTGCCGCCCCTTCCACTTCAATAAATTTTGCTCCAAGACTCATTACTTCTTCTTTGACTGCCGGTCTTGTATCAAAGACCTCAACTACCGCTCCCAGTCTTTTTGCAGTTGCAATTGCCTGCAAACCTGCAACACCTGCGCCCAATATTAACACTCTCGCGGGCTTGATGCTGCCGGCAGCCGTCATTAACATTGGAAAGTACCGCGGGTATAAATTTGATGCAAGTAAAACAGCTTTATATCCCGCAATGTTTGCCTGGCTGCTTAATACATCCATACTCTGTGCACGCGTAGTCCGCGGCAACATATCAAGCGAAAAGACCGTACATCCCGCAATTGCATAGTCTTTCATCAACCCTGCATTGAATAATGGCTGATAAACACCAATCAGGATTTTTGCCGAAATACTCAATTCACTTACAGGAATTGGGTTTATCTGCAGAATAACGTCTGCGAGCTTTACGATATCATCCCTTTCTTTGATGACACCACCGGCTTCTTCATAGTCCTTATTAAAACAAAAGGCATCCTCGCCGGCACCCGGTTCAATAAGCACTGTGATTCCTTTTTTTGTTAGGATTGTTGCAGACTCAGCCAGGATGGATACTCTTCTCTCAGGGAAAGGTTCTTTCAGAATTCCAATAGTCATGAATAATTCCGTAATAGTGATTGCGAATGAAGATAGCCTTTTTCTAAAAGCGAATATTGAAATGCTGTTTTTCCTTAAACTCTTTCCGAAAAAAAACTACCCCGATAAAAAACAGGTCGATGCTGCAAGTGACTGCAGCATTATTTTTTATAGTTTCCCATGCTGTTTCCATCTCCTTGCTCCAATAAATATCATCAAAAACAAGAATTGAATCATTATTGGTTTTAGTTAGAAGCTCATTAAAGTATCTTTCGGTTGGTTCTTGCCGGTGGTTGCCGTCAATAAAGGCGAAGTCAATTGATGAGTGATGAGTGAGGAGTGATGAGAGTGTAGTGTCGAAGTTGCCTTCAATAATTTCAGGATTTCTGATTTCAAGATTTCTGAAATTTCTTTGGGCGACCCGGGCAATTTCTTTCGAGCCTTCCATTGTTATTAACCTTGCTCCTGGTTTTGCAAGCGAAAGATAAGATGTCGTAATTCCCAATGAAGTTCCCAACTCAAGAATAGTTGTGGGCTGATAATATTTGACCACTCGAAAAAGCAATTGTCCAAATTTTCTCGGCTCCGCGGCATTTTTTACAATGGATGAAATGCTTCGTTTAGTTTTTTTATCAATAACCGACCCTGCACCGAAATCCTCTACTTCTAAAACGGTATGATCATTTAAAAGTTGATGGCGCAAAGATTCTACTCTCTTATACTCGGGATAAATCGTTTTATCGTTCAGCACTTTTGTAATGAATTCAAAAACAAAAGGCGAATGCATTCCATGTCCTTTACCATTGGAAGCAGCCAGGTAATACCTCAAAAATTTGAGCCCAAGATGAAATCGTGAATACATCTCAACAAAGATGCAATAATCAATAATTATTAATTAGTAATTATTGATTATTTTCTTTCCCATAACTGAAACGAAAAAGCATAAGCATGTTTTTCATCAGCAGGGTTATCTGTTTTACTCACCAACGACCAATCACTTTTCTCTATCACAGGGAAATAAGTATCTCCTTCCAGGTCGGCACGAACTCTTGTCATATAAATTTTATCAGCCCTCTCAAAAGCGATCAGGTAGATCTCGCCACCACCGATAATAAATATTTCTTTGTAATTCATTCCTTCGGCAAGCGCTGCGGCTGCATCCACGCTACTGACAACAGAAACCCCTTCGGCATTCCACCCCGGCTTCCTGGTGATCACAATATTTTTTCTTCCGCTGAGCGGTTTGCTACCCATCGATTCAAATGTTTTTCTTCCCATTACCACCGGCATCGCCCAGGTAACATTTTTAAAAAACTTCATATCCTTTGGCAAATGCCAGAGCAGTTGATTGTTTTTACCAATCACATTATTATCTGCAGCCGCAACCACAAGGGAAATAATCATAATATACCCCAAACCCCCAAAAGGGCCTTTTAATTTTTACATTGGAACGAAACTACTATGATAAATTGAAATTACAATCTAAGTCACCCCTTTCGGGGGACAGGAGGTTACACCGCCACCGGCGCCTTTATGGCAGGATGACATTGATAATTCTCCAACGTAAAGTCTTCGAATTTGAAGTCAAAAATATTCTTAACTGAAGGATTGAGTTTCATCACCGGAAGTGGGAATGGTGTACGGCTTAACTGAAGCTTTACCTGTTCGATATGATTATTATAAATATGCACATCACCGAACGTATGGACAAAGTCACCGGGTTCGAGTTCACAAACCTGTGCGATCATTAATGTGAGCAACGCATAAGAAGCAATGTTGAACGGAACACCCAAAAAAACATCAGCACTTCTCTGATATAACTGACAAGAAAGCTTTTGCTTCAACTCCCCCTTTAGGGGGTTGGGGGGCGCAATATAAAATTGGAAAATTGTATGACAAGGCATTAGCGCCATATCAGGAAGGTCGGTGACATTCCATGCACTTACGATTAGCCTGCGGCTATCCGGATTACTCTTTATTTGTTTGATCAGGTCTGAAATCTGGTCAACCACTCTACCATCCCTACCCTCCCAACTGCGCCATTGTTTTCCATACACCGGACCGAGCTCGCCATTCTCATTTGCCCATTCATTCCAAATACTTACACCATTTTCCTTTAGGTAGGCAATATTAGTTTCGCCTTTTAAGAACCAGAGCAATTCATGAATGATGCTTTTCGTGTGCACTTTTTTAGTCGTAATAAGTGGAAATCCCTTTTTCAAATCAAATCGCATTTGATATCCGAAACAACTGATAGTACCCGTACCGGTGCGATCATGCTTTTGCACACCATGATCAAGAATATGCTGGAGTAAACTGAGGTATTGCTGCATGGCCGCAATTTAAGAGAAAGCTATGAGCTATAAGCCACCGGCTCCAAACTGTGAGCAATTTGATCGGGTTTTAAATAAAATACCCCGGCGAAAACTGAAATACATACCTGGATTGTAGTCTATCACCGGGGTCCTCAAAACCCTATGCAAGTGCTATGAACGACATATTATGGAATCGCCGAACCTGTAAATTCTCCCGAATTTTCCTCCGAATAAACAGGCTTCATTACAATTACCGGCGATGCCGCTGCCTCTTCTTCGAGAACATCTGACAGCTTTCTATGAAACCCTTTTAAAAAAGTATTATTTTTTTCGAGCTTGCCCGCAAGCTCCTTTTTTTGCAGGTCGCTATCTGCCAATTGTTCCTGCAGCGCATGAATAAGTTTATTATTGTCATCCACCGTTAAACAAAAATTTCCATTTTGCTCTTCCAATGTTTTTAAAGAAGCTTCCAACTGTATCACGTGATCGGATTTCGATTGGATCGCTTCTTTTAGAGAAACTATCTCCTGCTCTTTTTCCTCAATGCTGCCCCGGAATTCCTTCTCCGATTGTTCTTTTATTTCCAATTGCTCTTTTACTTCCATGAATTTAATCCCGAGCTCCCTGAATTGCTGCTCTACGAGGTGATGGTTTCTGATCCTTTGCTCGAGTTGCTGTTGCAGAAAAGTAATCTGGAGTTTCTTTTCTTCAAGCACTTCTTTCAAATATTCCTGCTCACTTATCCTTTTTTTTAGTTCTGCTTTTTCCACTTCCCATTTTTGGACTACAGCAGTTGCTTTATTTTCATCGGATGAATAGGCCAGCAATTGGTCCTGCAGGCTATTATTATCTTTTTCAAGATTTTCGAACGCTTTGGTTAGTAGAGTTAGCTCTGCATACAGCTCCTTTTTTTCAATTTCGTGTTGTTGTTTTATGTTTTGGATCTGCTCGTGCAATGTTTGTTGCAGATCTTCCTGTATTGTTTCCATAGTTTCTTTTTTTGTTGTTTCAGAATGTTGATGAATATTTACATGTAACCTTTTATATTTCTCATTAAGCATTTCAAAATCTTTCCGAATAGCAATATATCTTGCATTGCTGTGAAAGAGCTGGTGAATTATTCCTTTTACCTCTTGCTGACTCCCTGGCAAATAAAAACCGGGAGGGATCAATGAAAAATCATCGTATCCTGAAAATGACTTCCCGTTTTCAACAATCAGCGATTGCCCTGCCTGCTTCTTAGCTTTCTTTCGTTTGTTTCTATAATGGATCAGCGTTGTTATCAGCATCGCAATAACGAACGCCGGAATACCAATCCAAAGTAAGATCTGAAGGAACTTTAAAAATATAGCCGCTGACGCATCAGATAAAAGCAACATATCAGAATTTTAGGGTAGAAATGGATTCACCTCTGGTAAAAGTTTAGTGACTGATCTGTGTAACCTCAGTGGAGCAACAGGATGGTAAAAAATACGCTCTTCTATTTACGAATCGCCTGAAAATCTTCTCCGCTTTAATAGGTAGTAATCGCTTGGGCATGATGTCACAAGAATAATACCAAAACATTCGTAAAGGGCCTGGTAAGTCCATTTTTGAGAGTGGTTTTTCTCCACAAAAGCATGGCTGGCTTAATTAAACCGCACCAACAAGGTATTTAATTATTGGAAAGAACAAATGAACTGTCCTCGACCAGCCAACATTTGCCTTAACTCAAAAAGAATATTCTCTGCCCTGATTGCTTATTGCTTCGTCCCGGAATCCGTATCGCCAAGCATTAGCTTATTATTTACACGCAGGTATGCAAATGAAATAATTCTATCACCGCATTTCACTGGCAGTATAATCCAGACTCCTTCTGATTGTCTCTCCGTGATTATTTCACCTGTCTCATAGCCGTCGCATTTTTCAATTTGGCGGCCCACCTCTTGCATAAATTCTGTAGCCTGCCGTTTTTCAAGAGAGTCATTCGTATTTACACCGGATCGCCATCTTCTGCTTTCTTCGTTACCCCGATAAATGATTTGCTGTGCAAAAGACTCAAAATTATTTTCCTTCACATCATTGATGATCCTATGCGTAACTTCTTCAATATTCTTTTTGAAGTCCGGTTTTTGTGTTTCGATCCATGCTTTAGCTTCATTTGTAGCTCTTAGTTCAGGATCAGCCATTGAAAACGCCCTGGTTGGGTTTGGAATTGTCAGTAAATAGGTTCTGGTATTATAACGTCCGATTATAAACTGAATATCGTCCCACACTTTCCCTTTATACTCATAGTTTATTATCATTGCTTCGGAGGCTTCGTCCCGCTTGAATGGATCATAATAAAATACATCTCTTATCATCACTTTATTCAGCTCGACTTTTTTTTCTGCGGCATTATAAATGGCATTTTGCCATGCATCTTTTATGCGTTGATTACTTTCATCAATGAATTTTTTAATGTCTTCGTTTTGCTGGAACGGCATCTTATCACCCAGTGATTTATAATAGGCCACATCAGGAAGAAATTTTTTCAGGATAGTAAAATCGTTTTTCTGCAGGGATACTATAAAAGCGTCTTCCAGTTTGTTGGGTGAGTCATTTCGGCAACCGAAAATAAAAAAAACCAGCAACGCAAAGAAATTGATAAAACGCATAAAAAAATAATTTGACTGAAGTTAAAATCATCTTTATAAAGCTCTTCTCTTCATTTCCTTTTCAATAAGTCCCAGTTCACGGCCCGTCTGCCCACCAATGGAACTGTTTTCCTGTGCACGGCGCATAAGGTAGGGTATCACGTCCTTTATCGGCCCAAAAGGAAGATATTTGCTGACGCTGCACCCTGCTTTTGCAAGATTAAAAGTAATATTGTCACTCATCCCATAAAGCTGGCTCCAGTGCACATGCGGATGCTTCAATGGTAATCCTTTTTTTTCAAGCAATTTCACAGCAAGCATATTGCTTTGTTCATTATGAGAAGCGACAACCAGTGATACTTTATCGATATTATCTATACAAAACCGTACGGCATCATCAAAATCTTTGTCACTGCCTTCTTTGTTTGGTTGAATTGGCGACGGATAATTCATTTCAGCAGCTCTTTTTCTTTCTTTTTCCATATAAGCGCCACGGACGAGTTTGGCACCAAGAATGAATTTTCTTTCGACAGCGGCGTCAAAAGAATCTTTCAGGAATTGAAGCCGGTCATGCCGGTAATGCTGCGTGGTATTATATACAATGCATTTTTCTTTATTATATGTATCCATCATCAATATCGTAAGCGCATCCACAGGATCCTGGATCCAGGTTTCTTCTGCATCGACAAACACGCCCACATTTCCCTTGGCCGCCGTTTCGCAAATTCTCAGCATCCTTGTTCTTACGCGATGCCACTCTTCCCGTTCATTCGCATCCAGATCATCAACTGCTTTTAAATATCTTTTCATCAGGCTTCCCTTGTTCTGATGGATCATGGCATCCATTTTTTCCAGCAGCGCAAAACGAGCAAAGCCTGTAACCTTGATACTCATGAATGGAATATTCGGTTGCGTGGATGAATAATTGATCACCCGGATAAATTCTTCACAGGCATGATCAAAATTTTCTTCGCCTTCTTTTCCTTCTACGCCATAATCGAGAATAACCTTCACACCGTATTTTTCTAATTTGTCTGCTACTTCTGCGTTTTGTTCCAATGTTTCTCCTCCAACAAATTGCCTGAAAATTGTGCTACGAATCAGCGATTTCACAAAAGGAAGATTCCATTTTACTGCCGGTGGTGCCATCACTGTACCCATTTTCACCA
Source organism: Chitinophagaceae bacterium (assembly GCA_025923075.1). Classification (GTDB taxonomy): domain Bacteria; phylum Bacteroidota; class Bacteroidia; order Chitinophagales; family Chitinophagaceae; genus VBAS01. The sequence goes on from JAICGN010000089.1 coordinate 18,889, forward strand.
GCCAGTTTTTACCCATTAACGAAAAAAGTAGACGTGCTTGTTTTAATTCTTTATTGGATTTATAAGCGAAAGCATGTTCTGTATTATCGAAATTAATTACGGGCTGTGCCTCCATAGCAATTTGTGGTTGAATCTTTGAGAATGGGCAAATGTAAAGGATTCGGAACTCTTAACAAATGATAGTATGAATTAAAAGGGATGAGTAAAATACGTTTTAATAACTTCGTGCAAATTTTTTTATGGAAGCAAAAAAAGCAGCCGATAGCCTGGTAGTAATGACAGAATTGGTATTGCCTAACGACACGAATACATTCGGAAACCTGATGGGCGGCCGGCTGATGTACTGGATGGATATAGCCGCTGCTCTTGCCGCAATGAAGCATTGCGGCGCTCCGGTGGTAACAGCTTCTGTCGATAATATATCTTTTGAGGCACCTATCAAACTGTCAAATGTTGTACATATTGAAGCAAAAGTTTCAAGAGCATTCAACAGCTCTATGGAAGTACACATGAAAGTGTGGGGTGAAGATACTGTGCAGCAATACCGTTACAAAAGCAATGAAGCTTATTACACGTTTGTAGCACTTGATCCTAATCGCAGGCCTA